>NZ_CP020946.1:2513024-2827152 GCF_002208115.1 Bdellovibrio bacteriovorus | reverse complement strand
TGACCTTGAAGGTGCGCAGGCGGTCGATGATTTCAGTCAGCTCGGCCAGGGTCAGGAATGATTGGGGGGATTTCTTTAGCAACTCGCCCTTCAGTTGACCCAGGCATTCAAGATTGCCACCGGTGCCGATGGCGAAATCCACCGGGTCGTGATCGCAGTTCTTGTAGATATGCTCGCCCAAAGCGCCGATGAATTCGCCCATGATGATATTCAGATGATTTTCATTCAGATTTCGTTTGGCCAGATTTTCCAGCACGCGCACGGTGCCCATTGGGAATGACTTGGTCGCCAGCATCTTCGGCCCTTGCGAAAAGGTCACCTCAACACTGCCGCCGCCAATATCAATCAGCATCGACTTTTTGTTGTCCAGATCCAGCTCTTTACGAACAGCCAGATGAATCAGGCGACCTTCCTCGGTGCCATCAATAACCTCGATCTTGATGCCCGATGTTTTATAAATCAGATCCACGAACTCCTTCTGATTTTTCGCTTCCCGACTGGCAGAAGTGGCCACCGCCCGGCACTTGGTCACACCCAGTTCACGGTTGGTCAGGGCATAGCGCTGAAAGGTGGCCTTGGCGATGTCCAAAGAGGCCGGCGTGATCACCCCTTGAGTGAAAACGTCATGCCCCAGGCGGACAGCGGCGCGGTACTTCTTCACGATATGCAGGTGCGGAGCTTGCTCATGAACGTCGGCAATCATCATGCGAATGGCGTTGGACCCGATATCAATGGCGGATATACGACGTGACACGTAAAGCTCCCTTTCCTTGGCAACAGTATATAAAGATGGCAGCATGAGAGACATGAAAAAAATCGTTCTTGGCTCTTTATTTTCACTTTTTGCGTCCACGCAGGCTTTGGCTCTTTCTGAGATTGAGCTGACCGGTGAGTTGGATGCCACAGCCTCTGTCTGGAATCTGCCAACTGGCGAGCGCGGGAACTCGGCCTTTGAAGTTCCGTCCCTGTTTCTGGGTGTTCACATCCCCTTGCAAGAGGACAACCTGCTGGTCGTGACAATGGAAGGCTCTGAGCAAAAAAACATCAGCCCGAACCGTTTTGATGTCGGTGTTCGCGAGGCCTACTTGGATCTGGTCAGTGTCTTTGAAGGCATGCATGCTTTGCGCGCTGGCTTGATCCCGCAAACCTGGCAAGAGGCTCAATACGAGAATTACCAATACCGCTTCCTGGGACAGACCGCCTGGTCCATGACTGAAAAGTGGAAATACCTTTCGTACTCCGACCTGGGTGTGTCTTTCATGTCCCAGCTTCCCCATGATTATGGCGAATGGGCACTTAATCTGACCAACGGGGAGGGAGCGCAGGAAAAGGAAGAGGGGCCGCACAAAGAAGTCACTCTTTTTGCGCGAATCTTTAAATGGAATCCGTGGTCCCTGAGTCTCAGCTATGTCCGGGGCAGTTACGATCTTTACGGCGCCGACGTGGGCCTGAAGGAGCGCATCCAGGGGCTGCTGTCCTATGAAAAAGAGGACGAGTGGATGGTGGCTTTGGAATACCTTGCCACCAAGGACCCGGCCGATGCCATCCGCGATTATGACATGGCGGAAGGGGTGGATGTGACGGCGCTCAGTGGTCAGTCCGTCCGGGGCGAGGGTGCCAGTCTTTACGCCGTGGTGCATACAGGGCCTAAGGCGGAGATTTTGGTGCGTTATGATTATCTGAACCCTGTCGTTGGTGAGGACGGCAAGGATTTGCAGACCGCGATTCTTGCTTTGGGCTATCAAGTGACGGATGATATTAAGGCGGCCTTGGCGGTTGATCACACCAAATACGGTGAGGACTTCGCCCCGGGAGCCCGCGAGCGATCCAAGCTGGAGCTGGCCGCTCAGGTTCTGTTCTAGAGTGTGTTAAGTTTCTGTTAGAATCAATAGAGATGCCGTGTTAAGCGGTGTCTTTATTTTTCAAATCATTATAAATCAAGCCAAGCGCTAAAGGTGGATACCATGGAAAGAGCGATAGATATTCAACTGGAAGACCTGAAAAAAATGATTCTTCTGATGGGTGGCCATGTTGAAAAATCTCTGGCTCAGGTGACCGCGGCTTTGTTGTCCCGTGATGTGGATATGTTCAGCGGTGTTCATGACATCGAGAAACTGATCAATGAAGACCACATCCGCGTGGACAACGCCTGCATGCACGTCCTGGCAAAGCAGGGCCCGGTGGCCAAAGACCTGCGTTTGATCATTTCCGTTCTTAAGATCAACAACGATCTGGAACGCATGGGTGATCAGACCGTGAATATCTCCTACTCCGGGAAGGATTATCTGGGGCGCAAACCCATCCAGCAGCAGTTGGGCGACATTCAGAAAATGTCTGAAATCGCCGGACGTATGGTGAAGGGCTCTTTGGACAGCTTCGTCCGTGGTGACGTTGAGCAGGCCAAAAAGATCCTGTTGATGGATGACGAAATCGACGCTCTGAAAAACAAGGTTTTCCAGGACGCGATGGCGCACATGAAAGCCCACTCTGATGATGTGGAAGCGGGCATGGATTTGATTTTGATTGCGAGAAATCTGGAACGTCTTGGAGATCACGCGACGAATATCGCAGAAGACGTGATCTTTGCCTTTACTGGCAAGGACGTCCGACACGGAGGAAAGTTTGGCTGATAATTCAGTTCATGTGCTAGTGGTGGAAGATGAGCAGGAAATCCGGGAGCTGATGGCTCTGCACCTGCTCCGTCAAGGGTACCGAGTGACCGAATGTGCTTCCGCCGAAGAAGCTCTGAACGAAATGAATCGCCAGAACTATTCCTTGTTCGTCCTTGACTGGATGCTGCCGGGCTTGAGCGGCGTCGACATCGTCGACAAAATCAAAGCCAAAAACACCGGGGCCTCAGTTCTGATGGTCACCGCTAAAACCGAACCTCAGGACATCGTTGCCGGCCTTGAAAAAGGGGCTGACGACTATATGACCAAGCCTTTCAATCCTTCCGTCTTCATTGCTCGCATCAAGGCTCTTTTGCGCAGGTCTCAGGTTCAGACCGCTGCTCCCACAGCGGCTGACGACGGTGAAGTTTCCCTGATGGGTTTGAAAATCAACTTCAAGTCTTACGAGATCTCTTACAACAACGAGCCTCTGCACCTGACTCCTTCGGAATTCAAGCTGCTGGGGGCGTTGGTTCAGAATCACGGCTGCGTTTTGACCCGCGAACAACTGATTGAAAACATTCAGGGCGAGGGTATTAACGTGGTTGGCCGCACTATCGACACTCATGTCTTCGGATTACGCAAGAAGTTAGGGGAGTGGGGAGACCGTATTGAGACTATCCGTGGCGTTGGATATCGGGTTAAAGTAGATATCGCATGAAGCGATTTATCCGATTTCCATGGCGAGTTTATTGGCGCTACTTCTCCTGGCAGGTAGTGGCCTTCAATGGTCTGTATCTGGCCGTCATTTCTGTTATCGATGTTCGTCACGGGGTTCGTCCGTTTGTCTATAACGAAGCCCTGTTGAATTTCTTGGTTTTCAGCATTCTGGTTTCGGCCATCACGTCTTATCGTTTTGCAAAACCCATTCATCGCGTGATTCTGAAAGCATTGCGCATTTCCAGCAAACGCACCTTCGGCAGTCTGGTGAAAGAACAAGAAGACGATCTGGCGGACGACGAAACCGCTGATATTTCTGAACTGGAATTGGCTTTGGATCGCATTCATCGCAAGATGAAAAACCGCAAAGCCCGTTATCTGCAGTCTCAGGAAGAATCCCAGGCCTTCATGAGCGCCGTGGCCGAGGGGCTGGTGTCTGTCAGCCTTGATGAAAAGATTCTTTATTTTAATTCTCAATTTGCCGCGCAATTCCTGTCGTCCGCAATTCCTGTCGTCCGACCTTCTGAACGGTCAGATTCTGCGATTGAAGGATGCTATTCGCTCTTCCGACGTGTTGGAAGGCTTTGGCAAAACCATCAAGATCGGCAAAGTTCAGCGCTTTACGGTGAAGCTTCCGACCTTGATCGACAATCAACCGCGTTTCTTTGCGGTGTCAGTGAATCCGATCCGCAATGAAAAGACCCAGGAAATCTACGGCGTCGTGGGGATCTTCCACGACATCACCGAGATGAAACGGGCTGAACAGATCCGCATGGATTTTGTTGGAAACGCGTCTCATGAACTGCGAACGCCGCTTACGTCCATCAAGGGCTATGTGGACACACTGAAAGAGGACGTAAAAACTGGCCAGATTCAGCAGGCCGGAAAGTTCCTGGATATCGTGTCTCGAAATATTGACCGCCTGATGGATCTAGTGAATGACATGCTTAGCATCAACACGCTGGAAGCCTCAAATTCTGAGCTGAAGCTTGAAATGATTCATCCGCTGGCGATTTCTGAGCACGTGGTTTCAGAGCTGGCCGTGATGGCGGCGGAAAAAAACATCACCATCCGTGTGAACGGCGATGTTCCCCCGTTTTTGGCCGATGCCCGCAAAGTGGAACAAGTCCTGCGCAATCTGGTGTCCAATGCCGTGAAATACATTCCCTCTGGCAAGACCATCCAGATCCGCTGGGAACGCGATATCAAAGAATACATCATCCTGCGTGTGATCGATGACGGGCAGGGGATTCCTGAGCAACACTTGGATCGCCTGTTTGAGCGCTTTTATCGCATCGACAAGGGGCGCACCCGCGATGCCGGGGGCACGGGGCTGGGGCTGGCCATTGTGAAGCATATTATGCAAAGTCACGGTGGTACGGTTGCGGTGAAAAGTATTGTCGACCAGGGATCTGAATTTATTTGCTCTTTCCCGATCCGAAAGTAAAATCCGGGGGATGAACACCGATCATCCCTTTTATCGTCATTTTGAAAAAGTCTATGGCTCCCGTTGGGCGGGCCTTTTCGCCGCTTTGCAAACCCGCGAACAACAAGTCGCCCGGGTGAACGCCTGGAGCCCTTCCGATAAAAGCACCAAATCCTGGTCTCAGTTTCCGGAAAAGGCCGAGCTTCCTGGCTGTCATTGGTTGACGCCGGCTCACGGCTGTCAGCCCGAGCGCAATTCTGATGAGCTGCTGGATATTTACATCATGGATCCGGCCAGCGTCATGGTGGCGCGAGCTTTGGACGTGCAGCCGGGGGACCGGTTGTTGGATATGTGTGCGGCCCCGGGCGGGAAAAGTCTGGTGATGATTGAATCTTTCGGGGACGAGGGTGAGATCTTCTGCAATGACCTGTCGCCGGAACGTCGTGAACGCCTGAAGAAGGTGATTCAGCAGTATGTGCCGCGCGAGGTGCGAAACCGCGTGTGGGTCACCGGGAAAGACGGTGTGCAGTTTGGTTTGAAAGAACCCGGCAGCTTTGACCGCGTGTTGTTGGATGCTCCTTGTTCCGGTGAGCGCCATATTCTGGAAAATCAGGCGGCTCAGGACGAATGGAGTCCGCGTCGCACCGAACATCTGGCGGCAAGGCAGTACTCTTTGTTGGCGGCAGCCTTTCTGGCGGTAAAAGCCGGGGGTCGCATTGTATATTCCACCTGCTCTATCAGTCCGGCGGAAAACGATGATGTGGTTCGCAAGCTTTTGAAAAAGAAAAAATCAGCGGTGAAACTGCTGGAAGCACCTTTGGGTCTGGGTGGGGAGCGCACGGAGCTGGGCGTGGCGTACATGCCGGATCAGTGTGGTTTTGGTCCGTTGTACTTTGCGGTGATCGAGAAGGTTGAAGAATAAAAAAAGCGAACTTTGCAGTTCGCTTTTAGGTGACTAGTTGTCGTCTTTTTGACGGAATTTATGCCTGCGATATTCTTCCAAGGTCAAAAAACCGTAGGTTTTCTTGCGATAGATTTCAATGGTCTCTGCTTCAATGTCTTCCAGCACATCTTCCATGAATTCCAGTGGAATGGTGCCTGTTTTCATCAGTTGCAGCGTGTACAGATGTACAACCTTGCGGATAAAGTCCGGGGTCTTTTCGCGCATGTTCTGAGTCTCTTGAAGCTGTGTTTCTACGATTTTTAGCAGCATATCTGTGTTCATACCCTTCAAATATCGGTTTTCCTTCTTCGAACCTGAGCATCACCCATAGAAATTTGGCCCAAAGGATGAGAGACTTGGACCAATGAAAGCCCTGACCCAGCAAGAACTCCAGCATTTCGTCTCTTACTTTGCTCCAATTTTGGACGGCGCCCAGTTGCAGGACGTGCTTGTCAATGACCGAGGTCTGGCTTTGGGCTTCCACCTGCGCGGGACCATGTATTGGATGATACTGGACCTTGTGCCAAACACCCCGATGCTGCTGCTTTTCGAGGATCAGTGCCCGTTTAAAAAAGGCCCGAAAACCAAGCCGGTCAGTCTTTTCCTGAATTCTCATGCTCGCAATTTGTATGTTACTTCCATGACCGTTCAAGAGGCCTTTGGCCGCGTGGTCTGTCTGCAGCTAAAGAATGCCACGATGGACTGCGAACTTGAAATTCGCCTGATTCCGAAACAATGCAATTTGATCGTCAAAGCTCATGGCAAACAGGTGGCGTGGGATCGGCCTCTGGATCTGTCGCCAGCTCCGGTGGTGGAAAATCCCCCCGAGCCGCGCGATCTGACCGCCATCCATGAAGAGTGGCTGGCAGAGCAATCCGGTGGCAAAAAGCCAACGAACCTGGATCCGGTCGCCCAATGGGAAAAGCAGAAGCAAAAGGATTTGGAAAAAAAGCGCAAGGCCTTAAGTGAAATCCAAAAGCAGATCGAAAGCGATCGTGAGCTTTTGTGGTACGAGGCCGGCCAGTATCTGAAAACTCACGGAACCCTGGATGTGCCTGAGGATCTGCAGTCCTGTGTGGATCGCAAGCAGTCTTTAAGCTGGAACATCGAACACTGTTTTTCCAAAGCCAAACAGATGGTCGGAAAAAAAGAGGGTGCCCGCGAACGCCTGGATGAGCTTTTGATCGAAATCCAGAAGCTCGAAGCCACTCGTTATTCGGCGAAGCAAAGCAAACCTGTCTTGGTGGACCTGATGAAAAAGGCCGATGCGCGGGGCCGCAAACTGCACCTGGATTCCGGCGCTTTGGCGTATTGCGGAAAGTCGGGTGCTGACAATCTGGCGCTGCTTCGCCAGGCCAAAGCGTGGGATTACTGGCTGCATCTGAAAGATTATCCGGGAGCACACGCCATCATCCATCGCCAGCGCGAGCAGGAAATCACTGCGGCCGAGGTGCAAGAGGTCGCAGCCTGGGTGGCCCGTGAATCTCTGTCGTCCAAATCCCTGATGGTCGGGCAAAAAGTGGCGGTGGTGATCGTCGAGTGCCGCTTTGTCCGTCCGATCAAGGGCGACAAATTGGGGCGCGTCACCTATCATTCGGAAAAATCGTTCAATCTGACCCTGAATTAAGCTCTTACGCCGCGACGCTTCGGAAAAAGTAAGCAGGTACCTTTTGGGGTTTTTTCGGTCTAACATTTTCCTCTAGATTACAGAGGAGATTGCATCGTGATTGAAGTCAAAGATCTCACCAAAGATTATGGTCCCCGACGGGCCATCGACAAACTGAACTTCTCAATTTCCAAGGGTGATGTTGTGGGCTTTTTGGGTCCCAACGGTGCCGGCAAATCCACGACAATGAAAATCATCACAGGCTTCATGGCTCCAAGTCATGGCAATGCCTCCGTCGCAGGATTTGATGTTTTTGAAAATCCTTTGGAAGTCAAAAAGCGCATTGGCTACCTGCCGGAAATTCCACCGGTCTATGCGGACATGTTCGTGCGCGATTATCTGCGCTATGTAGCGGCCCTGAAGCAAGTGCCAAAAGAAAAAATCGAAACGTGTGTGAACAACGCCATTGAAAAAACCAATCTGGGCGATGTGCAAAAACGTTTGATTCATCATTTATCCAAAGGTTTCAAGCAGCGTGTGGGCATTGCTCAGGCGATTGTGTCTGATCCTGAGGTTCTGATTCTGGATGAGCCGACCGTGGGCCTGGATCCAAAACAAGTGGCCGAGATCCGTGAGTTGATCAAAGCTTTAAAAGGCCAGCACACCATCATCCTTTCCACCCACATCCTGCCGGAAGTGGAAGCGACTTGCGAAAAAGTGATCATCATCAACAAAGGCAAGATCGTCGCGGAAGACAGCATCCAGAACTTGGCTGCTTTGGATAAAGGCCAGGTGCGCCTGCACGTGCGCTTGCGCAAGGACGTGGAAGACATGAAAAAGGTTCTTTCCGGCGTCGGGGCGGTGACGGGTGTTCAGTTGGGGGCTTCCCGCAAGGAATGGAATATTGACCTGAAGGGCGGCGAAGAGGCCGTTGAAAACGTCTCGTCCCAGCTTGTGACGGCCGGGTACGGACTGCTTGAGCTCAGTCAGGCCAAGCGCGATCTGGAAGATGTCTTCCTGAAACTCACATATGGTCAGCAGGATCGTGGAGGTGAAGCATGAATCCAACAATGACAATCTTTAAAAAAGAGCTGAAAGGTTTTTACTTCAATTCGACGTTCTGGGTGATCTGCTTCCTGATGAGTCTGGTGTTCAGTTGGGTTTACCCGATTCAGTTGAATCTGTTTTCACAGCTTTTGATGAACTACGTGATGCAACAGGGGGTTCCTCAGAACCAGTTGAACATTCATTATGGGGTGTTCCTGCGTCAGTTGTCGTACTTGAATCTTCTTTTGATCTTTGTGGTCCCGGCTTTGACCATGAAATTGTTTGCAGAGGAAAAGAAGCTTCGCACTTTTGACCTGCTTCTGACTTCTCCGGTGACGTCCCTGCAGATCGTGATGGGCAAGTACCTGGCCGCTCTTGGCGCGGTAGGGGGGCTGGTGATGCTGGCGCTGCTGTATCCGCTGGCGACCTCCACTTTGGCAACCGTGAACTGGGGCCCGCTGGTCGTGGCCTTTCTGGGGATTTTCCTGGTCGGCGCGGTTTATGCGGCGATGGATTTGTTTGCGTCTTCTTTGACAGAAAACAGCATCGTGGCTTATGTGGCGTCGGTGATCTTTAACGTGTCCATCTGGTTTGTCGGTATCGGCACCGAGGTCATGGACAGCGAAGCGGCTCGTAAAATTTTCGAGCATGTTTCCCTGAGCAGTCATCTTTCCAGTCTGGTGGAAGGCACCGTGCGCTCGAATGCGCTGGTCTTCTTCTTCAGTATTATTGTCCTGTTCTGTTTCCTGGCAGAGCGTGTTGTTGAATCCTCACGTTGGAGATAAGTCATGAGTAAATTGAGCAAAATTTCTTTCCTGTTCGCTGGGTTTTCTTTGGTCGCCATGTCCATCACTCGTTACCTTTTGGGTGACTGGGTTCCGTTCTGCTGGGTGGCGTTGGGCTTGGCGGTGGTATTTGTTCTGGTCGGGCTTATCAAGGACCGTGCCTTCTTTAAGGAGTTCTTCACCATGAAGACAACGAAAGAAGGCATGAGCATGGGGATGCTGATCATCCTTTTGCTGGCAGTGTTGGGGGCCGTGAATTATATCGGTGCTCGCCACACCAAGACCTGGGACTTTTCTTCCGCCAAAGTGAACACTTTGTCTGAGCAATCGATCAAGCTTGTAAAGGGGCTTGATTCAGATCTGAAAGTTTATTTCTTCTATAAAAAAGGTGTCGAGGGCAACGAAGAAAACCGTCGTCTGTTCCGCGAGCTGATCAAAAAATATCAGGATCACAGCAGCAAAGTGCAGCTGGATTTCGTGGAAGTGAATGAGCGCCCGGACCTGGCACAGGAATTTGGTGTCGACAAGGGCAGCGGCGTGGTGTTCCTGGATTACAAGGGCCGCCGCAATCGCATCGAAAAAATCGACGAGCAGGATTTCACCAGTGCTTTGGTGAAGGTGACGCGCGAAAAGAACAAGACTGTTTATTTCACCGTCGGTCACGGGGAAAAGGCTTTGAGCGAAAACAAGGAGGCTCTGGGGCTGGGTTCTTTGAAGTCGTTGCTGGAAAACAACCGCTACACGGTCAAAGAACTTTCCCTGATCCAGAATGCCAAAATTCCTGATGATGCCGATGTTATCGTGATCGCGGGACCGGTTCAGGGTTTCCAGGCATTTGAAATCGACGCGTTGGAAGCATACCTGAAAAATGGAGGCAGTCTGTTCCTGGCGATTGAATCCCAGAACACGGCAGGTCTTGAAAAGCTGGTTGCCAAGATGGGTGTGCAGTTTGAAAACAACTACATCCTGAATCAGGTTGAAACTGTCATGGGTAAAGGCATTAATCAGGGCCCAACCATGGGGGTGATCTTCTCGATGAACAACAAGATCACAAAACCTTTCGGCCGCTCGGAAGTGACTTTGTTCCGTTATCCGCAGTCTTTGAAAAAAGTGGATATTGTTAAAGGCGTGGTTGTGGATGAACTGGTTTCCACCGCTCCCAATGCCATGGCGTTCCCGTCCATGCAGATTCGCGGCGAAGGCCCAGAGGGCAGTTATGCTCTGGTGGATGAAGTCAGCGGCAAGTGGGCCGGAGATGATAACGCCAAGGACTTTACGGCGATCGTGGCAGGGGACGTGGATTTCCTGACCAATCAGATGCTTTATCAGAACCTAAACCGGGATCTAGTGCTGAATTCCATTGCGGCTCTGGCCAAAGAGGAAAGCCTGATCAGCATCACGCCGAAAGAGCCTCTGGCGACACAAATGATCATGACAGAAACCAAGTTTGGTCTTTTCTTGTTTGCTTTCATCATCCCACTTCCTATTCTTTTGTTGGGCACCAGCATCGGTCTGTGGCTTAGAAGGAGAAATGCGTAATGAAACTCAAAGGACGTTCAATTCTTGTCATCTGTCTGCTGGTTTTTGGTGGTTATGCGGTTTATGACTTCTTCCACGAAAAAAAGATGGAAGAAAAGCGTTCGATGGACGCGCGCCTGATGACCGTCAATTTTGAACAAGTGGACTGGGTTCAGGTCGAAAAAGGGGATCAGAAAATCACTCTGAAGCGCACGGTGGACGGCTGGAATATGGAAGAGCCTTTGAAAGATCAGGCTGACAACACCGCCGTGGACGATTTTGTCAAAGGCGCATTCCCAGAACGTATCATTGAAACCGCCGCCGAAGGCGACAGCATCAACTGGTCGTTGTATGGGCTGGATAAGCCTGCAGGTAAAGTGACTTTCAAGACCACCGCGGGCACCCAGAATGTCTTTGAGATCTCTGAAAAACGCAACTTTGAAGACAACGTGTTTGCCCGCCGTGATGGTGAAAACAAAGTCCTGGTGGTGAATTCGGTATGGCAAAACCGCGTGAACAAAGGTGTCATGGATTTCCGTGAACGCCGCTTCCTGCGCCATAAGATTGCCAGCGTGGACGAAGTCCGTTTGAAAAACCAGGTGGAGTCTTTGGAGATCCGCCGTGTGGAAGGCCAGTGGGTGGCGCCCGCGCAGAAGGACCTGAAGCTCGATCAAAACAAGGTGCGTGAATTCCTGACAGCAATTTCAGATGCCAAGGCCTCTGAAATCGTCGAGGGCAAACTTCCGGCCCTGAAGAATCTGTTTGTGATGGATCTGACGATGGCCGACAAAAAATGGAAGGCCGAAGTGGGGCAGGCTCAAGACCTTGGCATCTTTGCCAAGGTTTCTGAACCCGCTCAGGCAATGAAAATGGAAGCGGGCGCGCTGGATCGTTTTATCAAAGTCAGTCTGGCTGACTTGCGTGAAGTGTCCGAACCGAAACAACCTAAAAAAAGTGAAGCAGAAGAATCGCAGGCCATGATGGCCGAGCAGAAAGAAAAGTAATGCAGAAGATTGTAGTTAAATCTCCGACGCGTGTGGATTTGGCTGGGGGCACATTGGATTTGTGGCCCCTTTATTTGTTTATCAATGGGGCTTCCACTGTGAACGTGGCCATTGATATCTACACGGTGGCGGAACTGACTCCGCATGATGATTCCACCATCGTTTTGGAATCCGCTGACTTGAAATTGCGCAAGGCCTATAGCAACCTGCAAGAGGCTTTGGCCGACACCGATCCCCAGATGATTCTGCTGCAGACGCAGCTTCGTTACTGGATGCCCAAGCAGGGCTTCACTTTGAAGACCTCTTCGCAAAGTCCGGTGGGCGGGGGATTGGGCGGAAGCTCCAGTCTGACAATCAGCTTGATGAAAGCCTTTGCCCAGTTCTGTGGAAAGCCATTCAAAGACGTGCACAATATGGTTCATGTGGCTCACAATATCGAGGCCGAAATTCTGAACACTCCAACCGGGACTCAGGATTATTATCCGGCGGCTTCCGGTGGCATCAATGTTCTTCACTACAGCTATGACGGCATCGAACAAAAGGTGCTTCCGGTGTCCCACACGCCGCTGGCTGAAAAATTCATGCTGGTCTATACCGGCAAGGCCCATCATTCGGGTCTTAACAACTTTGAAGTGATGAAGGATTCCGTTGTTAAGGATCCTAGAACATTACAGGCCCTGCGGGATCTCAAAGGTATTGCCATTGAAACCGAGCATGCCATTCGTGCCGGGAACTGGAAGGACCTGGGCGGGTTGTTTAAACGCGAATTTGAAGCCCGTGTCCGCTTGGCCCCGGAATTTTCAAGTCCTGAGATCTACAAGCTTGCGGAAGTCTCTTTGCAGAATGGGGCCGAGGCTGTTAAAATTTGTGGAGCTGGGGGCGGCGGCTGTGTTCTGGTCTGGTGTCCTCCGGATAAACGTGAGGGAGTAGCCAACGCATGCCAAAAAGCCGGCTTCCAGGTGATGGACGCAAAACCCGTCGATCCCCTGTAAAGAAAAAGACGACGAAGAAGACCGCAGTTAAAAAAACTGCGGCTTCGGCGACGCATGCCGGAGATGTTCATCGTTTCATCGGTCTGTCCCTGGGGGGCGGTAAAACCGACAAGGCCTGCCTGGCCGTTCTGGAATACTATCCCAAACACAAAAAAATCTTCCTGTCGCGCTTGGTGGAAAAAATCAAGAGCGACGAAGTTCATTCCGCCGACTTCAAAATTCAGGAAGTGATTCGTCAGTATCACAATGAAATTGATCTGATCGCGTTTGATGTGCCTTTCAATCTGCCGGTGTGCCTGCAGTCGGATGACTGCTGTACCAGTATCGAGGATTGCAAAAAGCCCCACGTCAAATGGATGTGGGATTACACCCGCAAACTGCACAAGAAGAAAAAACCACGCAAGCTGTTCACTCCGTACACCCAGCGCTGTGTGGAGATGTATGTGTCTTCCGAGTTGGAAGAGCCCTTCATCCTTCAGCACGCCATGGGGGCGAATACGGCTCCTTTACTGGCGCGGGCCATGTATCTGAAACGCAGCATGAAGGCCAAGTGCATCGAGGTCTTCCCCAAACTTTCGGTATGGCGTTTGGGACGTTCTTTGAATGTGATGAAAAGTCATCTGCGCTTTCATAAACACGCCATCGGCGGCGATGAAAGTCGTCGCGAAATTCTACACGCATTGAGCACGCACAACGTCGCGTTCGTGTACGATCAGGACGTGAAGCTGATGATCGAAAACAATCACGCCTTCGAAGCCTTTATATGTGCTTTGACGGCCTTCCTAAGTTTCAAGGGCGGCACCGAGCCTCGCCCTGACGGTTTCCCCTCCAATGAAGACTGGATCGAATTCCCCCGCGTCAATGTACGCTGGGAAGGATTCTAGCGGCTCTCTTCTGCGGTCTGTCTATTCCCAGTCAACAACTCCGCGACACGCCGTCCGGGCTCGGCCGTGGCCCGCGCTTTCGCGCGGGTGCGCGCCGTCGTGGCGCCCACGGAGGTCGCTGCGTTGCTGCCTGTGAATAGGCAGCCCGCAGAAGAGGGCCTCAATTTGCGCTGGTGAATAGAGCTAAGGCTTCTTAAGTTTGTTGCATGGCAACTTTTGCTTTGTGCTGGCGCAGAGTGAGAGGGCTTGAGCAATCGGGGGCTCAGCTATTAAATAGAAGCTTCACCTCCGAAGGGGGCTTTCGATGGCTGATTTTCCTTATCTGCATGGGTTCACCAAAGAAGAACAAGATCGTTTGCGCAAACAGGCGCGCTTCGGTGAACACACGGTTTATCAAAATATCAATTTATCCAACGTCAAAGATTTGCTGGAAGTCGGCTGTGGTGTTGGGGCGCAAAGTGAAATCATTCTGCGGCGTTTTCCTGATCTGAAGCTGACCGGCATTGATCGCAGCACGAAACAACTTTCTGCGGCGAAACACCGGTTAAGTCATTTGCCTTTTGCCGAACAGCGTTTTGAGCTCAAGGAAATGGATGCCACGGCGATGGACTTTTCTGCGAACTCTTTCGACGGGGCTTTCCTGTGCTGGATTCTGGAGCACGTGCCGGATCCGATTCGGGTTTTGTCGGAAGTGCGCCGGGTGTTGCGCCCTGGGTCCGTGGTCTATGCCACTGAAGTGATGAATGCTTCCTTTTTAGATGTGTATAAAGAGACAGGGTCTATGCCACTGAAGTGATGAATGCTTCCTTTTTCCTGGATCCGTATTCGCCGAACGTGTGGAAGTACTGGATGGCCTTCAATGAATATCAACTGAAGCAAAAAGGGGATCCATTTGTCGGAGCCAAGCTGGGGAACTTCTTTATGCAGCTCGGATATCATGACATCCACACCGAGATCAAAACCTGGTTCCTGGACAATCGTTATCCGCAAGCACGTAAAGACTGTATTGAATACTGGACTGAGCTTCTGTTAAGCGCCAGCGATCAACTGGTGGAAGCCAAATGCATTTCTCAGGAAGTGGTTGAAGGTGTGAAGGAAGAAATGGCGCGGGTCGCAAGTGATCCGAACGCCGTGTTCTTTTATTCCTTCGTGCAGGCCCGGGCTCGGACTTAGCTGGCAGTCAAAGCAGGCCCTGGGGGCCTGCTTTTTACAGTTCTTCTTTTTTCAGCCAGCCTTTTTTATAGATCCACCATGTGATGCCGACGACCACCATCAGCATAAAGGCCAAGGTTGCGTAATAGCCATTGGGCTCTTTGAGTTCCGGCATGTTTTCAAAGTTCATTCCGTAAACCCCGGCAATGAAATTCAAAGGCAAGAAGAACAGGGAAAGCACAGTCAACACCCGCATCACTTCGTTGGTGCGGAAAGATGCTTCATTGGTTTTTTGTGACATCAAGGACAGGTGCAGATTCAATAGTCCGGTGATTTCCTCGTAAATGTCATCGGCGTAAAAGGCCACTTTTTCCAGAGGCTCACGCACCTGCTGTATGTCTTTTAGAGGAATGTTTTCGTGGTGATGAATCTTGCTGAAGACATCGGCGGTGAATTTGAAAATCTTGCGATAAGACGCGGCTTTTCGTTTGATGTGATAACCTTCGCGCAGGATCGTGCGGCGTTTAAGGGCAAACACACGCTCTTCGATCACATCGGTTTTTGAATCCAGCACATCCAAGGGCGCATCAAAACTTTTCACAGTTTGCACACACAGCGATTTCACCAGGGTGTAAAGGGGAAGCTGTTCAAAAGCGACTTTGTCTTTTTTAATTGAAATGCATTCCAGAGGCACACGGTGAATCGTCAGCAAAAAATCCTGACCCACAAAGAAAATGATTTTGGTGGTAAGTTCCTGCATGGTGCCGGCTTTGGGTTTTGCCTGGACATCATGATGGCGCAGAATGAAGAAGCATACTTTTTCATAGAACGTGCACATCGGCAAATGTTCGGGATCAAGACATGTCGTCAGGGCCTGCAGGGGAATGGGAAATTCCTCGGCCAACTGACGCAGATCCTCCTGCGAAGGAGCTTCACAATCGACCCACTTATAGTCTTGCCATTGATGTTCGAATCGTTTCATGATTCCAGTATGACAAAGTTTTCGGGCCTTCGCCGTTTCTTTTTCGGATGCATCGCGACGATGCTGCTGACCGGGTGTCAGTCATTTTTCTATTACCCGATGAAAGAAAAGCTCTTTGATCCGGCCCGGATTAAATTAAGTCCTGAAGATGTGTATTTGACCACCTCCACAGGTGAAAAAGTGCACGGCTGGTACTTTGCCTCTGCACATGCTGACAACAAAGGCACGATGCTGTTTTTCCATGGCAACGCCGAAAACCTGACGTCGCATTTTCTGATGTTTCAATGGC
Source organism: Bdellovibrio bacteriovorus (assembly GCF_002208115.1). Taxonomy (NCBI): domain Bacteria; kingdom Pseudomonadati; phylum Bdellovibrionota; class Bdellovibrionia; order Bdellovibrionales; family Pseudobdellovibrionaceae; genus Bdellovibrio; species Bdellovibrio bacteriovorus. The sequence continues at coordinate 2,811,195 of NZ_CP020946.1, read as the reverse complement.
TGCCGTCGCAAGGATATAACTATTTTATCTTTGATTATCCTGGTTATGGGCAGTCCAGCGGTTACCCGACCCCGGAAAACACCGTGGCGGCGGGGGTCGCAGCGGCGGAATGGCTGCATCAGAAAAAGGACTCGCGCCCCCTGATAATTTACGGGCACAGCTTGGGCGGAATTATCGCACTGAAAACCGCAGAAGAAATCAAAGGCCGCATTCCTTTGCGGAATGTGGTCGTCGAAGCCAGTTTTGATTCCTATCAGGGGATGGCCAAAGGCGTGATGAACCGGCACTGGTTCACATGGATCCTGCAGCCCTTGTCGTCGGTGGTGGTCAGTGATGAATACGCCCCGCAGTCGCTGGCGTCGTTGTCACCCATCCCGTTGCTATTCATCACCGGCACGGCTGATAAAGCGGTAGAGCCGCGATTTACTGAAAATATGTATAAAGCCGCCGCCGAGCCGAAAGAACTTTGGCTGATCCCGGACGGACGTCACGGAAATCTGTACGAAATCCGCAATGGCGAGCTGCGGGACCGCTTCTTGTCATATCTATCTAAAACTTTGACAGTCCGTCAGTAGGAAGTCCGCTTATATTGCAGCTCCCGAAAGCATGAATCCTGCAATGTTCCCGGCAGGATGAAGACTTTGTTGCGTGCCCTCATCATTTTAAGCTCCTTATCAATGCTGGCAGCCTGTGCTCCGGACACCCGTGAACAGGGGTCTGAGGTCGTGACGACTTATGAGCCGGCACAACCCAATGTGATAGACGAGGATGGATACAAAGTCGTGCGCGGTTCCACTCGGGTGCAGGATTTGAGTGTCAATTTTGATCAGACGACCAAAGGCATGACCCTGAAGGGAAAAATCGAATTCCTTCCGGTGCGTGCAAAATCAGTTCAGACCGTGGAGCTGGACCTTGCGGGTATCTTGGATCCTTACGGATTCATCGCCCTGAAAACCTATAAAGCCAAAACCCAGGACAATCAGGATTTGAAAGTGGCGGCGAAGGCCACGTGTCTGAGTGTTGACGGCGGATGCCGCTCATCTTTCATTGATATCTACGTTTATTATCAGGGCATCGTTTATCACCATCAGGTGGAGTCTCTGCAGGATGACGTCAGTCCGGCGACGGAAGAACCAATTCCGGGTGAAGAAGAACTGCCGGCAGACGAAGAATCTGAGATCGAGGGCGGGCACGATGAAGTCGAGGGCGAGCCAGGCCGTTACGTCGGTGACGTTGCCGATGACATCGAAAAGATTCTGGAAGTAAAAAAGCCGGAAGCTCCAAAAACGGAAGAACCTAAGAAAGAAGAGCCTAAAAAAGAGGAGCCAAAGCAGGACACTCCGAAAAAGGACGAACCTAAGAAGGATTCTCCCAAGGCCGATCCACCTAAGAAGGAAGATCCCAAAAAAGATCCTCCTAAAAAGGACGAGCCTAAAAAAGAAGAACCGAAAAAAGAGGAACCAAAAAAAGAGGAACCAAAAAAAGAAGAACCTCCAAAGCGTGAGGAGCCTAAAAAGGATCCTCCAAAAACCGGTCAGCCTCGTGTGCCTGAGACAGCTCCGCCTGTGAACAAAGTCAGTCAGGCTATCGGACCGGTGAATGCGGGCCGTTTGCAGAATGCTGCGAACATGCTGACCTACCAGCAGGCCCATGCTCCGACAGGCTATGAGATCATTCGTCCGAAAAGAAAAACTCACTTCGCGACCAATGAGCTGGCGTACATTATTGTGAAAATGGGTCTTTTGACGAAAAAAGAAATCCCGGGTTACGAGCTGTCTGTGGGCGATCTGTCCCGTGAGGCGGGGGGTAAGCTGGGTTCCCACAAATCCCATCAAAATGGTCTGGACGCGGACGTGGCTTTCTTCTTTAACAACAAGTCCTTCCAAGGGTACTTCGCGTCCGCTGTGGCAGTGAACAAACCTCACGCCAACTGGATGCTGGAGCCTCAATGGAAACTGTTTAAAGAGGTGGTGGGCACTCAGCTTATTGACCGTATCTTTATTCACGGTGCTTTGAAGCAGGCCCTGTGCAGTCATGCCATTGCCAAGGGCGAGTTGACCAAGGGTGACAACTCAAGCCTTGCGGCTCAGACGCTGCGCCGCCTGATTCCCGAAAAGGACCACCACAATCACTTCCACCTGCGTGTGAAGTGTTCCAAAGCTCAGGTTCGTTGCCGTCAGATGGCAGAACCGGTCAATACCACGGGCTGTTTCTAATCTCAATTGCGGCAGCCGTGGGCCTGTGTCAGAATAAAGTCATGGCTGATTGGCGTGATCGTAGTGAGATGAATGGGGATGTGGTTTTTTTCCGTTACGTGTCCGAGGGCATGGAGAAAAGTCACGAGGAAGTCTTTTTGTGGGACCTGGATAAGACCTATCTGGACACCACGATTGATTCCCTGTCGGGTCTGATGACCACCATTTTGGAACGTGCCCTGAACAAGAAAAACATTCCCGGCACCAACACGCTTTTGCAGTCCCTGTCTGAATACCGCAAGCAACAAAAAGGTTACATGTACTTTCCGATCTATTTCATCACAGCTTCACCGCCACAGATGGAAGAACGTATCTCGGAAAAGTTTTCTTTGGACAACATCCGTCCCTTTGGCTGTTTTTATAAAGACAATCTGGCCAACCTGCGCCCGGGCCGCTTCTGGCGTCTGACCAAGCAGGTGGGTTACAAGCTGCAGGCGCTGATGCAGTTGCGCACGCGTCTGGGTGAAAACGTGCGCCAGATCTGCTGGGGCGATGACAGTGAAACCGATGCGATCATCTATAATCTTTATTCGGATATTTGTTCCCGCCGTCTGGGCACCAACGACATTCGCACGACGTTGGAAAAGCTGAACGTCACGGGCGAGCAGGTGAACACCATTCTGGAGCTGCAGGCGCAGATTCCAGAAAACGATCCGGTGGAAAAAATCTATATCAACCTGGCCACCGACACGGACCCGGACTACTATCTGAAGTTCGGTCGCCGTACGCTGGCGACTTATAACACGTTCCAAGTGGCGCTGGATATGTATCAGGACGGCCGTCTGAATCTGGACGGAATCTACGCCGTGATCCAGGATATGGTTTATAATTATGGCTACACTCCGGAAGAGCTGATGAAGAGTTTTGATGAATTCATCCGCCGCGGGGTTTTGGGTGAACGCGCTTACAACGAAGTCCGTCCGTTCTTTATCGAAAAAGGTCTGCTGCATTCATCTTATCAGCCCAGTGTTGCGCCACTCAAAGAGAAGCTGGTGGATGACGGACGGGTGTACGAGATGGAAGGGGTGCATGAACCCTGGATTCCGGACCGCATTGATTATCTGCACGACTATCGCTAGGCCTTCATTCGAAGGCCCTTTTTTTATTCAAATCTTAGAGGGAAGACAGTGGTGATCGGATCACCGCCGAAGACTTTGAATTCCACACGGCGTACGGATTCCAGAAGACATTTTTTGAATTGAGGGTCATTCAGGCTGCTGCTGGCAATGTCGGCCTGGCTGACTTTACCTGTGCGTTCGATGGTGAAGCTGATCGAAGCCTGGCCGACAACACCCGGAGTTCTTTGCAGCAGTTGTGTGTAGCACTTAAAGAACGAACTGCGATGGGTTTTCAGAGTGTCTTGAATGAACTCGGACGTCAGGCCCTCCACCGGTTTTTGATTTGCCATCGGTGTTTCCGCCGGAGCCAGTTCCGGCAGAGTTTCGGTCGGGGCCTGTTTTTTGTAATTCATTTCGTAATCAGTGGCCGTCCAGCGCACGCCGTCCTTCGAGATGTAAACGCTGCCTTCGCGGCCATAGTTTTCAACCTGCAGATCACCGCGCTTGATGATCAGAACAATGCGTTCGTTTTCCTCATCCAGCGTGATCAAAGAATTTTCCAGCACACGAATACGGTAAGATGAATCAAACTCCATCGTCGCATCACCATCGACACTGGTTTCAACGGAATCCAGCGCAAACAAAGTCGCCTTGCGGGTCAGGACTTCTTTGTTGGTCATGTTGTTGCGAAGAACGAAGACTTTACCCAGATTCAATTCCAGTCGCGCCAAAGGACGGGCACCGGGTTTGGTTTTTTCAGTCTGAGTTGAGATGAAGAGAGAAAGGGCGACGCTTAATACGCCTACGATAATCAGAGATGGAATCAGCCAGTTGTTCTTCGCCATAGGAAAACTATAGCGAAGAACCTGTCAGGAAGGCACTAAAATTACTTCTGTGCAGGAGCTGCTGTTGCAGCAGGGGAAGCCGCTGGAGTTGCTGCCGGAGCAGTCTCTGCAGCTGGAACAGCCGCAGCACCTGCTGCAGCGTCAGTAGCTTCTGTTGGGAAATGTTCCTGCGCCGGAGCTGTTGGCAACGGAAGGCTGTCAACAACGGACTTGGTTTTGGAAGAAGTCAAAGTCGCCAAAGCCAGGCAAGTCACTGCGAAGATGATGGCTGCCCATACTGTCATTTTACCAGCCAAAGACTGAGCGCCAGTTGCACCCAACAAAGAGTTGGAACCGGAAGATCCACCCATGCCCAGAGCGCCATCAGATTTGGAATCTTGGATCAAAACCAAGATGATCAAAACAAGGGCTACGATGATATGCAATACGCCGATAAATGTAGTCATTTTATGTAATCTCCCAAAGACCCCCAAATATATGGATAATGGCGGTTTTCGTCCACCCCAAAGTGACCTGATTCTGGCGACCTAACGCGTTAAGTCACGACTCTGTTGAGTCTGGAGCGCTTATTGATCACCATAGAGACATGAAAAACTCCATCCGTCTGGCCACCTGCTTATTTTTTGTGCTGCTGTCCTCCTGTACAACTCAGGAGGGAACCATCAAAAAGCTCGCGTTGGAGCTGGGGGAAAAGAAGTTCCAGGAGCAGTTGAAAATCGAAGCGGATGATTCCATCAAACAATCCGAATGGCTGAACAAGTCCTATCAGGAATTCATGCTGAAAAAATCCGAAGTGGAAGTGGTGGAGGTCAAATTTCTGACCGAAACCAAAGCCACCGCCGTCGTGGTGGTGAACACCTATCCGCCGTCCTTGCGAATGACCCTCGCCCGCATCGCGGGTGGAATGGATCCGGGCCGCAGTCGCAGTTTCAACTTTGCTGAAGCCGTTAACGGGATTGGCAAGCAGATCGGGAAGACCCCGGAAACCCTTGAGCATCCCCTGATCATGTACAAGTTCAATAAAACCTCGGCCGGAACTTGGGTTGTTGAGTTTTAAGGGGTCCCACGCCTCAGCTCGAACTGGTGGCGGGCTAGGGCTCGCCGTCTAAGCCTTAGACAGCAAAAAATCGAGAAATCATATAGTTAGCATTGCTAAAAGCCCGGTCCTGGGATTGCATTTTTCACAGCTCAATATGAAAAACGTAGTTCGCTCCCTTACCTTTGCGGCATTGCTTGTCTCAACTTGGGTCCCTGCCTGGGCCGAAGATCTTTCGTCTATTGAAACGGAAGTCGTAGAGAGCACGCTTGAAAAAGCGCAGATCGCCCAACAGGACAAGTTGCTGATCAAGGTCGGCAAGGGCGAGCAGATCTACGAATTTGAAACGACCCCGGATCGCGAGCTGATGAAAGAATCTTTGGGTCTGAAGATCCCTGAGAAAGTCCGTGAACAAATCATCGCCCGTGGTGGTTCTGTGGCTGAAACCGACCCTTTGGAACCATTTGAAAGTCTTCCTGAAGACCGCCGCAAAAAATTCCATGAAATGCGTCTGATGTTTTTGACGAATGCTGCGCGCATTCTGAATTCCACCAAATTTGTGTACGGTGCCGGAAGCCTGGTGGGCGACGGTCTGAGTTTTGTGAAAATCAAAGTGAAAAAAGCCTTCGGGAAAGAGACTGTTGTTGAATCCCAGGCGCAAAGAACCTTCCAAGTGCGCAGCCAGCAGGCTGTGCAAAGCATTCTGCGCGGGTTGGATTACAAGTTGTGGTCTCAGGCGCCACTGGTGATTGATTCCAATGAATTTGGTTTGAGTGTTTCTGCGGGTATTCTGGCCGAAGCCGGGGTTCTGCGCAAAGGGGGCGGTGGAGCTGACGAAGTGGGCTTCAGCATTGCCTTTAACAAAACCAAAAAAGCTTTTGTGTTTGAGATCTTCCACAACTCTGAAAAGTTCGACAATACCAAGGCCGCGATCACCGTGATGGGCGTGGTTGGTAAAGCCGGTATTACCATGGGCCGTCGGGATGGCGCTGAGACTCTGAAGGGGACTTCGTTCTATCCTCCGGCAATTCCTGGGTACAGCACCTCGTCCCCTGAGTTCTTCTCGTCGGGGTTGAGCTCCAGTCTTGGCTTCCCTCCGCCACCGTTGGCGGACCTATTGACGTTCACCAACCGCTTTGAGCGCCAGGCCTTGATCCGCATTACCGTGTCACCGCTGGTCAAAGGATTCGTCAGAGTCCAAATAGGCGATGTGAAGGGCTCTGTGCGCCTTGTCGCGATGCGATTTGTTGACGTCTACCGCGCAATATCTGACAAAGTCCACGTAGGTGGACGCCGTGCGTGCGGTCCTGTATTCAACTAATCTTTCTTGCGGTGCAAAATGAAATTTATCGTATTTGAGGGGCTGGACGGCTCCGGCAAAAGTTCTTTGATGGCGGCGTTGGAGCGTGAGCTGCAAAAAAGAGCCATCAACTTTTTGCGCACCCGTGAGCCCGGCGGAACCCCGCTGGGTGATGAAATCCGCAATATGATTCTGAGAAAAGAAGGTCCGGCACCAACCCCGCGCACGGAATTGCTGCTTTATGAAGCCAGCCGTTCCCAGCACGTGGATCAGGTGATCCGTCCTGCTTTGGCTGCCGGCACCTGGGTTTTGTGTGATCGTTTTTCTGCAAGCTCTGTTGCGTTTCAAAGCGGCGGGCGTGCGATCTCGGAAGCTGATGTGGTGATGTTGAATAGCTTTGCCACGGGTGGCTTGAAAGCTGATGTCACGGTGCTGTTGGATCTGTCCGTGGAAGAAAGCCGCCGTCGTCGTCAAGGGCGTGGGGCAGTCACGGGTGAAACGGAAGACCGCATTGAATCTGAAGCCGATACTTTCCATGAAAACGTTCGCCAGTCCTTCCTGAAGCAGTCCCGCGAGGACGCCGCTTCGTGGATCGTGCTGGATGCGCGTGAAACCCCGGAAGTTTTGTTTAAACAGTTGTTGCAGTCTTTGACTGAACGAAAAGTTCTGTAAGGACGTCGCTATGGCCCGCATGCTGGATTTCGTCTTAGGACATCAGGAAACAATCAAAAAGATGGTCGAGTCTTTCGAAAACGGAAAGCCCGGCCAGACTTTTTTGTTTGTCGGTCCCGGCGGCATCGGCAAAAAACTGACAGCGATGGGCATGGCCCAGGCGCTGTTGTGTCCTTCCAGTCCGCGTGGTTGTGGCAAGTGTCCCTCCTGCTTCCGGATTCCTCAAGGTTCGCACGAAGGTCTGAAGGTGATTGCGCCGTCGGGTGCCAACATCAAAATGGAACAGGCCAAAGAAATTCTGGAGTTCCTCAGCTTAAAAAGTCTGACGGGCAATCGCGTGATCATCATTGATCAGGCGCAAACCCTGAATCCGCAAGCGGCCAATTCACTGCTAAAAACTTTGGAAGAACCCCCTGAAGGCACGTTCTTCTTTTTGATCGCTCCGAGTGTGGCGGGGATTTTGCCGACGATTCGTTCCCGGTCCCGCATTGTTCAATTCCGTCCGTTGACTCAGGAAGATTTGGGGAAGCGCGTGAAAGCACCAGCCTGGGCTTTGAAAGCGGCGGGGGGCAGCTTTGAAAAGCTGGCTCAGTTGCAGGAAGGTCCTGAACAAGAGGTTCGCGAAAAAGCAGTCGAGCTTTTGACCTTGTTTATTCAGGATAACGATTTCCTGCTGAATGAACTATGGAGAACCGAGTTCAAAGACCGCGCACAAGGGCAGCGCATAATTTCTTACTGGGTGGGCTTCCTGAAGGATGCTATTTGCCTGCAAGAGGGTGCCAAAACTCAGATTGTGAATCTGGATCAGGCGCCGCTGATCAAGGTCCTGGCAGAGCTGGAGCGCCCACGAATTCTGAATTTGATTCAGAAAGCGCTGCAGGTGGAGCAGGCCTTTGCTGCCAATCGTGATCCACAGCTGATCATCGAAGAGTTCTACGTCACGTCCAGAGTGTAAAGCGCATTGTCACAATCCGTGGGGACTGTTATACTTCCCGTATGGAATGGATCGATATTCACGCACATTTGAATATGCTCGAAGAGGGTGTTGAAGCCGCTATCAACAATGCGAAAGCCGTGGGCGTGAAGAAGATCATCACCATCGGCACCCAGCCGGAAGACCATCCGATCGTTCTGGACATCGCCCGCAAATATTACCCGGAAGTGTATTGCACACTGGGCGTTCACCCTCATGACGGTGGCACCTATACAGAAGCCGCCGGCAAATTCATCGAAGAACATGTCACTGAGCCTTGTGTGGTGGCTGTCGGTGAAATCGGTCTGGATTATTATTACGACAATTCCCCGCGTGAACTTCAAAAGGAAGCCTTCCGCGCACAGCTGGAAATCGCCCGCCGAACCAAAATGCCGGTGGAAATTCACACCCGCGATGCGGAAGAGGACACCATCGAGATTTTAAAAGAATTCAAAGGTGAAGTGAATGGCCTGATCCATTGCTTTACCGGCACGGAATGGCTGGCTCGTCAGGCTCTGGATGTGGGATTTAATATCTCCATCAGCGGCGTGGTGACTTTCAAAAGTGCCGATTCTTTGCGCGAGACAGTGAAGATGCTGCCGCTGGACCGTATCCATGTGGAAACCGATTCACCGTTCCTGGCGCCGATCCCAATGCGCGGGAAAAAGAACACGCCGGCTTATGTTATTCACACGGCGAAGTTCGTGGCTGACCTTAAAGGGATCAGCCTTGAACAATTGTGTGAACAGACGCGTATCAATGCTCTGAAAATGTTCCCGAAAATTCAGTGGTAGCTTGCAGCAACTGAGCTCGCGTGGTTTTGATCCACGGTGCAAAGGGTGCCACCTTGGTGGCCTGGGCGATGCCAGCACAACTGACCTGTCCGTTCGGCAGGCGTTTGCCATAGACTGCGGAATTGACCCCGATCACTTTTAGCACGCCGTTTTCATGTGAAAACTGCGGCCCGCCAGAATCCCCCTGACAGATGAACACCGGAACCTTTGAATTCAACCAGTAACGGTCGCCGTAGCGATTGAACTGGGAATCAATCTGCATGACGCCGCGGTGAAGCTGCCCCAGATATGCAAAGAGGTCTTCATTGGGCTTACCGGTATAGTCCTTAGAGCGCCCAAAGCCATAGACGTAAACACTTCGCCCGGAATAATTCCCTTTGGTGTCGGTGTCGATACTGACGGTGGAATAGCCTTCCGGAATCCCACCATCAAAGGTCGCAATGGCGATGTCATGATCATAAAGTTTGGTGGAGTTAAATTTTGGATGGTGTTTGTACGCCAGTCCCCGGCGGGTGGTTTCTCGCACCAGCATCTTGCGGCCGAAGATTTCATAGTTGTTCGTGAAAACGATATTGAATCCCGTCATGCCTTTGATGCTGTCATCAAAGCAATGTCCGGCGGAAAGCACCGTCTGCGGGGCGATCAGGGTGCCGGTGCAAAATGCCAGAACCTGATTATGTCTGTTGACCATCTCAATCAGCACCACACTTCGGGCGGCTTGAGTGCCGCGTTCCCGAATCGGGTCTCCGTTAATAATTCCGGTTTGGGACGTGTCTGCAGGCTCTTCCGCTGCGGGCCCGAAAGAACGTGGGCTGCAGGCCGTCAGGGCGAGGGTCGCGGCCAAGGCGGCAACCAGGGTTGTTAGGGCCGGGGAGGGGCTTTTAAATGAATTCATGGGGTGACTCCTTGATGTGATCCTCAATTGCTATCGCACCCTTTGCGGGGTCACCCGTTTTCTTTCTGAAAGCTGCAAAAACACAGTTCCCATGAGGACTTGGGAGCGCCGCCGAAAAAGGACCTGCTGTCTAATTCTGAGTCAGTAAAAAATGCCGAGCTCAAAATTAGAGCTTATTTAGGAACCATTGTGGAGGCACGAACTTTGGAATAATTCGCTCTGTCTATTAAAACAGGAGCGTTTCCATGAAGAACACACAATGGGTGGCGGGTTTGCTTGCCGCTGTGACTTTGATTCAGGCCTCAGCTCACGCTGAGATTATTTCGGACCTGCCGGGCTTTGAGGACGGTGGTTCTCAAGGACAGACGTTCCGTCCGCCTCCTCCGCCGATGCCCAATGAAGGTGTGACCCGTCAGTATACCGACGTGGCGAACCTGGATCAGATCAGCCGCAAGTCCGGCGGTGAAGCCTATCGCTTTAATCTGGTGCAGCCGACAAACCTGAAGTATCTGGAACTGACCGTGCAATCCAGCCGTCTGAAAATCCATGAAGCGACCGTGATGACCGTGGGTGGTCAGCGCTACATGATCCGTGAGTTCCATAACAGCAATGTTCTGGAGACGGGCACCCAGTTGACGTCTGAAAACCTGAATATCAATGACGACATTCGCACTATTGAGCTGCGTATGGAGTCTTATTCCCATGCCGCGACGATTTCTTTGAAAGCCGTGGGGGACAGAGCTGTTCCTCGCATGTCTGTGCAGCGCCCGGTGATTGTGGCCCCGCCGTCGCAGCCGAATCGTCCGACTCAGCCAACTCAGCCAAGCCGTCCGGTGGACACTCGTTTGAGATCCGGTGACGTGGTGGTGTCTGTAAGTTCTCAAGGCAAATACTATGACGGCCGTGTTGTCGAAGTTTATGGCAATGGCAAAGTCCTGGTTCGTGACGAGGACGATGGCAAAACCTACGTTCGTGATATTTCCTCTGTGGGTAAACGCATTTCCTGCGCTTCTAACGGCCTGTGTGAAGGTGAGGAGGTCATGGCCTATCCAGTGGGTTCTCAAGCCAAGGCCTATGTGGGTAAGATCATTGCGATCTATTCCAACAACATGGTGAAGATGCGTGATGCTGATGATTCCAAGGACTATTTCCGTGATATCAAGGTCATTCATCGCCGCTTGAGCTGCCTGGAGTCCCTGTGCGTGAAAGACCGCGTTCTTTCCCGGTCGGGTGATGGCACGAAATACTATAGTGGCGTTATCGATGTCATCTACTCCAATGGTGTGATCCTTGTGCGTGACGATGACGATGGTAAGGTTTACTCCCGTACAAAAGAGATCGTCTTTAAGTCCGTGCAGTGCCACAGTTCAGGTCTTTGCATTAAAGACCGTGTGATGTCGAAGTCCGGTGACAAGTACTACTTCGGGTCCGTGACGGGTGTTTATTCCAATGGTCTGATCTATGTGCGCGATGACGATGATGGTAAATCCTATGCACGTCAGCACAATGTCGTATTTAAAGAGATGAAATGTGCCAACGGGTTCTGCCGCGGTGATCGTGTTCTGTCCACTCTGAGCAATGGCCGCTACTATGCGGGCCGTGTAGAAGGAGCTTATGCCGGTGGCTTGATCTCGGTTCGAGATGACGACGACGGTAAGGTGTATCTGCGTCCTCATACGGTCTTGTCCCGCGCAAGATAATCGGAAGTGCCCCTGGGCGCCCCCTGTCCAACAATGAGACAGGTGACCAGCTTTAAAACAAATTTATCGGTGTTTGAGGCCGCCCGCAGGCGGCACGAACCTTGGATTACTGCCTGCGGAACCAAAACAGTATGGAGTCTTTATGAAACGTCGGTTGATTGCCACTGTGCTTGCGACACTCTCCATGATGCAAAATGCTCATGCAGACATTATTTCGGACCTGCCGGGCTTTGATGATGTCGGTGGCGGCATGGAATTCCCGCAGCCACCGAAAGAGCAAGGGACAGATACAACGACCACGACGACGTCTTCAACTGCCACGTCCACCGTGCAGCGCCAGTACACGGGCGAGGTTCAGGTGCGCGAGATTTCCCGTAAGAAAGACGGTGAGATCCGCAAGATCACTCTGGCAGAGGCTTTGACTTTGCAAAATATGGAAATCAAAGGGCGTAATGCCCGCGTGAAAATTCACGAGGTGACTTTGATTCTGGCAAATGGCCAGCGCTCGGATGTTCGCGAGTACCGTAACGCCGCTGTTTTGGATATCAACGCCACGGCGTCTTCCGGCAATCTGAATTTGAACCAGAAAGTGACTGCAATCGAAATCCGCGCTGAGTCCTATGGTGGTATCAGTGAATTGAGCGTGAAAGCGGTTTCTGATCTGGGTGTACCACGTATGACGGCGCAGGGGCCGGCAGTTGCGCAACCAGTGACGCCGACAGCTCCTCCGGCTCCGGGTCGCACTCAAGAATCCACGGCTATTGCTGTGGGTGATAGGGTTCTGTTTGACAACGGCACGAGCTATGTCGGCACAGTGAAAGAGATCTTCGTGTCCGGTAAAGCCCGCGTGAGCTTCCCGGGTTACAGCCAGGATTCTATTCTGGACCTGAAAGACCTTGCACGCTCAATGAACTGCCAGGCCAGCCAGTGTGTCGGTGACCGCGTTCTGTTCGATAATGGAAATCAGTATGTGGGTATGATCAGCATGGTTTTCGCCAACGGCGTTCGTCAGGTGAAGTTCCCAGGCTACAGCGATCCATCTTTCATCAAATCGACAAAACTGACCAAGTCCGCGCAGTGTGCGGGATCTGTTTGTGTGGGTGAAAGAATCATCTTCAATAATGGCAGCGGTTACTATGCGGGTACTGTGCGCGAGACGTTTGTAAACGGAATGGTTTCCATCAAGTTTGACGGATATAGCGACCTGAGCTTCCTTGACCATAAAAGATTGATGAAAGGACAGAGTTGCGCCAGCGATATTTGTGTGGACACGCGAGTCATGTTCGATAATGGCAGCGGAAATTATCTGGGCCGTGTCACTGAAATTTATGCTGATGGCACCGCGAAAATCAAATTTGAAGGTTACAGTGAATACAGCTTCATCAAGACTTCGCGTCTGGTGAAAGTGGTGTCTTCTGTGAAGGGTTACAGCGGCGGCACTCGCGTGCTGTTCAATAACGGTTCGGGCTATTATGTCGGAACCGTGCGCGAGGTGTTTGCTGATGGCACGGCCTCTATCAAGTTTGATGGTTACAGTGACCTGAGCTTCATCAAAGTGGATCGTTTGGGACGTCAGGCGGATTGTCATAAAAACATCTGCACTGGCAATCGGGTGATCCTGAACGGCCAGTACGCCGGCACGGTTCGTTCGGTTTACACCAACGGTTATGCCCTGGTGAAATACGATGGTTACAGTGATGCGAGCTACACAGATGTTTCTCGTCTGTCCAAATAAGAAGATTTTAAGTTAAAACCAGTAATATCAATATTTGCAATTTCGGAGATTGTTATGAAAAAGAAACTGATCCTTGGGATGTTGGCTGCTGCAGCAGTACTGCAGGCGGCACACCCTGCGATGGCACAACACAATGACAACCGCCCGGGTCGTTATCCCGAGGCTCCGCCGATGCCACCACCTCCTCCGGGTCAGTATCTTCAGGAAGGCACTCTTGAGATTCAGGGTGTGACCCGTCGTTCAGGCGGGGAGTGGTATCGCATCAGTCTGCGTCGTGCGGTTTCTTTGGAGCGCATTGAAGTGGCGGCGTTGGCAATGCGTTTGAAAATTCACGATGCCAGTGTGATCACTGAAGACGGCCAGCGTGTTTCCATCCGTGAATTCCGCAACACAGCGGTGTTCGGTGTGGGTTCCCGCGCGGTTTCTGAAAATCTGAACCTGCGTTCCCGCATCGTGGCTATCGACATCCTGGCTGAATCCTATGGTGGATATGCCGATATTCGTGTCACGGCTCTTTCCACGGACAGCCGTCCGCAACTGGTTCTGGGGAATGTGCCGCAACAACCGGGTGGCAACGGCAATGGCGGTCACAACGGCGGGCACAATGGCGGTGGCAATAATGGTGGTCATGGTGGTGGCAACTATGCGTGCGCTCGCCGTGCCGATGTGACTCGCAGTCTGGAGCAACAGGATGTGGAAATGGATGCTTGGTCGCGCCGAAAGAATGCAGCCAGCTACAATTCCGTGGAATACAACATGGCCGACCGTGAGCTGAAAGCAACAGCGGCCAGAATGGTTCAGATCGCAAAAAGCAATGAAGCCAAAGAAACCAAGATGGAAAAACTGGAGGTTTTGGGCGCCCTTTACTTCCAGAAAATGAATCAGCAGTCGTACAACTCCACTCAGTACAATGCGTACTCTGAGGTGGGAAGAGCGATCTTCGGCGCGATGGAAAACGGTCTTAAACTGGCGTTGGATTGTGACATCAGAACCACAGCTCAGTTGCTGGCTCGCGGGGATGAGTATGTCGGGAAAATGAACACCTACTCCTACAATTCGGTTCCATACAACGCCTACAGCAAGATGGCTCAGCAGGTTTATGCTGCGGCCCCGAACTTCTATGAGCAGGAAGTTCGTCGCTTGGACAAGACCTTTGTTAAGATCGATGAGGAACTGGATGAAAACCACAGAAAGATGAATTCCTATTCATACAATTCTGTAGGGTATAATTCTTACGCTGCCATCATCCGCAAAGGTGTCGAGTTGTCTCAAGGAAGTCTGCGCCGTCTGGTGCCTCATATGAGCAGCTTGCAGCGCTTTGATCTGGTGAAGCACTTTGACGGTCGCAAGAACGCGTATTCGTACAATTCGCTTCTTTACAATCACTTTGCTGCGATGAAAGAGATCGCGGCTCGTTAAAATGGTTTTAAGGGAATTTCGGTTCCCTTTTGACACTGGTTTTCTTGGCACAAAGTTTGGATATAGGGTCAACGGATTCACTAATCAGTCTTTTAAGGAGACTTTATGAAAAAGAACCTCGTTCTAGGATCAGTAATTGTCGCTTCCCTTGTACAATATACAAGCCCTGCGTTTGCGAATAAGGAAGTTATCGGCGGTATCATTGGTGGTATCATCGGTGGCGGTATCGGTACGCAAATCGGTAAAGGGAACGGCAACAAAGCAGCTATCATTATCGGAGCTGTAGCTGGAACATTGATTGGCTCCAAAGTCGGCAAGGACTTGGATGAAGCTGATCGTCAGGCTCTGGCAGAAGCACAAAGACGCTCTTTGCAGGACAACCTGGGCAGCCGTCGTGATTGGGATGGTCGTCATTATGGTTCCCGCACGGGTGCTCGCGGAAGCTTCACTTCCACTCGTGAAGGTTACAACAACCGCACGGGCGAATACTGCCGTGAATACACGTCCATCATCTATCTGCGTGACCGTACCGAAGAAACCCGCGGCTATGCGTGCTCCCGCCGTGATGGTTCCTGGTATGAAGTAAAAGAAACGGAAGTTCGCTTCAACGGCCGTGGCAACGGTGGTGGTGGTCGTCATAACAACGAACCAATCCGCCCGACTCCGGCTCCGACTCGCCCAACTCCTCCTCCAGCTCCGGGTGGTCAGTATGGCTACGGTTATGAAGGCACGGCTCAGATCAGCCAAATCACCCGCCGCACGGGTGGTGAGTGGTTCCGTGTGACCCTGCGCTACCCAATTGCTTTGGATCGTATCGAGATCCGTGGCTTGGCTGCGGGTGTTAAAATCCACGACACGACTGTGTATACAGAATCCAACCGTCGCATCCAGGTTCGTGAGCTGACCAACACGGGCACAGTTTATGCGGGTGATACGGCGATTTCCGAGAACTTGAACCTGCGTGAGCGCGTTCAGGTCATCGACATCCGTGCTGAGTCCATGGGTGGCGTTGCCGACGTACTTGTGAAGGCGATTTCCAGCGAAGACCGTCCTTCCCTGACAGTCAGCCGTTACTAAAAAACATCAGTGCCGCCCAAGGCGGCCCTGAGAGCGGAAATTTTAAGTAATTTTCACTAAAAGCCAGTCTATGACTAACAGTGTCTAGACTGGCTTTTTAGTCTCCAAAAGCCGATATTGAGTGGGTTTAAAACAAGGAGCTCACTCATGTCTAAGTTGCGTGTTGGTATCAACGGTTTTGGTCGTATTGGTCGTGTTCTTTTCCGCGCGGGTTTTGAAAAATTCGATATCGTCGGAATCAATTCTCTGGACAGCATCGAAGGTGATGCTCACTTGCTGAAATACGACTCTGCCCACGGCGTGTTCAACGCTGACGTTTCGACCGAAGGTCACAACCTGATCGTAAACGGTAAAAAAATCGCTGTTTCCAAAACCCGCAATCCCGCCGAAGTTCCTTGGAAGGATCTGGGCGTGGACCTTGTTCTTGAGTGCACTGGCGCATTCAAAAAACGCGAAGATTTCATGCAGCACATTTCTGCTGGTGCAAAACGCGTTTTGGTTTCCGGCCCTGCTGAAAAAGGTGCGGACATCACAATGGTGTACGGTATCAACCACGAATCTTACGATCCATCCAAGCACGTTGTGGTTTCTAACGCGTCCTGCACGACAAACTGCCTGGCGCCTTTGGCGAAAGTTCTGAACGACACCTTCGGTATCGAACACGGTACGATGATGACTGTTCACTCTTACACGAATGACCAGAAGATCCTGGATGCTCCTCACAGTGATTTGCGCCGTGCCCGTGCTGCGGCGGTCAGCATGATCCCGACAACAACCGGGGCTGCGAAAAACGTGGGCCTGGTGTTGCCAGAGCTGAAAGGTCTGATCGACGGTATCTCCGTGCGTGTTCCGACTCCGAACGTTTCTTTGGTGGATTTCACATTCACTGCAAAGAAAGACGTAACCCGTGAATCCGTGAACGAAGCTTTGATCAAAGCTTCTGAAGGCGCGATGAAAGGTGTTCTGGCAGTAGAACACAACGAGCTTGTCAGCGTGGACTTCAACGGCAACAAACATTCTTCCATCGTCGATCTGGCAACAACCATGGTTGTGGGCCCGCGCATGGTGAAAGTTCTTTCCTGGTACGACAATGAAACTGGCTTCTCCAACCGCATGGTGGACGTTGCCTTGCACATGCAGAAGAAAGGTCTTTAATTCATGGCTAACGGTCTTAAAGGCATCAAGACAGTTCGTGATTTCGAGTTGGCAGGGAAAGTTGTTTTCCTGCGCTTGGATTTGAACGTTCCAATGGAGAACGGCAAGATCACGGACGAAAACCGCATCACGGCATCTTTGCCGACAATCAAGTATTGCATGGAACAAGGAGCGAAGCTGGTTATGGCTTCCCACCTGGGTCGTCCCAAATCCAAAGACGACACAGAGTTTTCTTTGGAGCCTGTGGCAAAGCGCCTGCAGGATCTTTTGAATGCGGAAGTGATTCTGGTGGAAGAACCGGACTCTGACGCTCCAAAACACCTTTTGCCTTCTCTGAAACCAAATCAGTTGATCCTTCTTGAAAACGTGCGTTTCGAAGAAGGGGAGACAAAAGATTCCATCGAGTTCGCGCAAAAGATCGCCAACTACTGCGACGTTTACATCAACGACGCTTTTGGTGCTTCTCACCGCGCCCACGCGACCATTCATGCTTTGCCTTCAGTGATGAAGGACAAAGGTATCGGCTTCCTGATTGAAAAGGAAATCACGATGCTGGATTCCCTGCTGCAAAACCCAAAACGCCCGTACATCGCGGTGATGGGTGGTGCGAAGGTTTCAGACAAGATCGCAGTTATCGAACGCCTGATGGACGTTGTTGACGGTTTCATCGTGGGTGGCGCGATGGCGTACACTTTCCTGAAAGCTCAGGGACTGCCAGTCGGTAAGTCTTTGGTTGAAAATGACAAGTTGAAATACGCCAAAGAAATGATCGAGCGTATTGAAGCCCGCAACAAAACCATTTTGTTGCCGGTGGATCATGTGGCGACCAAAGGCATCACGGACACAGCGCACGCGCATGTGACCAATGATGTGGCGATCGCAGAAGACGAGCTGGGTGTGGATATCGGTCCTAAATCCATCAAGAACTTCTCTGCGGCTTTGCGTGAAGCGGGCACTATTTTCTGGAACGGCCCTATGGGCATCTTTGAAAATCCGGCCTTCGCAAAAGGCACTTTCGGTGTGGCAGCAGCCATTGCTGAAAGCAACGCAGTTAAAATCGTGGGTGGTGGTGACTCTGCAGCGGCGGCGGATGCTTCCGGCTTTGCTGGGAAGATGACTCACATCTCAACAGGTGGCGGCGCATCCCTTGAATATCTTCAGGGCGATAAGTTGCCGGGTCTTGAAATCCTACGCACCAGAATTCGCTAAGGCCCGGCGCGTAGTGCGCTGACCTCAGAATTTTTGCTAAATTTGAAAGGTCCTTCGTTATGAAGGGCCTTTTTTCTTTTAAGGACCGAAACGATGAAAAAGATTTTTGCTGCTAACTGGAAGCTTTTTAAATCTCCAAAAGAAACGCGTGAGTTTTTTGCTCAGTTCAAGGAACTGGCGGGGAAAGCAACGGGGGAAGTGGTCTTTTTCCCTTCGGCGATTTCTTTGGAAGCCGCCAGTGAATCTTTGAAAGGTTCCAGCATCAAGTTTGGTGCGCAGAACTGTTATTTTCAGGCACAAGGTGCTTTCACCGGCGAAAACTCTGCGCAAGTGGTAAAGGATCTGGGCGGCAGCTACGTATTGATCGGTCACAGCGAACGCCGTGCGATCTTTGGTGAAGGCGATGCCCTGGTGGCAGACAAAGTCGCTTTCGTTCAAAGCCTGGGCCTGACACCGATGTTGTGCATTGGTGAAACCCTGCAAGAGCGCGAGTCTGCAAAAACTTTCCGTGTTCTGGAAACTCAACTGAATCTGGGTCTGGCGAAGGCCGACAAATCCAAACCTGTGGTCATTGCCTACGAGCCGGTTTGGGCAATCGGCACGGGGAAGGTGGCGACGCCGGAACAGGTGGCGGAAACTCACACCGACGTTTTCAATATTCTAAAAGCACTGGGTTTTGAAACGGCACCGATTCTTTATGGTGGCAGCGTAAAGCCGGACAATGCGGCGGGTTTGATCAAACAACCGCACGTGAATGGTTTCCTGGTCGGGGGAGCATCTTTGGAAGCAAAGTCTTTCAGCGAGATTGCTTCCGTTTAGGACTTATCCGTTGCCGTAGCGCTTTTGGCGCGCGGCTGCTTTGACGGCGTCTTCAACCAGTTTGGCGTCAGACGGGGAAAGCTTCTTCAGTGATTCGAGGAAGCTTTTTTTATTTTTCTCATACAGTGGCAGCACAAGTTCGCCGGCGAACTGAGTCGGATCTTTTTTCAGCATTTCCACAGTCACACGCAGGATCTCGGCATCCAGTTCGGGTGTGGTTTTTTTGACGGCCGCTTGCACCGCGCCTTCCAGAGCCTCAAACACTTCATCCTGCGCCTTCATGTCGGCTTCAGTCAGTTTGGTGTTTTCGTCCGCTGTTTTGACGGTTTCAAGCTTCAAAGCCTGCAGTTTTGACACTTCAGCAGTCACCGCATCAGCCGCCATTGCAGGGGCTGCGCAGAAGGAACAAAGGATGGCAATAAGTGCGAATTTTCTCATTGTACTTTCCCTTCTTACGGTTTGATCATCACGCCGATCATTCGGTACGGCTTACCCTGTTTCGCGTAACGACGCGCTTTAGGAGAGCTTAGGAATGAATTGTTGGAATAGAAATCACTGACAAATCCACCGTTATCACCCCAGTCCGTCTTGATCTGAACGTCACCGGATTCTTTGGTACCATTATGATAGACGATCACTGCGCCTTTTGGAACATCCGCAGGACTTTTGATCATGTTGCGGTACTTGGGATTGTCCATCAGATTGATCATGCCCTGGGCTTTAAGGTCACGGACCGCATCGCGGGCATGGCCTCCAGGTGGATAACGATCAATCATGTCACCACCCATAAGGGCACGTTTGACATAGCGGTAACAGTAACTTGTAGAACGGGAGCGTTTGTTTCTCATCCCGTAACGAATGGTGTTTTTGACTTCTTTGCCTTCAGAATAACCCATGATCATTGGATCATCGGACCACTTGCCGGCCGCAGGGTTCTTGGGAATCGACGTGCTTGAA
Organism: Bdellovibrio bacteriovorus; assembly: GCF_002208115.1. Classification (NCBI taxonomy): domain Bacteria; kingdom Pseudomonadati; phylum Bdellovibrionota; class Bdellovibrionia; order Bdellovibrionales; family Pseudobdellovibrionaceae; genus Bdellovibrio; species Bdellovibrio bacteriovorus. Next base: position 2,791,296 of record NZ_CP020946.1, on the reverse strand, counting down.
GACCGGCTGACTTCTTTGCGGACGTCATCCAGGTTCTGCAGATTGCGTTGTGCAGTTTCACTGGGTTTGGTCGTGGAGCAGTCTTTACAAGTCGTGATAAAGCCACCCTCGGTTTGACGAGGATCTTTGTTCTTGGCCAGGTTCGGATCCACTTCCGGCATCTGATTGGCTTTGACACTTTCTTTGGTCGGCAGAGTCGGGCGGGCTTCAGTTCCTTCCACCGGCATGCCTTCCCCATCGCGAATCGCACGGGAAGTCAGTGCAACTTCAGGATCCTGCACCTCGGAACCGTCTTTGTCTTTAAAGGCCAGCCATGGATCTTTCTGAGAGAAATAAACCCAGACCTCATCGCCTTCTTTGGTTTTAGTTTTACCGCCGCCCACTTTTGTGATGCGGACCTTGACACCATACGAACCGGTGCGCTTCAGTTTGCGGGTTTCCAAAACGGTGCCTTCAGAATCTTTGGGAACCACGGACACCAGGTTTTTGGCTTTGCCGCGGAAATCAACCGAGGAGCGGGCATTCAGGTCTCCAGAGAAGACCACATCCTGCAGCTCTTGAGGAATATCGGCCAGCGCTGAGCTTCCGCTCAGAATCAGGGCTACAGTGATGCGCAGTGCTCGACTCAATAAATTCAAATTGATACTCCTTAGGGGCTCTTCGGTCTTCTGTCCAAAAGGTGAAGCGTTTGCATCGCAAACCGGGCGAAGGTCCTGCCTAAATCACTCATTGTTAATGAAAGTACGTGCGAAGTGTTGCGGTCATGCTGTCTTACTCTGAGATACCTTTCCTGAAGTTGAATGTGTGGCTCTTGAGGAAGGCTTCAATATTTGTACCGCGTATAAGTTGATTGTGGTGAGGCTGAGGGGGCTTCCACTGTCAGGGTGGATGAAATCGTAAAGAAGATTTTCAGGGGCGGTTTCCCGATCCGAAACAGAAATAAAAAAGGGGATCCGGTGATCCCCTTTGAAAGTTACTAGAACAAAGCGTTCTTCGGTGTGCGCGGGAACGGAATCACGTCGCGGATATTTCCCATTCCAGTCACGTACATCAGCATGCGCTCGAAGCCCAGGCCGTAGCCCGCGTGCGGGAAGCTGCCATAGCGGCGCAGATCCGTATAGAAGGAATACTCTTCCGGATGCAGGCCCACTTGCTTCATGCGGGATTCCAGTTTTTCCAGATTGTCTTCACGCTGGGATCCGCCAATGATTTCGCCAATGCCCGGAGCCAGCAAGTCCATGGCGCGAACAGTTTTGCCGTCTTCGTTCAGCTTCATATAGAAAGCCTTGATGTCCTTCGGATAATCCGTCACAAACACCGGCTTTTTGAAGTGCTCTTCAGCCAGGTAACGTTCATGTTCAGACTGCATGTCGATGCCCCACTGAACCGGATACTCGAATTTCTTCCCGCATTTTTGCAGGATCTCGATGGCTTCGGTGTAAGTCACGCGCGCAAAGTTGTTGTTCAGGACGTTGTTCAGTTTGTCGAACAGGCCTTTTTCGATGAACTGGTTGAAGAACTCCATTTCTTCCGGGCATTGCTCCATCACGTAGCGGATGATGTACTTGATCATGTCTTCCGCCAGTTCCATGTTCGCCGTCAAATCAGCAAAGGCGATCTCGGGTTCGATCATCCAGAACTCGGCCGCGTGGCGGGAGGTGTTGGAGTTTTCCGCACGGAATGTCGGGCCGAACGTGTAAATGTTGCGGAAAGCCGCACAGAAAGTTTCACCGTTCAACTGACCGGACACAGTCAGGTTGGTTTCCTTGCCGAAGAAGTCCTGGCTGGCGTCAATGCTGCCGTCTTCTTTGCGCGGTGGTTTGTCCAGTTTCAGTGTGGTCACGCGGAACATCTCGCCCGCACCTTCCGCATCAGAGCCGGTGATGATCGGCGTGTTCACGTACACAAAGTTCTGTTCGTTGAAGAACTTGTGAATTGCGTAAGCCAAAACAGAGCGCACGCGGAAGACCGCGCTGAAGGTGTTGGTGCGCGGGCGAAGGTGTGCGATCTCGCGCAGGAATTCCATGCTGTGACGTTTGTTTTGCAGCGGGTATTCCAGATCGGCTTTTTGCACGATCTCGATTTTGGAAGCCATGACTTCAAATGTTTGACCCGCGCCCTGGGATTTTACAACCTTGCCAGTCACCAGTACCGAGCTGGAGATGGAAAGAGCTGCAACGTCAGCGAAGTTTGCCAGATGAGTATCAAAAACCACCTGCACACCTTTGAAGAAGGTGCCGTCATTCAGTTCGATGAAGCCGAAATTCTTTTGGTCGCGGATTTTGCGAACCCATCCGGAAAGATAGACTTCTTTGTCCAGATGCTTTTCTGTTTCTCTGAATAGCGATTTTACGAGTGTGGTTTTCATAGGGACCCTTTCAACAGTCCGATTAAAATATCGTTCTTTCGCATGCTTGTCTAACAGACGCGCGCAAATTCCCTTGGTGCCTTTGCAGTCCAGAATTGGGGCGACTTCGCGACACAGCCTCGGGATGCTTGTAAACGGCCTCAAATTGCGCATAACGCGAAAAGTCATTAGTCATTTTGTGACGTCATTTCAATAGCTTAAATTGAGACCGCCCCTTGCTGGGGTCTGTGGACGGGCCTAAGATGAATGAATCTTTCAAAGGAGCACGTATGTCGGACTCTACACACTTTCGTCGCTGCCACCGCTGCGACACCGTAAACTCGGCTGACGGGGAGCTTGTGACGACCTGTGAATGCTGTGGAAAGCACCTTGCACCCTTCTATTTTTTCGACGAGAGTAGGGCCATGGGCATGACCGATTCGAATTTTTACTCCAGCCTTGGAGTAAGGGTGTCGTCCGATCGTTTGCCCCATAAAGAGTATCCTCCGGTGTGGGGATTAACTGTGTATTGGGAGTCCTGATCCAAAATGAAAGTCAGCTTTGCAGACATCCAAAAAGCCCGTGAACTTCTGAAAGACATCATCTGTCCCACAGAAATGAGCCATTCCATCAGTGCCAGCAACCTGCTTAAAAGCGAAGTGTATCTGAAGTTTGAAAACACTCAGCGCACGGGCAGTTTTAAATTCCGCGGGGCCTATAACAAGATCTCGAATCTGACGGCCGATGAAAAAGCCCGTGGTGTGGTGGCAAGCTCTGCCGGAAATCACGCTCAGGGCGTGGCACTTTCAGCAAAACTGGCCGGGGTTAAATCCACCATCGTGATGCCGGAAACAGCCTCGATCAGCAAAGCCTCTGCGACCCGGGATTACGGCGCCAATGTTGTGCTGAAGGGCGAAATTTACGACGAGGCTTTCGAGCACGCTCAGAAACTTGAAAAAGAACACGGCTATACCTTTGTTCATCCGTACCAGGATCCGCATGTGATCGCAGGTCAGGGAACTATCGGGATCGAAATCCTGGAAAAGGTTCCGGATCTGGACACGGTGATTGTTCCCATCGGTGGGGGCGGTCTGATCAGTGGTGTGGCGTTGGCGGTGAAGGCCATCAATCCAAAAATCCGGGTGATCGGCGTGCAAAGTGACCGTTCACCGGGAATGGCGCATCTTTATAACAAACAGCCGCTGTCCCAGATCAAACGGGCGGCAACGATTGCTGACGGCATTGCGATCAAAAATCCGTCGCAGGTGATGCTGGATAATTTCATTTCCAAATATGTCGATCAGGTTGTGACCGTCAGTGATGACGAAATCGCAGAAGCGATCGTGTTCCTGATGGAAAGAGCCAAAACCGTGGCCGAAGGGTCCGGTGCCGCCGCGATGGCCGCAGCCATGTCCCGCGGCCTGGATCTAGGTAAAAAGACCTGCGTGATTATCAGCGGTGGTAACATCGATTTGAATATCGTTTCCAAGATCATCGACCGCGGTCAGATTCTGCGTGGAAGACTGTGTGAATTGTCCGTGATCGTGGATGACCTGCCGGGGAATCTGAGCCGTTTGACCCAGGCGATTGCTTCCCAAAAAGCCAATATCCTGGAAGTTCGTCATGACCGTGTGTCGAAGGGGCTTTCCTTGCGTGAAACCCGCATCGACTTCGTTCTAGAGACTACGAGCATTGAACATGTTGAACGGATTAAGCGGGCTCTTGAGGAAACTGGAGCCAAGGTTGTCCAAAGCACCTAATGAAATCCCTGAGGGCTGTTCCCAGTCCTTCAGGTTGTACTTCTGAAGAATCCGCTGCAGCTCTCCGCTGCGGCGAAGTTCCTCCACCCCACGAGTCAGAATTTCTGCGTACTCCTGCGACTTCGGATTGTTCGGCGAAAAAGAGATGTAAAGCGCCGGATCGTGATTTTCAACCCAGCCTGCAACTTTCATATTTTCCATGGTGATCTTGGCGGACACGGACGTGTACTGCAGCACCACCGGATTTTCGATAAAACCATCCAGGCGTCCGGCCTGCATCATGCGAATGACCTGCTCCAGCGGGCGATCCCCGGAAAACGGAATGAAAGAACGATGGCGGGAGCGGATCAGGTTGTCGACACTGTCACCATAGGTATAGCCATTGATCACGCCGATTTTCATGCCCTGCAAAGACGGGCGGCCTTTGTAAGTCCAAGTGGAGTTCTTAGGGACGAAGTAGGCATTTTTCATGATGCCCAAAGATTTCTTGGGATAGATAAAGTCCGGTGCATCCACCACACTGCAACCCATCAGGCCCTGCACGCGGTTGCTGCGGGTGTCTTTGATGGCGCGAACCCAGTTGGAAAGTTTCACCTGCACCTTGTGGCCGTGTTTTTCAAAAACGGTGCGGGCGATTTCCACCATATAACCGGGAGTTTCAGAATCAGGATTGCAAACGTAAGGGCACCAGAAATCAGAGCGGAAAGAGATCACGTCGGCACGGGCGTGCCCCGACACGAAGACAGTTGCTGACAGAATCAATGCGACAAGTGCTTGTTGAACTCTCAGGTGCATAAGGCCCCTCTCCTTACTTACCCTTATGCAATACTGTGCGGTTCCACAAGTTGCACGGACAAAAGAAGGACCTTTCTTATATGTAACCTTTTACTGCTTAAATTCGATTTTACGTTCGAAGTGACAAGTGTATCCACCTGGATTCTTTTGTAAATAATCCTGATGATACTCTTCCGCAGACCAAAAATCGGCAGCTTTGATGATCTGAGTAACCACGGGACTTTTCCAGGCTCCTGACTTGTCCACGCGAGCTCTTACAATTTCTGCCTCATCTTTTTGTTTATCAGAGGTATAGAAAATGGCACTGCGATACTGGGTGCCGATGTCATTGCCTTGACGGTTGTTCGTCGTCGGATCATGAATCTTGAAGAAGTAAAGCAGCAGATCCTGATAGGTGATCTTTTCCGGGTTGAAGGTGATCTTCACGGTTTCGGCATGATTAGTCGTGCCGGTTTTTACTAGATTGTAGGTCGCATTTTTAGTTTCGCCGCCCATGTAACCAACTTCCGTTTGGGTGACGCCCGGAAGTTTGCGCAACAAATCTTCCATGCCCCAAAAACAGCCGCCGGCCAGATAGGCCACTTCAGACGTACTCACGGTGTTTCCTTTCTTGGCAGACGGGGGTGTCTTGGCCTCAGAGTTGAGGCCCACTAACAAACCCAATGCTGCGAAAAACATAAAAAGGTGTTTCATGCCTGATATGTTATCACCGACAAAGGACTCTCGCTAGAGTCCTTTGTTATTCTGCACGACCATAGCCGCCACCAGAACCTGAACAAAGTGTCAGGATGTCTTTAGCTGCAAATTTTTGCTGTCCCAAAACGGGAAGTGATTTTGCCACCTCACCTTGTTCCAGGGTGACTTCGGCTGGATCGCCATGGCTGCAGGTTTTCAGCAGGCGGGGACGATGCAAGGTCAGGTCGGTCATCCAGGTGGCGGAAAGGTCTCCGCACACCTCGATCTTCATCACCACACCACGACCGCCGTTAAATTTGCCTTTGCCACCGTTAGAGTGGCGTTGATCCACACGCAGAACCTTGATCGGGAAATCGCGTTCCAGTTGTTCCAAAGAAATTGTATCCAGATGCGCGCTGACGCCGTCACGGGACGTTTTCGCGCCTTCACCGCCTGGCAAAGTCAAAAGTGCATGTTTGCTGCCGGACTGAAGATCAAATTGCAGGGCACAGTGGCTGCCCAATGAGGATTCCTGTTTGTGGTGAATTTGTGCCAGCGCCAGTTCAATTGCGGACTGTAACGCCGCCACCCCGCAGGTCATCCCTTTGAAAGTCGGCGCTGGATATTTACCCACCAGCCAGCAGCCGGAAGGTTTGGTGATTTGCAAAACAGAGAATGAACCGGAATTCGCCAGGTCCGTGAATCCGTAATGACGGCTCAGGGCATGGAAGCAGGCGCCATAGGTCGCGGATTCAGTCATGGAAACTGTTTTGGCCGCCGTGGTGCCGCTGAAATCCAAAGAGATCTTGCCATCCTGGATTTCCATATTCAGGCGCAGCAGTTCACCGCTGTCCAAAACCACATCCACGCGGGCTTCGCCCGAAGCGCTTTCAGAAATCTTTTTCGTCGCCGCTTTCTTCGAGATGCGCAGATAGTCTTCGATCAGCTCGCCGGTCACAGTGAAACCCGTCAGCTCAATCGCATCCACCAGTTTTTTTGCGCCGGCGGTCAGATCAGCCACTTGGGCTTTCAGCCAAGGCACGAAATCAGCGGGGCAGGCCGGATGGGCCTGCATGGCTGCCAGAATCATTTCATTCAACTGGTTTTTCTGACGAAGGGGTGTCGGCGGAATGCGCAGGCCTTCTTCTTCGATGGATTTGACGATTTTCACCTGGGTGTCCAAAGGACGGCGCGAAACCCACAGAAGATCCTCTGAAACCGCCATGACAAAAGTCATCTCGGACAACAGGCTTCCGCCGCTGTAAGGGTCATTCAAAAGGGCGATGTCGCCTTCCTGAAGTTTCAGGTACTTCGCCGCAGTGCCGGCCGCGGTTGTCAGTGTGCCATAGGTCACTGGTTGCTGACCGCGCACACCCAGGACATCACCGTCCAAAGTCATCAGTGCGGATTCACCCACCAGGAATTGATTCAGCAAAGAATGCAGAAGTTCGATTTGATAGTTCATTTGGACTCCTTCAGGGCTTTCATGCCCCACAGGGCCGTGGCTGCGGATTCACAGAATTCATCAGCTGCCACTGTTGTGTGCGGATCTTTTTTGAAGATATTGGCAAACAGCGCCGCCAAAGGACCCGTCACCAATAACTTTTGCTGATCACGCTGCAGGAAGGATTCCACCGCCAGTCTTTGCACGGACAGGCTTTGCAGTTCTTTGGTCAGATGATTGAAGTCATTGTCTTTGAACGTGCTGATTTTGGAAAGAGTCAGCAGGGAGGTTTTAAAGCGCTGAATTCCCTGGGCGGAAACACGGTCTTCCAGGCCTTCCAGTTTGGAAAGCTTTGGATTTTCGGACCACAGATCCAAAAGACTCATTTTTTGCCCGCGACCCAGGAACATCGGCCCCGGTTCCCAGCCTTCTTCCTGAGTCAGGAAGTCAAAACGCTCAAAGCCATTCAAACCAATTCCCAAAGTGGGTTGAATGCCCAGATTTTTTACTTTTACGTGGCGTAGCTCCACCGGTCCCCAGCAACTGTTCCATTGGGCTGCCCAGCGGGTCGGAGAAATCAAAGTGAAGTATTCAAGGCCCAGATACAGAACATCAGACCCCAAGGACTTGTTCCAAAGCCCCAGGGCGGTGGAAGCGGCAAACTGGCTGCTGATTTCTTTTCCGGATTCCTCCTGGAAAAGTTCACCGCCGGCATCCAGGAAGTGAATGTCTTTTTTATCCAGCGCGGACTCAAGGCCCGCATACACGTCTTTTTTCAGGTCCGCAAAAACGCCGGAAAGAGTGGCGTTCAGGGCATTCTGAGTCCAGCGAGTGACTTCGTGAGGGTTGTCGCTGCTGGCCGGAGCAAACACTTCAATGCCTTTTTCGGCGAAGAATTTTGTCGCCGCGTTCAGGTGCACGGGATTGGTCGCAGAGTGCAACAGGTTCAGGCAGACTTTTTTGCAGCTCATCAGTTCAAGCTTTGCGGCAATGGCTTCCAGTTCCTCGGTTTGCAATGCGGTTTCCACACTGCCGTCCGCGCGCACGCGTTCACGCAGGGCAAATTGCAGATCCTTGCTGGTCAGCGCTGCCGGAGTTCCGCAAAGATCCAGCCAGTGTTCCAGTCCTTCGGTGCTGACGTGAGCCACAGCACCACTCAGTTTGTAGTCCAAAAGTTTTTTGGGAACGCGCAGGCTGATGAAAGCCTTCTGGATTTTTCCATGGGGCGCGATGAACTGGGACAGTGAGGATTTAAGGCTTTCACGAGAGTGAAACACTCTCTTTTGCGCAAGGGGACTGGAGTCTGACAGGAGTGAGAATTCGGCGAAAGATTCACCGACGCTCACCCCGAGCACGAGGCTGTTTTGCATTTTCGAACGCTCTCTATTGAAATTGCACTGGAATGTTGTTAAGTCTTAGTCGGACAGGTATAGCAAAGTATTCTCTCTAAGAAAAGGCTGTCTCTTATACACTCTAAAAATGTTAAGTCTTAGTCGGACAGGTATAGCAAAGTATTCTCTCTAAGAAAAGGATTCTAAAGTGAAGATTTCTCCCGAAATTTTGAATCTGGTGCCCTACAAACCTGGAAAGCCGATTTCCGAGACCCAACGTGAGTACGGGCTCACAACGGTCTACAAGCTCGCAAGTAACGAGAATCCTTTGGGTCCCAGCCCGAAAGCCATGGCGGCTGTGAAGCAGGCTTTGGATCATCAGCACCTGTATCCGGATCCATCCCACTATGAGCTTTTGCAGACTTTGTCGAAAGAATGGGGCTTCCCGACAAAACAACTTGCTATTGGCAACGGCAGCGACGAACTGATTGATTTGTTGTGCCGTATTTACTGTGAGCACCATGACGGCGTTTTGACATCTGCGGCAGCGTTTAATGCCTATGAAGTCAGCGCTCCGGCGAACCGTGCCGTGATCCACAAAGTTCCAATGGCGGAAGGATACCGCTTTGATCTGCCGGCGATTGCGGATTATTTCCTGAAACACCCGGAAAAAAACATCCGTTTGATTTTTGTCTCTAATCCCAACAATCCTACCGGCACCTACGCGACCAAAGCTGAAGTGGAGGCTTTCCTTCAGAAAGTCGGTAACCGCGACGATGTGATGATTATTTTCGACGAGGCCTATAACGAATTTGTGCGTGCCAAAGACTATGCATCCGCACAAGGTTATATGGGACAGTATAAAAACCTGATTGTTCTTCGCACTTTCTCCAAAATCTATGGCCTGGCGGGTTTCCGCCTGGGGGCGATGATCGCGCCGCCCGAGGTTGTGGAGGTCTTTAACCGTGTGCGCAAACCATTTAATGTCAACGATTTAGCGCAAGTGGCTGCAAATGCGGCTCTGCAAGATAAAGAATTTATTGAGCGATCGCAGCAGATTTGCTGGAAAGGGCTTGATTACTTCTACAAGAAGTTAGAAGAATTAGGCCTGCCGTACATTCCATCTCAGGGAAATTTTGTCATGTTTGACACTCTCCGCGACGCCGCCAAGGTGAACGAAGCCTTGTTACGTCGTGGGATTATCATGAGACCGCTATTGAACTATGGGTTCAAGACGCATCTGCGTTTGAGTGTAGGGCGCGATCATGAAAATGAAGCTGCTATGTCAGCTTTGGCGGATGTTTTAAAAGAAATCACTCCGCTGTAGTTTTGGAGAATTATGGGAATGGTAATTACGATTGATGGCCCTGCGGCCTCCGGAAAATCTTCAGTAAGTCGTGAGCTGGCTCGTCGTTTGGGCTGGCAGTGGGTTTCTACGGGTGCATTCTATCGTGGTTTGGCATTTGCCGCTCTTCAATTGCAAATTGATCTGGATGACGTTTCCACTTTGGCCAATCTGACTCACGATCCGGTATGGAGCGTGAAGATGGATGATGAACGCACTCGTGTGTTCTTCAAAGACCAGGACGTCACCGACCAAATCGCTCACGAAGACGTGGGCAATTTCGCAAGTAAAGTCAGTCATTATCCGGAAGTGCGTAAGGCGCTATTGGATGCTCAACGCAACTGTTCTGCCGGCCCTCAAGGTCTGGTGGCTGAAGGCCGCGATTGTGGCACCGTGGTATTCCCTTCTGCGGAAGCCAAGGTTTATTTGACTGCTAACAGTGAACACCGTGCGGCCCGCCGTGCGGCAGAGTTGGGTCTGGACCATGAAGACATGGTGAAAGCCCAGCAGCAGCGTGACCTGCAAGATTCCACTCGCAAAGTGGCTCCGATGGCCGTGCCAGAAGATGCTTTGGTTGTGGACACAACTGCGCTCAACCTGAATCAAGTGGTTGATGCCGTCGTAGAATACGTAAAAAACAAAATCTAAGGCGGCCGCTGAAAACGGCTCATCTGACTGCGTTGTCGGCATGCCTTCTCGCTTCGACGTGCTTGGAGCACGCCTGCGCTGCGAGGGCATGTCTCCGCCTTGCATATGAACCGTTTTGAGCGACCTTGGTCTGTCGGGCACTCAAGTAATTTGACAGTTTCTCTTGATGGTAGCTTCGGAAGATTTAGCCGTTGCTGATAATCTTTAGGTACTTTATGAACAGTACCTTTCGTTTTCTTTTTCTATTTTCAATGTGGCTCTTGCCACAAATTGCTGGGGCGATTGAACCGCCGCCGCAGAAGCCTGCTATTCAGTGGATCGTGAATGATTTCCCTCCGTTTTTGGTGCTTTCAGGCGAGGGGATGATGGTTGATATTTCACAAGCTAAGGGACCTTTTGCCAGCATTTATCAGGAAATAGAACGGGCCTTGCCGGGCTATTCGCACCGTTTTGTGCGGGTGTCGTTCACGCGGGCGGAAAAGCTTTTCAGTGGGCAGGGTGGGTATTGCACGGTGCTTTTGCAAAAAACCAAAGAGCGGGAAAAATTTCTGATTTTTGGCGACGAACTGGCGCGGGCTTTTCCTGTGGGGCTGGTGGTGCACGCCAAAGGCACGCCGGGGATCCGGGATGATCAAAAGGACGTGGATTTAAAAGAGCTGCTGGCCACCGGGAAATTTCGCCTGGGGGTTATTCAAAGCCGTGCCTACACCCAGCAGATTGATGACATTCTTTCCCACAGCGGGCATGCGACAAAGATTGTCGGTGACAGTGCCATGGGAAATCTTTTTTTGATGCTGGAAAAAAAGCGGGTCAACGGTGTTTTGGCTTACGCACTGGAAAAAACCGATTACGAGCGCAACAATATCGCCGTGCCTGCGCTGAAATTTTTGAATGTCAAAAACATGCCCAACCATATTTCGGTGTGGGCGTCCTGTGAAAAATCCCTGCGCGGCGAACAGATTTTGAAAGATCTGACCCGCGCCGTGCGTGAAAAAAATGTGAAGGGCAAAATCTATAAGTACTTCATGCAGGAGCTTCCGCCGGACATGAAGAAAAGTTATCGGGATCTGTACGACACTCCACCTTAATTCCAGCGCAAATCAGCCAGGGTCAGGGCTTTCACGGCCAGGGCCGTGGTGTAACCAGTTGACCTCCACACCACCGGAAATCTTGCCACAAATGTGGCGGCAAAGAACACCTGACCACTCCAGAACAGCTTTCCGGTGGAATCTTTTTGGGCCTGCGACAGCAGGAAATTCACCCCCCGGCGCACACGCTCCCGATGCCATTCATTTTTGGGGTCGCCTAGAATTAACAATGTGTTCAGTGCCCAGGCGGTGGAATGGGCATAATCCGGCCTTGCCATAAAGCTGTTTCGCCAGGAACCGTCTTTGTGTTGCAGGGCCAGAATATAGTTCAGCAGCTTTTGTCGCGAGGGCTCCAGACACGAAGCCCCGGCATTGATCGTGGCAGCCATCGCATAGGGCAGAGCATAGCGGCTGGGATAGTACATTCCGCAGAAATAGAACTGTCTTTTTTCAACAACGCGGTTCAGGTGCCGGCAACTGGCCTGATAACCGGGTCCTTCGGTTTTCCTGGCGTAGGTCAGAAGTTTCAGCACATTGGCATTTACGACGCAGTCGACGTCGTTGACGTTGAACGGAATCCGCGTGCCTCGATGAGGGGCTGCAAAGATATTGCGTGGCATGTCCGGATCTTTTTCGTCCCACAGCCACGTCATGAAGGCCCCGGTGTTCACGTGCAGTTGCGCGGCATTGTAAGTGTGGGGAAGGCGGGACAGGTCGCGGGCTGAAGAAAAGGCGTCGATCACCTCTTCAGGCAGGGCCGCGGCCTTGTGGCGCGGGGATTGGCCGGCCTCCAGGCTTTTTAGCAAATGCAAATAGGTGTGAGTGACCGAGGTGGTGTCGGCGTCCGGCGGGATGTTGGCAAAACCTTTCCACTGCGGGGCCAGATACATGTTGCGCGGCCCGCGGGTCGGAACGCCTTTGAAACTGGAGGGTGGGTAGAAATTAAACAGGTTTCCCCAGCGATAGGGGGCCAGCCCCAGGGCGGTTTTGCGTACCATGGGTGGGATCTTGCCAAGACGGGGATTGTAAAAATAGGTCTCTGCCAGAACGTTGGAGGTGGCGGCGGCTGAAAAGGCGCTGGGCTCATCGTAAGCGACACCAAACCTGCCCACGCCGATCGCGCTGGGGACATAGGACGTCACCCGCGATCGCCACTGACCGGGCTCATAGCCTTCGCGGCCTGTCGTCTGATAGTGCGCCAGAAAATCCAGGGCCGAGTCGATGTGTTTTTCATAACGGGCCTGTGCGGTCGCACTGATCAGCCCCAGCAAAAACAGCAGGTACTTCATGGGATTGCCTCCGAATCAGACCATGAAATCAGGACAGGACCAGGGCTGTCAGCGGGCCTTGTAAAAGTACAAGCTGGTTTTTTCGTTCCGCACGGTATTCTGGAAGGGCGAGGTGAATTATGAAAACAATTTGGCTGGCGGGGCTTGTGGTCGCAAGCCTGGTGGGTTGTTCCTCCAAAGACAAGCTGGATACCGAGCTTGAGGACGCGCAGCTTATGGGGCAGGAAACCGTCGGCAAGCGCGATGACAGCTATGTCGTGCAGGAAAAGAAGAATCTGATTCAGCACCTTCAGGAGGTGCAGACGGATGTCTATACGATGGAGGAAAACATCTATGGCAACCGTGATCTGGGAAACAAGGGCAAGTACGGCGTTCTGCGCGACTGTAAAATGGAGACCAGCCCGCAAGCCGGTGGCAAGGTCGACATGATTCCGAAAAACATCCTGACAGAAGAAGAAAACAAGCTCGCCCGGCAGACCGGAGTGGATGAATCCGGCACCCTGATCACCCTGCGGGAAGAGGATCTGAATAAGCGTCTGAAGCGCTTTGAAGGCTATAAAGCCTCTTATGAGAAGCAGGAAGAGTGGTTTGACAGTGAAATCCAAGCCTGCAGGCAGTCTCAGCGGGAATAGCTGTATTGAAATATATGCGACTTGAGGCCCTTTCGAGGGCCTTTTTTGCGTCCCAAGTTTACCTCAAATAACACAGGACCACGAAAACCTCGCTGGCGTGCGTAAAACCTTTGACTTCCGACCCCTTAGGTCGCTAAACCAGTGATTCGCCTTAAGAGCGAAGAAAGGTTACGGGTAGGATCCAAGAGGTCTTACTACGTGGGAGGTTTACAAAAAACGATATGACAAAACAATTGAACAAAGCCGCATTGGAGAAACAGAAAGTTCTTGCTTTCTTGGATGCTGAAGACGCAAAGGTTCCAGCAAATCCTGGCATTTTGAATGCGAAAGCTGACAAAGGTGGCGACTTCGACTCTCTATTCGAAGCTTCCATGAAAGAACAAGACTTCAAAGTCGGCGACGTTGTAACAGGTACTGTAGTTGAAGTTCAGTCTGACTACGTTCTTGTTGATATCAACTACAAGTCTGAAGGTTTGATCGCGATCAACGAATTCCGTATTGTTGACGGCGTACGCGATGTGAAAGCTGGAGACAAAGTAGAAGTTTTGATCGACCGTATCGAAAACGAAAACGGCATGATCGTTCTTTCCAAAGACAAAGCAGACATGCTTCGTGCTTGGACAGACATCTCTAAAGCAGCAGAAAACGAAGAAGTTATCGAAGGTACTGTTGTTGCTAAAGTTAAAGGCGGCTTGAGCGTTGATATCGGCGTTAAAGCATTCCTTCCAGGTTCTCAAATCGACCTGCGTCCGGTTCGCAACATGGACGTATACCTGGGCAAGAAGTTCAAATTCAAAGTTATCAAGTTCAACAAGAAACGTGGCAACATCGTTCTTTCCCGCCGCGCGCTTCTTGAAGAAGAACGTGACAGCTTGCGCTCTCAAACTCTTGACACTATGGCAGAAGGTTCTGTTGTTACTGGTGTTGTTAAAAACATCACTGACTACGGTGCGTTCATCGACCTTGGTGGCATGGACGGTTTGTTGCACATCACTGATATGTCTTGGGGCCGCGTAAAACATCCTTCTGAGATGTTGAACGTTGGTGACGAAATCCAAGTTAAAGTTCTTAAGTATGACAAAGAAAAAGAACGCGTATCTTTGGGCATGAAACAGCTTCACGCAGATCCTTGGGAATCCGTAAAAGCTTCTTACCCTCCAGGCACTAAACTGAAAGGCAAAGTTGTATCTTTGGCTGAGTACGGTGCATTCGTTGAGCTTGGTGAAGGCATTGAAGGTCTGATCCACGTTTCTGAAATGTCCTGGACTAAACGTGTAAAACACCCTTCTCAGATCGTGACTGTTGATCAAGAAGTTGAAGTAGTGGTTCTTGAAGTAGACACTGAAAACCGCCGCATCAGCTTGGGTATGAAACAACTTCAGGCCAACCCATGGGTTGAAATGAAAGAATCATACGCTCCAGGTACAATCATCGAAGGCGAAGTGAAATCCGTAACTGACTTCGGTATCTTCATCGGCATCGAAGAAGGCATCGACGGTTTGGTTCACATCTCTGACTTCTCTTGGACTAAACGTGTAAATCATCCAAATGAACTTTATGCTAAAGGCCAAAAAGTTCGCGCGGTTGTATTGGGCGTGGACATCGAGAACGAAAGATTCTCTTTGGGTATCAAACAACTTGAGTCTGACCCTTGGTCAAACATCGAGAACAAATACGCTATCGGCACTCAACACGATGTTAAAGTCACTAAAACAGCTGACTTCGGTGCATTCGTTGAGCTTGAATCCGATATCGAAGGTTTGATCCACATTTCTGAACTGACTACTGAAAAAATCAACTCTGTTGAAGAATTCATCAAGCCAGGTCAGTCTGTAAAAGCTGAAGTTATCTCTATCGACAAAGACGCTCGTAAGATCGGCTTGTCTGCAAAACTTGTTAAACTTCGCGAAGCAAAAGCGGATGTTGACGATTACGTTAAAAAAGCGACTGCAACTTCCAAGTCCACTTTCGGTGACTTGTTTGCTGACCAGTTGAAAAACGTAAAAACTGACAAGCAATAGTCGTGAATAGGAGAAAGGTCGAGTCGTTGCAAAACGACGCGACTGGACCCTGACCCGGCATTGACTGACAAGTTTTAAAGAGGGACCCTAGTAGGGTCCCTTTTTTTATTTGGAAAGGGACCTATTTCAAACCGTTCGGGAGCGTTGGTATGAAGGGCAGCTTTTTCAAAAAACTGGTGATTATCTTTTTGGTGTTCGTAGGCCTGGGTGCCTTGTTGAAAATGAGCGGGGACTTCTTCGGAAGTGAAGACAAACGTGTCACTGCCAAAAACACCATTCTGCATCTGGAAATGAACGGCGTTATTCTTAACGGCAAGAAGTTCATTAAAAATCTTAAAAAGTACCGTGATGATGACAAGGTCAAAGCGATCCTGATCAGCATCAATTCTCCGGGCGGATCTGTGGGGCCTTCCCAGGAAATGTTCGCTGAAATCAAACGCGTTCGTGATGAAATCAAAAAGCCGGTTGTCTGTGTCAGCACAGGCGTGATGGCCAGTGGTGCCTACTATGCCGCCGTGGCCTGCGACAAGATCGTCGTGGCTCCAGGGGCGCTGGTTGGATCCATCGGTGTGATCATGGAATTTGCGAATCTGGAAAAACTGTACGACTGGGCTAAGATTTCCCGTTATTCCATCACCTCGGGCAAATTCAAGGACTCGGGGGCTGAATATCGCCCGATGCGTGAAGATGAAAGATCCTTGTTCCAAAGCATGATCGACGAAGTCTATGCGCAGTTCAAAGGCACTGTGGCTGAAGAGCGCAAACTGAAAGAGGAAGTTGTGGCTGAATACGCCGATGGGCGCGTGTTCACTGGTGCCACCGCTGTGAAAGTGGGCTTTGCCGACAAAGTTGGTTACTATGACGACGCTGTGAAACTGGCAGCGGAAATCGCCAAGCTGGGCGACAATTACGATGTCTTTGAAGTTCCAAAAAAGAAAGTCAGCATCTTTGATCTTGGTGGCGGTGACACGGAAGACGACCTGAACAGCATGGCGGAATTCGCCGATGTTCTGAAAGGCAAATCTTTCGGTGCGGATATGGAAGGTGCGATGAAATACATCCTGCGCGCGAAATATCTGAATCAGCCGTTGATGTTGATGCCGGGTTACTGGGAGTAATCCGTGAAGAATGTGGCTCTGTTTTTACTGACAGTGCTTAGTACGGCTTTGGCCGGGGCGAATCCTCAGGATCCGCGTCAGCCTCAAGCCTGGTTTGATGTCCGCTGGGAAGGTATTTACTATCTGACCGCGGATCTGGAGCCTGCACCGGGCGTGGTGTTTAAAACGGGCCAGAAATTTGAATTTGTCGGTATCACGGGCGGGGGCGGTTACGTTCCCGTCACTGTTTTTGAACTGAAACCTTTGGTCTGCGAGACGCCGCAGCTTGAAACAGAGCTGGTTTTGTTGAATCCTGCGGGTGGTAACAAAACTGAAATCGGCTTCGAGATGCGCAAGAATTGTGTGACGGTTTTCTTTGTTGAAAACCGTCTGGTAGGCACCTCCAGCTATTTCACTGACAGCACGGAGTAAGCATGGCAGCAGCCAAAAAGGCGCGCAAAAAAACATCCGCGAAAAAGACCCCTGCGAAAAGAAAAGCGCCCATCAAGGCCCCCGTGGCCGCTCATGGTAAAATTCAGATCGGCAAGGATGTCTGGCCGATGGAGCGTGATGTTTTGTTCCGTCCGGACCGCATGAAATACGTGCGTAAACTGATCAAACCCGACGGCTGTGTTTTTTGCCGGGCTTCAGAGGAAAAAGTCAGCTTTGAGACCCTGTGCGTGTTTAAATCCAAGCACTCGATGGTGGTTCTGAACAAGTTCCCTTATAACAGCGGGCACCTTTTGGTTTTGCCAAAACGCCATTGTGGGGATCTGTTAAAACTTTCTGATGAAGAATACCATGACCTGCAAAATGTCATTCGTCTGACCATGCAGGCCTTGAATGAGCTTTACCAGCCAGGTGGCATTAACGTGGGTTTGAACCACGGGGCGGTGGCCGGGGCGGGGATTCCTGAGCACTTGCACTATCATGTGATTCCCCGATGGACCGGGGACCTTAATTTCTTCCCGTTGATTGCTGAGACCAAGGTCTTGGTTGAAAGTCTTGAGCAGACCTACGAGAAGGTATGGAGTATTTTAAGAAAATATGAATAGAGGCGTGACTTTCCAAACAGCTCCCATGACTCCGGTGGTGAAGTGGCTGCTGATCATCAATGTGGCTATCTGGTTTGTTTTCCAAGTGATCTTGGAAGGTTTCCTGCGTGTTCCTTTCACGTCCATCTTTGGCCTGTTCCCGGGTAAGGTGCTGTTCGACTTCCATATCTGGCAGCCGTTCACATACATGTTCCTGCACTCCATGCAGGTGACCCATATTCTGTTTAATATGCTGATGCTGTGGTTCTTCGGAGCCGAGCTTGAGCAGCGCTGGGGTTCCAAGTTCTTCCTGATCTACTATCTGGTAGCCGGGGTGGGCGCGGCGATCCTGTACTGCCTGGGTGTGTGGGTTTATGCCCTGATCACGGGTTCTCAAACTGGTCTGATTGTGCCGGTGGTGGGGGCTTCGGGGGCGGTCTTCGGTCTTTTGCTGGCGCAGGGGATGATCTTCGGCGAGCGCATCGTGTACTTCTTTATGCTGTTCCCGATGAAGACCAAGTATTTCGTGGCTTTGATGGGTCTGGTGCAGTTGGCCTCCCTTATGACTTCCAGCGTCGCGGGCGGGGAAGTGGCTTATCTGGCTCACTTGGGCGGGATCGTGGCCGGCTTTATCTGCCTTAAAATGAAGGGCTGGTTTGACCGGAATGAATGGAAAAAGAAGGCCAAGAGCAAGGGCCGGAACCTGAGATTAGTTGTTAATAACGAAAAGAACGAAAAACCTCCGAAATACTGGAACTAACAAACGGCCCCCTTTACGGGGCCTTTTTTTTGGGCTATAAATGGGGGCTCGATTGCGAAAAGGGGATTTATGTCTTTGGCTCAAGCTAACAAAAATTTGAAGTATGACAAGCGTATGACTGAAAACAAGATCAACGCGGGTGAGATGACTAAAGAAGAATGGCAAAAGCACCTTGAGCAACTTCCAGATCTTTCTCACAACGTTGAGACGTTCACTATGGACGGCAAAAACACAAAAGACGACGACAACCACTAGGCTTCGTCACTTCTTGTGAAATCTAAAAAAGCACAACCCTGGGGTTGTGCTTTTTGCGTTTCAGGGGTTCGTGGAACGTTATCCTGTCCTTTGCGGGTCTTTTGCTTGCACGAGTCTGTCTCCAGGTCACTAATAGTCTTATGAGACTGCTCTTTATTCTGATTGTTCTTTTATCAGCTCCACTCGTCCAAGCTTCCGAAAAGAGCTTTCAATGCCGGGGCGATTTTAAAAATTCGAATCTGATCTTTCGTTACTCTTTGGCCGTGGATGGGAAGAACGTGCGCAGCCGTCTGATGTTTTACCAGGCCGACCGCATGACCAAAGACTTCGGCTGGAAAAAGTATGTTTCGGCATCCGGAAAGATTGTGGTGGATTCTCCGTGGTCCCAATTTCGGGCCTATCTGGTGCCGGAGAAAAACATGGTGTATGAGCTTGTGCTGGTTCATCCGCAGAATGATGTGCAGGTTGATGATGTGCCTTTCAGTCGTTTTTACTGTGTGAACTGGGTTCCGGGGTAGTTAGCCGCCGTAGTTCCCTAAACGAAAACGCATTGAAAGTGTACTGAGATTCGTTCGGATATTTCCCTGAAAAATTTGACGATTGCAGTGGAATGCCTTAGTTGTGTCCAAAATTTCAAAGGAGCAACTGATGAGAATTTTGAGCGCAATCGTGACTCTGTTGGCGGCTGTGTCCGTTCAGGCTAAAACTGACAAGTTGGTACTTTATTCCTCTTATGACGGCGAAAGACTTGCGCCAATCCTGCAACCATTCACTCAAGCCACGGGCATTGAAGTGGAAGTGGTGTTTGCATCCTCGACTGATCTTTTGAAACAACTTGAAACTGAAGGTTTGAACTCCCGCGCGGATCTTTATCTGGATAAAGACATCGTTTACATGGGTGAGGCGAACCGCAAAGGTTTCCTGCAGTCCTTCACATCCCAGGGTGTGACTGAAAAAGTTCCTTCTCATTTGATCTCTGACGACAAGAACTGGTTCCTGTTGTTCTATCGTGCACGCACGGTGATGTACAACACCCAGAAAGTGAATCCGGAAGATCTGAAAACCTATGCGGACCTGGGCGATCCTAAATGGAAAGGTCAGTTGTGCGTAAGAACCTCCAAAAACAGCTATAACGAAGCAATGGCTGCTTACTTCATCAAACACTTCGGTGAAATCCAGGCAACAGCGCTGCTTGAATCATGGGTGAAAAACTTTGCCGTAGAGCCTTTGAAAGGTGACCGTGACGTGATCGCGGCTATCGCCAACGGCACTTGCGCGATCGGTGTTGCCAACACGTACTATCTGGCGCCGATTGTTCGTGATGATGTGAATTATCCAGTGGGCGTTCGTTTCCTTGAGCAGGACAAAGTTGGTGCGCACATCAACGGTGTGGGTATCGGTATCACCAAGTCCTCCAAAAATACGGCGGCAGCCAATGCGTTCCTTGAATTCATGGTTTCCAAGCCGGTTCAGGAAGCGGTTGCTGGTGGTTTCAGTCAGTACCCTGCCAGCAAAGAAGCCGACATGGCGCCAATCCTGAAAGAGTTCGGTGGTTTTGCTGAAGACATGACCAACGTAAATGCGGTTTCTGAGCTTGTGCCAGCAGGCATCGAGCTGATGAAAAAAGCGGGTTACAAATAGTTTCAACTGATCGAAATAAAAAAAAGCCACCTGATAAGGGTGGCTTTTTTGTTTTTAGAACCGGCTATTGGGTTTTTTGGGAGGAAGCTGTCATGGAGTTTTCGCGAGCAATCGCGGCCGCCACTTCCTGCTGACTGAACGGAGCCCACTCTTCTCGGATGATTTTATAAGTGTCACCGGACTTGAGGGCATAGATTGTCTTCACACCATAATCGACGTGTTTGTCGGATTCATAGCGCTGCAGAGTTTTCACCAGCAACTGATCGTTGTGTTGAACGATGTACGGTTGGGACAGGTGAACTTTGATGTACTCGTATTTGGACTTCAGATTCTTTTTGTGGCTCATCCAGGACTTGTAATTGAAGCCCGGAGCCTTGAAGCCTTCGTCATAGAAGGTCTGGTATTTTTCAATGTCCTGATTTTCCCAGGCCTGTCTCCAGCTTTCCACGAAGCGGCTTAGATCCTGGCGGCGCTTGTCGTGTTCAGATTTGGAAACATAGTTCACGTGATCAAAAATCAAAATAGGTGTTTCACCCAATTTGATATAGTCCGCAAGCTTCTTGATCACGTCGTTGCGAACAACGACACAGCCACGAGAGCCGCGGGTCAAAGGCACCGAGTCGGGAATCGCATGCAACCAGATTCCGGAACCGGTTTTGTTTTCGCGTTTGTCGAAAAGATTTGGATAGTTCGTCGTGAAGGCCAAAGCCCCGTAAAGACTGAACGGAATTTTTGGCTGGCTCAAACGCTCTTGCAGGAAGTAAATGCCTTCCGGAGTTTTATGATCATCACGTTTGGTTTTGTTGCCACCCATTTTGCCGATGTCAGCAGGGTACTCGGTGATTTTTTGAATCAATTCACCATTGCGCTCAAACACAGAAAGTTTGCGCTGCTCTTTATCCACCAGGAACACATAGCGGGAAAAGGCTTCGGTTTCAGAAATCTGAAGCAGGGAAGCAGGCAGCAGGTCTGTTTCAATTTGAGAAGACGGCGCGACAGCAGGGCCCGCCATAACCGGCAGACTCAACGCAAATAAAGCACAGCCCGTGAGCAATAGTCTCATAAATACTATTATGCCCGAATAGGGCTTAAACTTGTCAAGTGCCTGTCCTCGGGTGTCCAGAGGTTAAACGTTTTCCGTGTAATTAAAATGTAAATAAAGTGGCCTTTGATATTAAGACCTAAGCCTGTTTCACCGATAGTTTCAATGAACAGAGGGTTACAAATGGCTGAAGCACAAGAGACGTCTGCAAAACCAAAGAATACCGCCATGCTATTTCAGATTGTCTTCGCAGTCCTGAATTTGGCTGTGATGGGCGCGGGTGGTTACATGGTCTATGCCTCGACGATGGGATGGGAAAGTCCCAAAATCACCGAAGAAGATGCCGATCGCGAACTGGCCTCTGTTTCTGATGAAGCGGATCTGGCGCCTTTGGTTTATACCATGGATAAGTTCACGGTGAATCTGGGCGGCGAGCCAAAGCGCACCATCCGTCTGGAGATCAACCTGCAGATGCTGGGTAAAGAGGGTTTTGAAGAGGTGATGGAGCCGGAAAACCGCGCCAAAGCCCGTGACCGCATTGTCCGCCTGCTCAATGAAAAACCGTTTTCAGACCTCGACAGCATTCAGGGCAAGCTGTTCCTGAAAGACAAGATTGCCGGTGAAGTGAATGGTATTCTTCGTCGTGGTGTTGTGAAGGATGTTTTCTTCTCTGACTTCGTCGTTCAATAATCAGGTGCAATAGTTTGATTCCGTAGTTCCTGCGGCAATATCTGCCAAAAGTCTTAAAAGTCCTCAAGGTCGTTGTATTCATAGCCCCTCAGTTTCAAACTAGGGGCTATTGCATAACCAACGAAAGAAGCATCTATGAAACGGATTTCAACTTTGCTCCTGGGGCTGAGCCTGTCCCTGTCTGCTTACGCCGTGGACCCAACCCCTGCACCGAAAGCTCCGGAAAAAGACGTTATCGGAACCATTCAAGGATGGGCTCCGAAAAACGACATGAAGATTTCCCTGCCAGTGACAAAGTTCACGCTGGAAAACGGTCTGACAGTGCTTCTTTTGGAAGACCACGCCGTTCCGATGGTCAGCTATCACACCTGGTATCGCGTGGGTTCCCGCGATGAATCCCCGGGAGTGACGGGGGCCGCACACATGCTGGAACATATGATGTTTAAGGGTGCTAAGAAGTATGACGGTAAGTCCTTTGACCGTATCTTCCACGAAAATGGCATCACCAATAATGCATTCACCACCAATGACTACACGGGCTTTTATGAAAACCTGCCAAGCTCCAAGCTGGAGCTGGTCATGGACATGGAAGTGGATCGCATGAGTTCACTGCTGATCAGCCCGGAAGATCTGAAAAGCGAAAAAGAAGTCGTGAAAGAAGAACGCCGCTGGAGAGTCGACAACAATCCCATGGGCCTGCTGCGTGAGTTGATGATGGGAACGATCTTCAAAGTGCATCCTTATAAATGGCCGGTGATTGGCTATATGAAGGACATCGAGGCTTATGATTCTGAAAAGCTTCGCTACTTCTATAACACTTTCTATGTGCCGAACAATGCGGTGCTGGTGGTGGTGGGGGATTTCAATACCTCCAAAGTGAAAAGCCTGATTGAAAAATACTATGGCAAACTGCCGTCCCGTCCTTTGCCGGAAAGAAAATACCCTTCCGAACCTGCACAGAAAGTTCAGCAGAACGCAACTTTGCGCAAAGACGTTCAAAACACTTCGTTCGTGGTTGCTTTCAAGAGCCCGAAGCAGGGTCAGCCTGATATGTATGCTCTTGATTTGGCGGCCAACATTCTGGGCTATGGCACTTCCAGCCGTTTGCACAAGCGTCTGGTGTATCAGAAACAGGCCGCCACCTCAGCCTATGCCTATAACTATGCCATGCAGGATGAAGGTATGTTCGCGGTGGGTGTAAACCTGAAGCCGGGCCAGACCTCTCAGGAGTCTTTGGATATCGTCTACAACGAAATCTGGAAACTGCGTAATCAGAAAGTTTCTGAAGCCGAGCTGGAAAAAGCCAAAACCCAGGTGATGAAGGATCTTGTGGATTCTTTGAAAACCATGGACGGCAAAGCGCGCGCCCTGGCCGTGAACGAGATTGTGACTGGCAGCTATGAAAGCCTGTTCACAGATCTGGAAAAATACCAGGCCGTGACAGCGGATGACATTAAACGAGTGGCCGACAAATACACCCAACAAACACAGCGCTCGATCATCACCCTTGAACCCAAAGTGAAAAAGGAACAGTAGACATGAGAAATTTAGCCTTAGCTTTGACTTTGCCTTTGGTGTGCACTGCGGTTGTTTCCTGCTCCAGTTCCGGTAAAAAAACGGTCAGCAAGCCGCCATCTGATGGCTATGTGACCAAGGGGAATGGTTCTTTCAAACTTCAGCCCTACAAGGAAATCACACTTTCAAACGGTCTGAAGGTGTTCTTCATTCATGACAGTTCGTTGCCTCGGGTCAGTCTGACCCTGATGATGAAAACCGGCAGCATGCAGGAAGGGTCTCAGAAGCCAGGCCTGAATGCGCTGACAGCTTATTTGCTCGAGCAGGGAACACAAAGCCGTGATGCCCTGAAGCTGGCGGATGAATTTGGTCAGTTGGGCTCTTCGGTGGATGTTTCCCCGGGAGCGGACGTGACGACGGTGTATGCCGATTCATTGTCCGCCGGTGCTGACACTTTACTAAGTCTGTTTGCGGATGTCGCGATGAATCCGGCATTTAAAGATGCTGAAATCGGGCGTATGCGTTCGCAGATGCTGGCGGCATTGCAAAAGAAGATCGACAATCCTTCTTCGTTTGCTGATGAAAAAATGGATCAGTTTATTTTTGGCAGCCATCCCTATGGACGGGATACCAATGGCACCCCCGACGGTTTGCGTTCTATCAACAAGCAGGACATCATCAAGCATTATCTGACATTCTATCGTCCGAACAATGCCTCCCTGGCAGTGGTGGGAAGCTTCGATCTGGCTTTTGAAAACAGAATTCAGGAGGTTTTCGGCAAGTGGACCAAACGCACTATTCCGGAAGTGGCCGTGGATGCGCCGCCAGTAAATGAGTCCCTGCAGGTCAAACTTATTGTCAAAAAGGGTCTGCAGCAGACTCAGATTCGCATGGGGCAGTTGGGTATTGCCCGCAAAAATGACGATTTCCTGCGCCTGCGTCTGGCCAATGAGACTGTGGGTGGCAGCTTTGCCAGCCGCCTGAATCAGAAAGTGCGTGACGATCAGGGGCTGACTTATTCGATCTATTCCTACTTTGATGTGCGTAAAGAACGCGGCAGTTACGATGTGACGACGTTTACGAAAAATGAAACGGCGGCAAAGACCATGGAAGAGGCTCTGAAGGTGGTTTCTGACTTTGCCTCCAGTGGCGCCACCGAACAGGAAGTGGCAGCGGGTCGCAACCAGTTGATCGGGCAGTTCCCACGGGCCATTGAAACGGCCGACCGATTGGCTTACAACCTTCTGGCCTTGGACTTTTATGGCATTCCGGTGGATTACCTGACGGACTATAATAAAACAGTCGGGAACATCAAACCGAAGGATGCCAACGCCGCCTTCAAAAAAGCGGTGGAACCGGCGAAGTTCAAGGTTCTGGTCTATGGGGATGAAAAGATCATTCCACAGTTTGAAAAGTACAAGCCGACCATTGAGCGAATCAAATAAGACAGAACAAACAGTACAAATAAAAAACCCGCTCTGAAGACAGAGCGGGTTTTTTTGTTTTAAGTCTTTAAGTGAACTCTTAGCGTTTTCTTTTGCGGGCTTTCAGGAAGATGTAAGCTCCCAGGGCTGCCAGCAGAACCGCTCCGCCCAGCAGCAGGGCTTTGTTATTGCCTTTGCCGCCTTCTTCCTCGCCCTGAAGCATGTCTGCCGGCATCGCGGAACTGATCGGTGCTCCCAGGGTTTCAGATCCTGGGCGGATTGGGCCCAGCTCTGGTTTTGCCAGAAGGTTTTTGGAAGCGATCACACGCAAGCTCATCACGGCCTTGAAGAAGTCCTGGCTGTACTTGGTATAGTACTGCTTATGAGCACTGAAGGTGATCAGGATGGCGATTTTGTCTTTGATGGTCGCCAGATAGCGGGTGAAGTAGTTGGGAACTTCAGAACCCAAGTGAAGAGAGTCAATCCAGGTCTGGTCATTGATTTGAACGGATTTGGATTTATAGACAATTTTTGATTCAGAGGCGCCGCCACCCTTCAGGGCCACAGAGATCGGCGCATTCAGGTGAGACTCATACAGCGCAAAGGTGTCCGTCGGACCGACTTCTTTGGCGGTCAGGATGATGATGGCCTCTTTGGCTTCCTTGGTTTGTTCGCTTCGGCAGACCCACTCGGTTTGTTCCAGGTTGCACTTCCAGGTTTCCGGCATTTCGAAAGCTATATAAGCATTACGAAAGACTTTTGCATGGGCGCTAAAACTGAGTAGAATAACGGCGAGTGATGCGAACAAACGTAACTTCATGCAGACCTCGGCTGGTTGACCATTGGTACTCCGGCTTTGCCGGAATAGGCGTTTGAAGTTCAAGTATAATAACAATTTCCTCTCGGATCAAAGAGCAAAAGGGAGATTTTCTTGTGAAGAACCTTTATCAGCTGACCACCTTTGTGACTGTCATCAGCGAAGGGAGCATGACTGCTGCGGCAGATAAGCTCTATCTGACTCAACCTGCGGTGTCTCAGCAGATTCGCAATCTGGAGGAAGATCTAGGTGTGGAGCTCCTGGTAAGGGGCGTGCGCTCAATCAAGGCCACTCCTCAAGGGGAGGTGCTTTATGAGTATGCCAAGAAGATCATTCATCTGACCCAACAGGCTGAAATCGCGATTAAATCCATCGGTAATCAAATGAAGGGACAGTTGCGAATTGGGACACTGAACTCTTTGGGCTTGCACGTGATGAGTCCCATTGTGGGACGTCTGATGCGCCACAACCCGGAACTGACCCTGAAGATTGAGTACGATCGTGGGGAAGAGCTGATCAAGGGATACAAAAAAGGCCAGTACGACGTGCTGATTCTGCCGGATGTCCAAACCGAGTTTGCTTCCGAGCTTGAAAGCAGTGAGCAGCGTTTCTTGTTAAAAGAAGAAATGTGGCTTGTGGGTTCAAGCAAAGACGAAAAAATGCCCCAACAAATCATGGTGAAGGACATGGGATCTTTCCCGCTGGTGGATTTTACTGAAGAGTTCCCGGCTTTTTACAGTGAACTGCACGGAAAGATCCAGACCCAAGGGGCGAAGGTCAATTCGATCTTTGAATCATCCAACGTCGGAACTTTGAAGCGCGTGATCGAGGCGGGGTTGGGCTGGGGGTTCCTGCCGGCTCACTCCATCAAGAAACAGGTGCGTTCAGGCCGTTTGAATCGGGTGTACGTCAAAGACATGCACTATGAAATCGATCTGATGTTCTATTATAAGAAGAACTCGGACAGCCGTGCTTTGGTCGAGGTGTTCTATCAGACCTTGGCCCAGCAGGAAAAAGGCTGATCTAAGGTCCCATTAATATGTGAGCCCTTTTGACCGAAGAGATTCTCAGATCTTTTTTCGTCAGAAGGGACGTCCATGAAAAAAAGCTATTCAATTCAGGTGAAGCTGGCAGTGCCGATCATTCTTATCGCCTTGCTGGTGTTGGGAACGATGACATTCCTGATGGCTCGCAACAGTCATGACAATGCGGAAAAAGCCGCAACGGAAAAGACGGTGGCCATGGGAAGGGCGTATGCCACGGAAATGCGTTTGGAAGTGGAACGCGGCCTGGATATTTCCCGCAACGTGGCTCACATTCTTGAGTCCTTCAAAAAGCGCGGTAACACCGGCCGCTCCCAGGTCGCTGAAGCTTTGCGCGAGATTCTGGAAAAAAACAAATTCGTGATCGGTACATGGACGGGCTGGGAGCCGAATGCCTGGGATGGCAAGGACTCTGAATACGTGTCTGTGCAAGGCCACGATGAAACCGGTCGTTTTGTTCCGTACCTGAACTGGGAAAAGGGCAAGTCCTCATTGACGCCGCTGGTGGGTTACGCCAAGCAGGGTGAGGGTGACTATTATCTTGTGCCAAAACAGCGTTTGAAAGAAACCATGGTGGAGCCTTATCTGTACCCAATTGATGGGGTGCAGGTGTTGATGACTTCTGCGGTTGTGCCTATCGTGATTGATGGTAAATTCGTCGGCGTGGCGGGTGTGGATCTGCCGCTGAAGGACCTTCAGAAAAAAGCGGCGGGAATCAAGCCGTTTGAAACTTCACAAGCCTTCCTGGTGACGGCCCAAGGGAACTATGTTTCCCATCCGGATGAAGCATTGATCACCAAAGCGGCGGAATACCCGTTTGAAGCGGATAAATTCAAAGCGGCTATCAGTAAAGGTGAAGAACTGGTTATCACCGGCGTTGATCCGAAAGACAGCCTTGAGTACCTGTATGTGGTGTCTCCAATGAACGTGGGCGCAACAGAAGAGCCTTGGGCATTGATCGTTAGAACTCCGACCAAGACTGTTTTGGCGGAAGCCAGTGCGGCGGTATGGACTCAAATCATCATTTCTTTGACCGGCATCTTTGTGCTGTTGGCGGCAGTGATGATGATTGCGCGCTATATCTCCAAGTCCGTCAGCGGTCTTGCTGAAAAATTGCAGAACTCCGGTGATCTGGTTTCTTCTGCGATCCATCAGTTGTCCATTGCAGGTCAGTCCCTTTCTGAATCTTCAAGTTCTTCCGCAGCTTCGTTGGAAGAAACGGTGGCAGCTTTGGAAGAAATGACTTCCATGGTGAAAATGAATTCAGACAATGCGAAACAGGCGGCGGCGCTTTCCGCGCAGTCTTCTGAAACGGCGGTTCAGGGTGAAAAAGAGATGGGCGAGTTGCTGTCTTCCATGAATGAGATTTCAGCATCGTCCAAACAAATCGAAGAAATCATCAACGTGATTGATGATATCGCCTTCCAGACAAACTTGCTGGCCCTGAATGCCTCGGTCGAGGCGGCACGTGCCGGTGAACACGGTAAAGGTTTCGCCGTGGTTGCGGAAGCGGTTCGTACTTTGGCGCAAAGATCTGCATCGGCGGCCAAAGACATCACGGGTCTGATCAAGGAATCCGTTGAAAAGATCGAGCGCGGAACACACAAATCCGCCAAATCCGGTGAAATGCTGAAGGCCATCGTGACGTCTGTGAAGAAGGTTTCTGATTTGAACAACGAGATTTCCATGGCCAGCGAAGAGCAGTCCACAGGTATTTCTCAGATTTCAAAAGCGATGAACCAACTGGATCAGTCGGTGCAGTCCAATGCGGCTTCTTCTGAAGAAATCGCGGGCACGGCTCAAGAGATCAATACTCAGGCAGCCATTATGAAAAATGTCGTTGATGAGCTGAACAATGTTGTGTACGGGGACAGAGGCGTTGAAGCACCTGTCGCCAAACTGGCATCAGGGACAAGTTCGCACTCTGACATGGACGAAGAAGGCTGGAAAGCAGCTTAATTTGAAATGAATCTCTCCACTCGGGGGATGGATTCCTATAACTCATAGAATCAAGCATGATCATGGTCATGCTTGTTTTTTTTTGGCGGGCATACAGTGCAATCACCCAAGCACGGGTCCCTGCCGATGACCGGCAGAGTTCAAGGAGTCACTATGAAATTCGTTTCTCTGATTATGGCAGCTTTGTTAGGTCTTGGTTCTTCAGCAATGGCATCCCAGGAACAGGGTGTGGCCAAAGATGTTCAGATTGGCATCAGTGGTGTTTATGTTCCGGGTGGTTTTGATTCCGCATCTGATGTTTATGTTGTGGTGAACGGCATCTTCCAAAATGGCTGTTACAAATGGAAGAGCGCTGAAATTGATCACAAAGACACTTACTATCATAGTGTCAAATCCATCGCGACAGTGAGCCCGGGCATGTGCCTGATGGTTCTGATTCCTTTCCAGAAAGAAGTCCGTCTGGGCCGTTTTGCCCCGGGAAAACACACTTTGCACTTTGAAAATGGGGATGGCACTTACATCGAAAAATCAGTGATGATCGAGTAAGAACTTGCACCCAAAAGAGGGCTTTTTAAAGCCCTCTTTTTTTTGAAGGGATCGCTGCCATGCACGTAATCCTGATTTTACTTTCCTTAATTTTTGTCGGCTGCACCAAGGCGTCATTTTATACTTACGATTGGAAAGAGGGCGACAAGACTAAGATCACTGCGCAGCTTGCGGGCTTCGAATTCGCTCCGGCAGAAAAGAACCTCTCCGCTCGGGAATGGGTTCGTCTGCAACCTCAGATTTATCAAGGGCTGGTGGTTGAATCTGCCTACAAAAAAGAGATCCTTGCCACCGATGGTGTTTTAAAGCGTGTCCGGGCCGGTGCTGTCAAACCGGAGATCGCTTTTGCCCACTTGGATTTGGCTTCTGTCGCGGAGCAATCCTCAGGAATTCATCGGAAACTTCAATCGGCTTTTCCTTTGTTTCGCAAGCGTCCCCCGCAAAGCGTGACTCCGGTGATTACCCAGCGAGGTGGTTTTTATGAAGTCATCTGGCAGGTGGACTATATGGATCTCAAAGGCCAGATGTGGACACTGAAGTTGAATCAAAATCTGGAAGTACGCTCTATCAGGCCTGCGGGTTCTCAGTTTATTGATACCAGCGCCTGGGTGTATCCGCGCGGCCCCTTGTTGGGATCTGTGCAAGAGGTTCCCTTAAAAGGTCTTTATCTGGAACCCACTCTGGCCAATCATTGGGTGTATGTAAGTTCGCAGGCCCCCGACAAGATCGACAAAGTGGCAGGTCCGTTGAAGTTTTCAACGCAGGACCATCGCTTTGATCAAGCGCAGGCGTTTGTATATTTGAATGAATCGTTCAACTGGTTTCAAAACCGTTTGGGATTCAAAATGCCGTTTCAGGTGCAGGCCGAAGTGTTTGTGGGCTATCCTGAAAAAACCAATTCGGCCTTCTATTACCAGGGGAAAATTCGTTTGGGCCAGGGCGACGGGGAATTCTATCAGAACATTCCGCGCGATCCGTCCATTGTAGTGCATGAAAGTGCTCACGCGGTGATTGATGTGCTGGCGAAACTTCCCTTTGAAGGGGAAGGTGGATCCCTGAACGAGGGCTTTGCCGACTATTTCACAGCTATGCAACTGGGAAGTCCCCGTATGGGCGAAGCCTCTTACAAGAAAGCCCCTTTTCGCCGGACCGTCTTGAATGATCTTACGGTGGCGGACCGAAATGGGGGATTGTATCACGATTCCGGAATTGTCAGCGGCACCTTGTGGGAAATCTCTGAGCAACTGGGTTTTAAAAAGGGCCTGGATTTTTCCATGGCGGTTTTGAATCGCCTGGTGCCAGGCAGTGACTTCGCTGATTTTGGCGGCACATTGAAAGAGGTTTGTGCTGAAGGTCTGTCGATGGAGGACGCGCGAAAAGTGAATGGGATTCTTTCCAAGCGAGGATGGTTATGAGCCTGCTGGGAATTTGGATTTTTGTGGGTCTTCTGTATCAGGGGCAAGAGTTGCCGCCGCCGAATCCGGCGTTGCAGATCGTCTATCACTTCAGTTCTAACACTGAAAACACCTTGCGCTACTGGCGCGAAGGGGAGCAGGGGTTTTGTGAAAGACGGGCTCAGTACTCATTGAGTCAGGATCAGCTTTATCAGAAGGTGGTTGAAGTTCATCCTGACAATGCACCCTGGTGTTCTCAGGATTCTGACATGCGTTTGGGCTTTGAAAGCTGGACCGTCCTTCGGGAGATGAACGGTCGCTTGTATCTGAAAGTTCTGATGGGGGAAGAGGATCTGTCGTTTATCTGGGAGCGACGGGCAGAGTAAGCTTCAGCCTAGTTGAATCTGTTGGCACAGGCCTGCTTCAGCAGATAAGCCTCGCGCCAGGTGTCCTTGCTGCGCAAAGCCCCCTTGAGATACCAATAGATTCGGACTTGCTCCATATAGGTCAGATCGCAAAAGCCGGTGTCGACATAACAACTGACGTGACTGTCCATCGCTTGCGTATGAAGGTTTTTGCAGCTTGTGCCTTCAGAAACCTCTTGGACCCGTTCCTGCAGACAATAGCGCACATCCTGAAGCCAGATCTGAGAACGGGCAGAGAACCGTTCTTCGTCCACTAAGAACTTCTCACAGTAGGGGTAGCCGAAGTCTTGCCAGTATCCTTTTTTACCACAGGCGTGTTCGCGCTCTTTGCAGGCATAAAATTCACAGGAATTATCGCTGGGCACACAGGTGGCCTGAGCGATCGTGGGTGTAAACAAAAGCAATAAAATCAAATATCTAAGCATGGGCCGAACATAAAGAAGCCAGGGGCCGGTGTAAAGCGGTGGGGGCTTGATAGGCAAAATTACCATAACTGTCAGGATTGTGACGGGGCATTCTATGGTGTCTGACGGGTTTTTATGTGGTTCAGTGATTTTTCTCGTATTCCTCAGGTGGATCTGTAAGGTCACCTAAATGAAAGGACTCTGTATGAAGGCATTGATGGTTGTGATTTTGATGTTATTGGCAGGAGCAGGGGCCCAGGCCGCGGCGGACTCGGTGGCGGTGTTTCATCGCGCAGAAAAGGTCGGCGTTCTGCTGAACGAGCGTGGCGCTTACGGGCGAATCCAGCAGTTCATGGATGCCGTGGGAGCTGAGGGCCGCTATCGCTGGCTGAGTGCCGATGAAAGTGTAAAAATCGAGTGCGCCCGCGAAGATGTCAGAGCCACTTGCACCATCCGTTTCCTGCCGTCTGAGATCGTGAAAATCCAAGGCCGCAGCGTGAAGGCTTTTGTGGCGACGAAGGAGTTCCCACAGTCCTTTGAGATGGCCTTTGAAAGCTCTATGGAGGACCGCTTCAATCTGATTTTGTCCCCTGAAGGAATTGAACTGTGGGCCGGAAAGCGTGGCCAGCAGCCCTAGCCGTAGTACCAAGGTCTGATTCTGTTTAGGGCCTTTCAACAAACTGGGCAAAATGACGATGCCATTGGATAATAAAACCAATGGCATTTTTTTTAGTCTTCTTATTTTCCTGGAATGTCTTTGCTGGAGAGCCTGACAACTTTTCCGCCCGTCGTGACAAGAATGCGGTGGTGGCCAATGCTGAAATCAACCGCGTGGTGAACGCTCTGTTGACGATGGCACTTGATAATTACAACTACAGCAGCAAATCCTGTGATCGCAAAAGATTTTTGAAATATCTGGAAGACGATCTGGATCGCAACCTTCCACAAATCACCAAAGCGTTGTATTTCAATGTGCCGCAGGCGGGGCCGAAAGTTCACACCGAGGTCCCTTATGGATCCGGCAAGCCGTACACGCAGCTTTACTTTTCCCAAAGCGCCAAAGTACAAGTGAAGGGTCAAATCTTTTTTGTGGGGTTTGATAAGATCGATCACTTCTTTTCTCACGGTTCCATGTATTGGGACATGGTCGGGCAGGATCCGAAGCTCCCGGCTGACAAAGTGAAAAAGGCGCTGGAAGTTGGGATCATGCAGGAAAATGCGACGTGGGGGTTGCAGCGTCCCGGTGTGAAATCCTATGCCGATCTGATGGCCAACTATAAAGGCCTTTATTTCTGGCGTGATCTGTTTGATGGAGCTCCGCCCTTGATCGTGTGCAAAGACGGAAAGTTTGTGCAAAACCGCGAATTTGATCTGGCCAATTACTTTGAACCGGCGATGGATGAAACCATCAATTGCAGCAGCTTCGCCACCCAGGAAATTCATGACCGTATCACCGCGGTCACAAAAAAATGGAATATGAATTGCCCGGTGGATGCAAATGCCTGCGAAACGGCCAAAAAAGTCCATGCGGACAAAGCCGCCTTGCTGCTGCATCCGAAGTGTCGCGGTACAGGAACTTCCCAAATTGAAAAAGCCTCGCCGATGACCACTAAAGATGTCATTGATACCGCCCAGGCGGCGATGTCGGGTGGTGGGGACTATCTGTTGTTTAAACTTTTCGGTGAAAAACAAAAGAAAGGGGCACAGTAATGATTTATCTGTTGTTGATGTCCCTGGCCTGGTCGGCAGCGGAGAAAGTCGACCTGCTCCAAGCCCGCCAAACATGGAAGATTTTCCGTGCCTGCGAAAAGCTCAGAGTTAACGAGTCCGATCTTTTACGCTGCGCCAACACCGAGCTTTCAGAAAAGCTGTCTGCGCCGGAAAAGGCCGCTCTGATTCGATTCCTGGATCAGGGAATTTCTTTTTCTGACATAGGCGAATGCGAAGAAAATGCGCCGGTACAACCCATGCGTCTGCAATCCCGCGAAACCTCTTACTGTATGAAACTGACGGGTCTGAAAAAAGAATCCCACGGCTATGTCGTCTTTGTAAAAGAAAACAGCGCCGCCAAAATCCAAACCATCAAGTTCAAATTTTAAAGCCTTGAATTGATCTTTTCGATCAGCGTTTTGTTAGCGTCTTGAACTGAGGGCGTTTCTTGATGCCAGCGAGACAGTATATCGTCGCGCAATAGGTTATAGACTTTTTCAAGATATTCACGTTTTTCTGTCGACGAATATCCCTTGATCCAATGGCCTGCAAACAGCCTGCTGCGAACTGGTGAAAGCCTGTAGTGCGGGGTGGAGTCATTCCAATGCTCGTGGGAGTGTCTGATGGTGAAATCACGGGCTTCAGCCATATAGATATCTTTGTCAGAGCTGCTGGGAAGTTCCACGGCCTTGCGCATGGCTTGGGGGTCTTCGGCATAAAGCACGGCCACCACGTCAGCAAAAAGTTCGTGATAGGGCGCAAGCAAATTCAGTATGCGGTTTTGTTCCGCAGAAAATTCACCCCCTTCAAAGTAGGCTTGCGCCAACTGGCGTTCGATGTCCTGTTTCTTTTTCAGAAGGCGCTCTTGGTGGGACGGGGTGGGTGCTGCAATGATGCGCTTTTCAATCAAGCCCCGTTGATTTGCGAGGAAGTAGACTTTTTGGTTTGCGATCATGGGTGAAGCGATGCCTTCGCGGATGGCTTTGAATTCAGGAATGTCGCGAGTCAGCCAGTCAGTTAGGATTACGTGACCGTATTCGTGTGCAAAGGTCGTTAGATTGCCCTGTTCATTGCGCAGATGTTTTTCTTTGTGGTTTGAGCCTTCAATGTAAAGAAACTCTGCGGCTGAAAGTACTTTCACACCATCATAGGAAGCCCCGCTGGCAGAATGCTTTAATGACAGCATGATTTTCTCAGAGACGGGAGCCCAATCAGAAATCGAATCGACAACACCAGCCAGCTTTTGCGCGAACCCGCAAGATGAGACAGATAAATCATTACCGTCTTGCCATAAATTCACTGAGGAAAAGGAAGAGATCCCGGGACATTGATTCGCCATAAAGTCCGACTCAACACTTTGCGCCTGTACCTGTACAGACACTAGACAGGAAAGGAAAGGCATAAAGAATTTAAGAGCAGATGATCTCATAGGCAACCTCTGTATAAACAGAGATACAATTGCTATGCCACAGGCTCTTCTTAGTTTTGGCGCAAAGGTCGAGAGAAGGCGTATTAACCCGAGCGAGGCTGGGATGTCTTGGACCCGGCGGACAGCTGCCAGCAACGCAGCGACCTCCGTGGGCGCCACGACGGCGCGCACCCGCGCGGAAGCGCGGGCCACGGCAGAGCCCGGACGGCGTGTCGCGGAGTTGACGGCAGCAGGCCGACGGGGCCAAGGCAGCCCGGCCGTCGTATTAAAAGATAACGCTGTCAGGAAGGCCCAGACGGGCGGCGATGATTCGCACGATCTCACTGGCTGTTTCTTCCAACGCACGTTCGGTGACGTTGAAGACCGGCCAGCGGCGATTCACCTTAAAGATCTTTTCAGCGTATTCGATTTCTTTGGCGATATGAGACATTGAAGCGTAAGAACCACCCGGATCCTGACCGAATTTTTCCAAGCGGCTTTTGCGGATTCTTTGCAGGGAATCCATATCGATGATCAAACCCACAATGCGGCGCTGATCGATCTTGAACAATTCTTCCGGCAGGGGAGTGTCCAATACCAGCGGGACGTTTGCGACCTTCCAGCCCTTGTGGGACAGGAAGATGGAAAGCGGCGTTTTACTGGTGCGGGAAATTCCGACAAGAACGATGTCAGCCTTGTCCAGTTCGGCAAAGGTTTTGCCGTCATCGTGTTTGACGGTGTATTCGATGGCTTCAATGCGTTTGAAGTATCTTTCATCGACCGCACGCAAGGCACCCACGGTGTCTTCGGAATGCTGACCAAAGAAAGTGTCCAAGGTGGAAAGCAGCGGGCCCAGAAGGTCAAAGTAGGGAATGCCTTTGCCGGAAGCCATTTCGCGGATCTTGGCGCGCAGGCCCTGGCTGGCAACGGTGTAGGCCAGCATTCCACGGCGCTCGAAGCATTCTTCGATGACGGCCTCGGCCTGGGTTTCGGTGCGCACGTTTTTACAGCGGATGATGTTAACGTCTTTGGTGGTGTATTGAACCAAAGCCGCCCGGATCATCGTTGCGGCGGTTTCACCCGTGCTGTCAGAAAGGATATAGATGGTGTAGGTTTTGTTGTCGCCGTCCATCAGTCAGCAAGTCCGTTGATCAGGGCGCGACGCACGTTTTCGACATGTTCTTTCAGCCACAGGTCGGCCATGCCCGAGAAAAGAATAAAGGCAAAGTCAGGGCTGGCTTTGATCAAAAGGCAGGACGTTTTATTGTCCGGATCCAGATGCTGTAACTGCAGTTTTTCCAGCATCGGCTGGGACGCCGTGGAAAGCACTGACAATAGATTCATCTGAGGGATTTTAACAAAGGACTTGGAGTTGTTTTTCAAAAGGTGAGTCGCACCTTTATGGAAATAAGCCTGCGCTTTCCACTGACCGTCGTGATTTTCCAGCATAACGCCGGCATCAAACAACAAGGCCAGACGCGAGAACACCACAATCGCACGATCAATATGATCTTCCGGCAGACCCAAAGAAAGGCCGCGCACCAAAGACAGATCGCGGGAAGGTTCAAAGTGCGCATGGCGCTCTGACGCTTCCACCTTGGCTTCAAAATCATTTTCCAGAACAGACTCAAGTCGTTTCTGAAGGTTTGTGATTGTTGACACCAAAGACTGCGAAAATTTCTCCATGAACGCTCCCACTAAGATGCTCCGCCAAATGATGATGTTGGTGCTGGCGGTTTATTTAATTGTGGGGAGAAACGTTTGTTTAATCAAGGACGACTGTGAATTCCTGAACCGGGTGGTGGGTCTGCCAGGCGATCTGCAGGTTCCCGGTACTTTGTCCAGGTGGCATGAAAATGCGCAAAGTGGGTTTGTTCAGATTCTTCCAGATGCGGAAGATTTCGGCGGTCCACTGGGTAAGGTCTTCGTTCCAGGGAAGGATCACGACCCATTTGTTGGGCAGAAGTTTGTCCGAGGCGATCATCAGCGGCTGATCAGACACCGCAGGGATCGCGGGTTTGTTCAGTTCGGTCTGTTCCAATACACTGCCCAAGAACTCAGGCAGTGCCGGGGACTGGTGGCGCGAGGATTTGCACACCTGAAAGTTCAGGTACCAATCCAGCTTCGCGGTCCACGGCGACTTTTCCAGATCAGGCACAATCCACAGGTCGGAACCCGGGTTTAGAGCGCTGGCCTGGGAAAGTACGCTAAGAGCCATTAGTGAGCCTTGCCGACTTGATCTAGAAGTCCGTTAACGAAGCTGCCAGAATCGGAAGTTCCGTATTTTTTGGCGATTTCCACCGCTTCATTGATGACGATGTTTTCTTTGATCGGATCTGCCGCAAAACGCATTTCGTAAACGGCAATGCGCAGGATGTTGCGGTCGATGGTCGCCATGCGTTCCACTTTCCAGTGGGCGCTGGACGCCTGAATCTTGGAATCAATCTTTTCTTTGTTGGATTTCACACCGGTCACGAGAAGATCAGCATAAGTGATCACTTCGGGGTCAAGACTCTGCTCAAACACCTCTAGGAATGTTTGGTAGCTGATCTGCGGAGCAAACTCAGTTTGAAAGAGGACCTGGAGGGCGAGTTCGCGGGCTTGGCGTCTTGCTGTCAGTTTCATGGTTCGTACTTTTCTCGCTTTCAACAAATGTCATGGCCGTGAGGCTTAATTGTGGATTACTTGCATCGACAAAATCAAGAAGTTCGGCGTCTTCCAGAGTCTCCACAAATTCCTGAACGTCTTTGAAGGTTCTGTATACACTTGCAAAGCGAATATAGGCAACGTCATCCAGTTGTTTTAGTTCAGCCATGACCTTTTTCCCGATCAGACGGGAAGAGATCTCGGATTCACCACGATTGATCACCCAGGCAGAGATTTTTTCAACCACCGCATCGATCTGCGCCAGACTGACAGGACGCTTTTGACAGGAGGCCTGAAGACCTTTGAGAATTTTTTCTTTGCTGAACGGTTCGCGGCGGCCGTCTTTTTTGATGATGAACGGGAACGCCAGCATGATCGTTTCTACAGTCGAGAAACGGGCTTTGCACTCGAGGCACTCACGACGGCGGCGGATGCTTCCGTCCTTCTGCACTCGGGTATCCAAAACTCTGTCATCAGCATGTCCGCAAAAAGGGCATTTCATAGTCTTTAGTCCCGTCCAAAAAGCTAGCCGGAGATTAGGGAGGCGCCTGTCTTGAGTCAATGGGTCTAGTGTTAACGACCTAGCGCGTCAACAACTTCCTCGCCAGAGGGAAAACTGAATAGAATAGAAGCCAGAATTGAGGTGCGTGTGAAGACTTTTCTATCGTTGATTTTGCCCTTGTTTTTAAGCTCCATTGCCACAGCCCAAGACTCCCAGCCCGTGGTGGGCCGCGAGGCCGCTGCGAAGTACTTCCAGCCCCGTGACACGGCATCGTCCTCCTTCAACACCGGAGGCGGTCCGTCGGATCACTATCTGGCTTTGCATTTTGGCCGTTACATGGCGTCGCAATCCTATGACTGGGGCAAGAACGGTCAGGAAGATGACGTGGGGAAAAATCAGTTCGGCGTCACTTACCGGGTGGGCGAGTGGTACAACTCCATGGACATGCTGCTGAGAATTGATTACTCCGAATACGACCTGGGTGGCGAAACTCCGAATAAACTGGCGTTTGTTCCGATGATCATGTTCCCGGATGCGACCTCACGTTTCCCGCTGTATTTTGGCGCGGGTGCCGGTTTGGGAGTGTTCTTTAAACAGGCCTCTGGAAAATCTGCACTGTCCCTGGATTATCAGGTTGTCGCCGGGGCACGATTCTTCAATATCTTTGAAAACACTGGATTCTTCATTGAAGCTGGTTTAAAAAACCACCTTCTTATTCTGTCCTCTGGGCAGTTCAACGGAACCTTTTTGGCCACTGGCCTGGTGTTTACATTTTGAAAATTCACAAGCATCTCGTATCTGAAATCGTCACCGCTCTGGATGAAATCTTTGAACAGGGTTTCTATGCCGACAAAGTCATCCAGCGCCATTTGAAGGCCAACACCCGCTGGGGTTCCCGCGACCGCCGTTTCTTTGCTGAATCTGTTTACGAAATCGTGCGCTGGGAGCGTCTGCTGTCCCATCTTGCTGATGACAACGATCTTTGGAAAGTGTGGGGCGCGTACTGGGTGCGCGGCGGAAACGAACTTCCTGACTGGGAAGAGCTTGACGGTCTTGATCCGAAAGAAGTCATCGCCCGTGAAAAGAACGTGTCGTCGTTCGCGATTGCTCAGTCCATTCCAGACTGGATGCACGAGCGTGGCACCAAAGAGTTGGGTGAAGAGTGGAAGGATGCGATGCGCGCTTTGAACAAGCCCGCGGAAGTGTTCCTGCGCACCAATACTTTGAAAACCACGCCGGATGAGCTGATCAAAACTTTGGAAAAAGACGGCATCAACGCCACGAAAGTTTCTCCGGATCTGCCAAACGCTCTTCGTCTGGTGGAACGTAAAAACGTGTTTATCACCGAATCCTTCAAACAGGGTCTGTTCGAGGTTCAGGATGCCGCTTCCCAGATGGTTGCGCCATTGTTGGGCATTGAGCCGGGTCACCGCGTGATCGACGCCTGTGCCGGTGCTGGCGGCAAGAGCTTGCAC
Source organism: Bdellovibrio bacteriovorus (assembly GCF_002208115.1). Taxonomy (NCBI): domain Bacteria; kingdom Pseudomonadati; phylum Bdellovibrionota; class Bdellovibrionia; order Bdellovibrionales; family Pseudobdellovibrionaceae; genus Bdellovibrio; species Bdellovibrio bacteriovorus. The sequence goes on along the minus strand of NZ_CP020946.1, from coordinate 2,752,134 downwards.
ATGGCTTCCATGATGAAGAACAAGGGCAAGATCATTTCCCTGGATATTCATGAATGGAAATTGAAAGAGCTGAAAGTCCGTGCCCGCCGTGACGGGGTCGATGTGATCGAAACGCGTTTGATTGACTCCAACAAAGTGATCAAGCGCCTGTACGACACCGCGGACCGCGTCCTTCTGGATGTGCCTTGTTCGGGAATGGGCGTTTTGCGCCGTAATCCTGACACCAAATGGAAACTGAGCAACGAAGAGATCGACCGTCTGCATGGCTTGCAGTACGAGATTTTAAGCACCTACTGCAACATGACCAAAAAAGGCGGGCAGATGGTCTATGCGACCTGCAGCCTGTTGCCGAGTGAAAACGAAAAGCAGGTTGAAAAGTTCCTGGCCGAACATGGCAAGGACTGGACTTTGCTCAAGCAGATTCATGTGCGCCCGGATAAAGAAGGCTATGATGGCTTCTACGCTGCGCTTTTGAAAAGGAATTAATATTCTGCAACTGGACCTCGGCTGGCCTCGGGGTCCTAAGTAAACACGCCGATAAAGATTCTGTGAAGAAACTATTGGTGGTCCTCTTAGTGCTGTTTTCCATGAATGCCCATGCCGGCTTTTTGCTGGAGCTGGGTGGCACCTACATGTCAGACAATCTGACCACCGACGAAACCCGAACCTCCGCCAAATACTTCTATAACATCGGCCTGCTGTTCAGTCTGAAAAAACACATCTGGGGCGGGTGGAACTACTCTGGAATTTCCCACACCGACAAAGATGACGTGACGATCGATTTTGCCTCGACCGATACCGGCCCTTACGTGAAGTGGCAGTTTGGGCGCAACGAACTTTACAGTGTCAGCATGGCTTACAATATCCTGAGCACCGGGACTTTCTCCAACGATGGCGAGGCTGAAAGGTGGACGGGGACCAGCATGTGGTTTCAGTTCGGGGTCATGCCCGAGTTCAAAGAGGGCTTCCATATCGGGGCGTCTTTGAACTATTACCTGGCAAATTATACAAAGAAGACCGTCGACGGCACTGAAACCAACTCGTCCAACTCGAAATCCTGGATTTTCCCAATGCTTACGCTCACCAAAGAATGGTGACGCCTTGCGAAAGGTTAAATAGTCAGCATCGGGGCTTTTTCATTTGAAAGCTCGTATTTGCCTTGATATGACCCCTGCCAACGAAACAAGGGGGTCCAAATGATTCGTTCTATTATCGCAGCTGCGTTGACACTGGGTATGGCGTCATCCGCATTCGCTACTGACAAAGCTTACTTCGAAATCAAGAGAGTTATCGTTCGCGACGTAACTGCTCAATATCCACAGATGGAAACGTATGCAAAAGGTGCAAACGGTCTTTCTCAGGATTGCAACTCTCAGCGCCCATTGCGCGTGAAGTTCACTGGCGAGCCAGCTATCGCTAATGACGTGAACCCACTGAACGCGATCGAATTGATCGTGGATCAAATCATCAACATCGGTAAAAAAATCTTCGCAGTTATCAACGCAGGTAAATCTGTTGTTAACGTGAAATTGGACACTGCAAATGCTCTTCCTGCTGGTTTGACTTGCTGGTCTGACCTTGCTGGCTGGAACATTCCTCAGTCCAAAGTTTACAACGTAACTTATGAAAACGGCTTCGGTATGTCTGTTGTCGATTTCTCTTACCGCGTGACTTACACTGCAGGTGGTTCTGCTGATGGTGTTGGTAAATACATCACTAACGCGACCTTCATGCCAGCGAACCTGTCTGTTGCATGGGGCTTCAACTTCGATGCTAACGCAGTCATCCCGTCTGTGTTCAACACAGGCTCCAAGCGTGATCCTGTAGCTGGTATGCAAATGAACATGGAGTGGAAAGTGACTTCTCCAATGGCTCACGAGCAAGCGACAGAGTCTTACTTCGTAAGCGGCGAAAACAAACTGATCGAACTCGAGTAGTTTAAATAAAAAAAGGCCCGGCAAAACCGGGCCTTTTGTCTTCTCTAGAAGAAGATCTTAAGTCCTGACCTGATCCCTGTGCGATCGGTGACTGTGTCATCGGCAGCAGCAGGGATTTTTGTTTTCTGGCTCTCCTTGTACCAGTTTCCGAAGATCCGTACGGCTTTAAAGTCTATAAAAAGCCCGGCTTCGGTGCGATTGCCTTCGACATCTCCCAATTCATCCGTGGAGGTGGGAAGGTAATAGCGATATTTCCCGTCAATTCCAAAATACTTGGTCAAATATACCTGCAGCGACACCTGGCCAAACTGCTGCGACAGCCGTTGATCGGCCTCGCGGGTGCGCAGTCCGTAGTGCAGGGTTAGCGAGGTGTTCTGGATCGAATTTCCCAGAACGCGGATGTTCAGCATGCCGGTCAGGTCGTTGAACTCCTCTTCGCTGTTGTTTTCATATTCCGCGGTCAGCCCGACGAACTGGGCATAGGCGGAAAGCTCACCCATGTACGACACATGAGAATCGCTCACGGACGTGTTGTCGGGGTCCTCGGTTTTGAACGAGTTGTACGAGGCAGCGAGTGAAAACTCGTAGGGCGACGGAGAGTTCACCGACAGCCACATATCCATCATGCGGTTGCGGTTCTTCATTTCGAGCCACTCAGAAAGAGACCACCGGCTGCCTTCGCGGGCGGTGGCGCGTTTGGTGAAATCAATACCGCTGCCCCAGCGACTGCCGGATTGAGCCTGAGACAGACTCGCGGTCAAAATAATGCACAGTAGAAGTAGAGACGAAAATCTGGACATACCCCCATTTTCTCGCTTTATTACCATAAGGTCCAAAAATTCTCTTATCGAGACCCTTGTATGTCTCAAAGAAGGATGCGTCTGTGGTTCATGATTTCGATCCATTTGCTTTAAGAATTTCCGGTGATTTCGGAGTCCGTTGGTACGGCCTCTCTTACATGATGGGCTTTATCTGCGCCTACATCCTGATCACTTGGCTGGCAAAAAGACAACGTGCGGGTTTGTCTGTCCAAATGGTCGGCGATTTTATCACTTATGCAGCCATCGGTACTTTGGTGGGCGGTCGTCTGGGGTATGTGCTTTTCTATGGCCCGGATCTTTTCATGAAGTTCAAATCTGAATTCCCGTACTGGGGTGTGCTTGCTGTCAACGAAGGCGGCATGGCAAGTCACGGTGGTATCATCGGGATCGTGATTGCGTGCTTACTGTATGCGCGCAAGTATTCTGTGAACTCTTTGTACTTGCTCGATCTGGTCGCGGTAACCGGTCCGATCGGTGTGTTCTTTGGTCGTATCGCCAACTTCATCAACGGTGAACTTGTCGGTCGTCCTTGCGATCCGACGTATCCGCTGGCGGTGAAGTTTCCTCAAGACATCGTTTCCTGGCCAGGTCAGGAAGCCGCGAAACTGACGGAGCTTGTTCCGGTTGTTGAAAAAGTCGGCGTGGGTCGTGAGCAGTGGCTGGAACTTGTAGATAAGTTCCGCTTCGATCTGACAGCTCGTGAGCAGCTATATTCTACTTTGAACAAAGTGATTGAATCCATCCAAGACGGCAACACTGCAGCCAAAGAGGCGATTGCACCTTTGTTGACTCCGCGCTATCCGTCTCAGTTGTTCGCAGCCTTCGGTGAAGGTCTGCTGATCTTTATGTTCTTGTTCTTCCTATGGAGAAAACCACGCAAGCCGGGCTTTATCGCCGCTTGTTTCGTGCTGATCTATGCGGTGGTTCGTGTTGTTGATGAACACTTCCGTATGCCAGATGCTCACATCGGATTCCAGGCTTTGGGTCTGACCCGAGGGCAGTGGCTGAGCGTTGCCATGTTCGTTGTCGGCTTGATCCTGATGGTCGTATGGACTCGCGCTGCCTCCCTGAAAATTCCGGGCTGGCAGAGAGGGCACTCCATTAAGTTGAACCGTAAATAGATCGCGCCGGTACGCCCGGGGGAATGGCTGGGGGCTTTGCAGCCTCCAACGCTCGGACAGTCCTCGCGCTCTGTTTGTTTTGTGAAGGCCGCCTTATGGGTGGCTTTTTTGTTTTCTGATTGCCATCGCAGGCTTTTCTTAGCGCTGCGGAACTCGGTTGGAGGCTGCAAAGCCCCCAACCATTCCCCCTCATACCGGCTTATCTAAAAGGTACCTGCTTAAAAGGTACCTGCTTACTTTTGCAGAAGCTCTGCGTTGGCGGAAAAGGTACCTGCTTACTTTTTCCGAAGCGGTGCGTTTATTTTGTAGGGGTACAGGACGGTTTGCATGTTGAGGGTGGGGTGGCTGCACTCCAAATTTTTTGTTACTGATTTTTTCAAATAAGCGGTAGCCTTTTCCCAACAGGAGAAAAGGCCATGATCTTCAGACTTGCTCTGTCCGCGTTGTTGTTGGGTTGTCTTTCGCTGGGATCGGCTACGGCGTGGGCTTTGGATTTTGACAAAGATGCCGGGATGTCGCGAGAGGTTCTGGTGGAGTCTTTGAAAAAGAACACTCGTTTGAATCAAGAGCAGATCGATCAACTGGTTGTTACTTTGCAAAATCAGTTCAATGTGCAGCCGGGAGATAAAATTCCTATTAAGGGTTATCTGTATGCTCACGGCATGAATGTCGGTCTGTTTGTGGATCACGACGTGTGGGCTTTTGATGCGGCTTTCCTGGTGCCGGGCACGGATGAAGTTGTGCGTGTTCCGGGTTTGTATCTTTGTGATTTCAAAAACGGCGGCCTGAAGTTTGAGGTCGCTTACAAGTGGATGTTCAGCTTTATTCCAAGCGGGGTTTCTTTAAGCGAGCTCAATGGTGCGGTTTATGGCCGTGGCGTCGGGGTCGTGGCCGAGGCTTTCCTGGGCCTTGAGGGCTCTTGGCTGCCGGCGCAAAACCGAGTGAATGATCTGTTTCACGTCGCGGTGAAGCTGGGCTTTGGCGGCGGGATTGTCTTCCCGAAAATGGAATTCAAGCTGCGTAATATCCAATAGTTTTTTGTTCTGCCAGGTCATTTCTGAAAAACAAAACCCGCTCTTTCGAAGCGGGTTTTTTGTTTTTAAATCACGTCTGAAAAATTAGATTGAAAACGGGTAGGTCTGAAGTTCTGCGCGGGTGATTTCTTTTTGTTCGCCCGTCGTGAAGTTCTTCACTGTGACCGTTTTATTGGTCACTTCGTTGCCGCCCAAAATCAAGGCATAGTGAGCACCCAGTTTGTTGGCTTTTTGCATCTTCTTGCCCATTTTGCCCGACAGGAAGTTTTCCGTCTTAAAGCCACGCACGCGCATTTCATGAGCGACTTTCACGCTTTCGTCCTCGCCCTGTTCGTCAGCACCAACTACGGCGATGATGACTTCCTTTTTTGTCGCCAGTTCTTTCGGGGTCAGATCAGCCAAACGGTCGATGCCGGCAGCCCAGCCCACGCCCGGAGTTTTCGGTCCGCCCATGGTTTCAATCAAGCCGTCATAACGCCCTCCCGCAAGCACGGTGCCCTGAGCCCCCAGCTTGGTGGTCGTGAATTCAAAGACAGTGTGGCAATAATAATCAAGTCCACGAACTAGATGATCATTAATCTTGTACGGGATGCCCAGCTTTTCGATGCCCGCGATGACCTTCTTGAAGAAGTCCTGGGAGGTCTGATTCAAGGATTGTTCAAGTTTTGGTGCATTGGCATTCAGCTTTTTGTCGCCTTCGTCTTTGGAATCCAGAATGCGCAGCGGGTTTTTCTCCAGACGCATTTTGCTGTCTTCAGAAAGCTGATCTTTATGGGCGGTGAAGTAGTTCACCAAAGTATCGCGGTAAGCCGCACGGCTTTCCGCATCGCCCAGGGTGTTGATTTCCAAGGTGCAGTCGTCAGAGATGCCGATTTTTTTCAGCAGATCCCACGCCAAAGAGATGGTTTCCACATCCGCCAATGGGGATTCATAACCTAAACACTCTGCGCCCAATTGGTAAAATTGGCGATATCGTCCTTTTTGTGGTCGCTCATAACGAAACATCGGGCCGGAATAATAGAACTTCAGTGGAAGATTCTGCATCATGCCTTCTGAAATAAAAGCGCGAGCCACACCCGCAGTGCCCTCGGGTCTGAGCGTCAGACTTTCGCCTCCACGATCTGTAAAATCATAAGTCTCTTTATTCACAACGTCGGAAGTTTCGCCCAAAGTGCGGTGAAAAACGTCAGAAAACTCGAAAATAGGGGTTTCGATCTCTCCGTATCCGTACAAAAGTGCCTTTTCATAGGCTGATTCTTCGACAAAACGGAAAAGAATGCTGTCTTCAGGAAGCAGGTCTCGAGTGCCGCGGACGCGTTGGATTTTGTTGCTCATGGAATTGGCCCTTTTTTGACTACAAAACATCGTTATATCAGAGGCAAGGGCGGTGCGCAAAGCTATTGCTTTTAAAGGGGGGAGCGTCTTTAATGGGATTATGAAGAACTGGGTATTAGCAGGAGCGTTCATACTGGTGGCTGTTTTAGCTGCCGTCATTTATCAGTTTGCCGGATCCGGTGGCGCCGCATTGAATGGTGTGGAGGTCGACTGGCGTCTGCTGGGTGAGATGGACTATGTCACGGGCAGCTCTTCTTCAGAACTGAAAGCGCTGGACGGCAAAGGGGTGAAGATCCCTGGCTTCATGGTTCCCCTTGAAGACAACCAGCGCGAGGTCGTGGAGTTTCTTCTGGTGCCAAGCCCGCAGGCTTGCATCCACGTTCCACCACCGCCGCCGAACCAAATGGTGTACGTTAAGATGAAACGCGGAACCGATGCGGCTGTAGGGCCGATTTGGGTCCACGGAACTTTGAATCTAGTGACTAAGAAGTCTATGTACGGGGACGCCTCGTTCGAACTCATCGGTGAGGCGATCGAACCCTACAAATAACTTTCAAGGAGGTCTTTATGTTGAAAGTTCTTCTGTTTTCCCTGATGGCCATGGCGCACTCCGATCACGCTGCCCATAATCAGGCGGCACACGTTCACGGCGCTGGCAAAGTCAGTCTGGCCTTTGATGGCAAAAAAGGAAAATTGGAGTTCCATGCTCCGGCAGAATCCATCTACGGATTCGAACACGCGGCCAAATCCAAAAAGGACAAGCAGAAAAAAGATGAGGCTCTGGCCAAGCTCGGCGAAAAAATGGCCGAGATGGTTGTTTTGGATCCGTCTTTGAAGTGTGAAATCAAGCTGGACATGTACGAAGTCATCGAAAAGAAAAACCATTCCGACGTGGAAGGGGAGTTCAATATCTCCTGTGAAGCGCCGGTGGCAGGCAGTACCATGACGTTCAATTTCCAGAAAGTCTTCCCGCGCCTGAAAAAGGTGCAGGTTGAAGTGCTGGCCGATCAGGTGCAAAAGTCCTTGGAGGTTGGCAAGAACGGAGAAACTCTTGAGCTCAAATGATCTGATCACCATCAGGGATTTGTCTTACACCTATGAAGGTCAGAGAAATCCCACGCTGCACGTTCCTGAATTTACGGTGAAAAAGGGCGAAGAGCTGTTTCTTTACGGTCCCAGTGGCACAGGTAAAACGACGTTGTTAGAGATTCTGGCGGGCGTGCTTCGTCCGACCAGCGGGACTGTGCAGATTCTGGGACGTGACTTTGTTAAAATGTCCGATTCCGAGCGCGACTCTTTCCGCGCCGAACACATGGGCTATGTTTTCCAAAGCTTCAATCTGATTCCTTATCTGTCCGTGCGTGAAAACATCGAGCTTCCGTTGCACCTGAGCCCGGCCCGCAAGGCTCGCTTGGGCAGTGTGGACACCGAAATGGTGATCCGCGCTTTGTGCGGCAACCTGGGAATTTCTGATCTGCTGGAAAAAGGTGTCACCGAACTGAGTGTCGGACAGCAGCAGCGTGTGGCCGTGGCCCGCGCTCTTCTGGGGAAGCCGGATCTGCTCTTGGCCGACGAACCGACCTCGGCACTGGATGCAGATCACCGCGAAAAGTTTCTGAAGCTTTTGTTTGAACTTTCCGAGCTTTATGGAACGACTGTCGTATTTGTGTCTCATGACCGCAGCATTGAAAAACTCTTTACGCGTTCAATCTCCTTAGAATCCATTAACAAGGTTGTGTGATGGTCTTTTTGAAGTTGGCAATCAAATCCCTGAAGAATCGGGCGTTCGCAACAACGCTGACGGTGATCTCCATTGCATTGAGTGTGGCTTTGCTTCTGACTGTCGAGCGCGCCAAACGGGCCGCGGAAGAGGGCTTCACACAAACCATCAGCAAGACCGACCTGATCGTCGGTGCGCGCAGTGGTCCGCTGCAGTTGATTCTGTATACAGTGTTCAATATGGGAAATGCCACCCATAATATCTCCCCATAATATCTCCTATGAAACTTATGAAAAAGTAAAAGCGCACCCGGCGATTGAATGGACGATTCCTTATTCTTTGGGTGATGGGCATCGCGGTTTCCGCGTGGTGGGCACGACTCAAGACTTCTTCAAGCATTATCACTATCGTGGTGACCAGCAGGTGAAGTTTGCTCACGGCAAAGAGTTCGCCGACATCTGGGATGTGGTTATCGGGGCTGATGTGGCCCGCAAGCTAAACTATTCTCTGGGTGGTCGTATTGTGGTTGCTCACGGTGTGACCAAGGGCGAAGGCATCTTGCAGCACGATGATCGTCCGTTCGTGATTTCCGGTATTCTTGAGCCGACTGGCACGCCACTGGACCGTGCAGTTTACATGTCCTTGCAGGGCATGGAGGCTTTGCACGTGGACTGGCAGGATGGCGCAGCTCCGGCGATGGATAAGGTTATTCCTCGTGAACAACTGACGAATGATCTGAAGGTTCACACCATCACGGCGTTCTTTGTAGGCGCAAAGTCCCGCATCGAAACCCTGAAACTTCAGCGCGAGATCAATAATTTTGAAGGTGAACCTTTGCTGGCGATCATTCCGGGGGCGACTTTGAGCGAACTTTGGAATGGATTGTCTTATGTTGAAGGTGTGCTTCGCATGATTTCCTGGATGGTTGTGGCCGTGGGCTTTATGGCGATGCTGATTGCCTTGACGACGACACTGAACGAACGCCGGCGTGAAATGGCGATCCTGCGTGCTGTGGGGGCGAAGTCCAACCAGATTCTGGGTCTTTTGGTGTTCGAGTCCGCACTTTTGACTGCGGTGGGTGTGGCGTTGGGACTGGTGACCTCCTGGGGTTTGATCGCGGTGTTGAAACCGTGGATTGAAACCGAGTTCGGTCTGTATCTTGTCGGCCCTTGGGTCACTCGTTATGAATTGATGTATCTGATCATCACTCTGGTTGGCGGGACGCTGATTGGTTTGATTCCGGCTTTGCGTGCGCAGAAGCTGGCCTTGAAAGACGGACTGAGCGTTCGTATTTAAAAAAAACCGCAGGTGTTGCGACCTGCGGTTTCATGTCTCTTAGGTTTCGGAATTATCTACTGAACAATTTGTGCGAGCTGGGCACCTCCTACAGCCGGAAGGCCCGTCGTATCAATGTTTTCCAGGATCACGCCTGGTTTCGCTTTAAAGAAAATATCCACCATCAGACGGAACTCGACATCCTGACCGTCTTTGTCTTTACCTGTTGCCAGACGGGTCAGCAGTTCCTCTTCCGCCAGATCTGATTCGCCCTGTTTGAACATAAGGAACGGAGAGCGCAATTCAGTGCTGTTGCCGTACTTGTCTTTTTCATTGGCATAAACCACGTGGCAGGCATTGATCGCAGCCACTTTCGCATCGGCCAGACTGATGACTTCACCGGCATCCGCCACCGCATTGCGGTTTTTGTCCACCCAGACTTTGATTTTCTGGCTGTACAGTTCACCATCCCAAGGGCCCAGGTAATGCTTCTTTGGATCTTCGGACTGACAGTCTTTTGCCGCCAGCGCCGCCAAAGTTTCAAAACCGTTGGCAAAAGTTTTTTCTTCACCGTTCACAGACACCTTCATCTGAGAACCAAACAGGTTCTGAGAACTTGTGATGCTGCCATCCGCATTCGGAACCACCAGGAAGCCGTCATCAATTTCACGACTGAAGTGGGTTTTGTTCACGCTGTTTGTGGACTCGCGCACAACCAGGTTACCACCCAACCATGCCGTCATGTGAGTCACCGGCGCCTGGATGTTAGCAAGGTTGAAGAAGCTTCCGCCCTCAAGGCTGGAAGTGCGAACGTTTTTTACACCCAAATCCAGAACCAGCGGAGTGTACTTGGTGCTCATCGCCGTGCCTTCGACACCGGAATGAACCAGCCACTGGATCAGCTGTGGCACACCTTCGTAAGCTGACAGGGTGCCGGCTTTGGAAGTGCGCTGCGAGGACAGCACATTGGTCACGAATTCACGCTCGGTCCAAAGGGTTCTCAAAGAGAAGATTTCTTTGAAGGTCAAACGGACTTCATCACCGCGGGTCAGGCCTTTACTCAATTTAATAAACTCCGGCGTCAGAATGCTGACGGTCTTGCCGGATTTATCGACGACGTTTTCACGAAGGTCGGCAACATAAAGGGACACGATGTTCGGAGTTCCATCGCCTAGTTTTTTAAACAGACGGGGACTGCCGGAATCAACGATGTCTTCATAGGATTCACCATAGTACAAGTTACGCAGGGAATGGTTTTGCACGGCCAGTACGTCTGCTGGAGCGGCGGCGCCTTCTGCAAAGACAGTCACGGCACCCACGTCATCAACACTGGCAATCGCGCGCACGGTGCTGAAGAAGCATTTTTCACCCGCGATGAATTCACGGCGGGCTTGCTGGTGGTCAGCGATATAGTGGAAGTGATTGGTTTTTACCGCTGCTTTGTTGCAGTTCGTGGACCATTTGCAGGCATCCGCAGCGCTGTCTTTTTTAGCCGCGCCCACATAGAACGGTGTCACACCATTGGATTCTTTACGCAGAATGGATCTTTCGTGGGACCACTGGGCAATCGCGTCTTCGGCGCTGCCGGCAGACACGGAAAAGCGCACGGGAATCAAAGAAGTGTCCGCTTTTGCCGCCGCCAGGGCTGCCAGGCGTTCTTCTTCATAACGGTCACTGCCGTCAGCACGTTGACGCTCGCAGTTTGAAACGGCTTTACCGTTCAAGCCTTCGTCAGCGGCAATGTTGGGTGTCATGGAATCGTCACCCTGACTGATGTCAGACATGTGTTTATATGGATTGAACGGATCGACTTTAGGTTCTTCAACTTCCGGGATCACCGGCGTCTGACCGAAAACGTTGTCCGTCAATGAGCTTTGTTCAAGGACTGAGGGGGCAAAACGTACAGGTTGGCTGCAACCTACGACAGCCTCAACAAGCGCTCCACACAGAACAATTTTTGAAAGTTTAGTTACTTTATTCACGAAAATCCCCCCGGATTTAAAACTGAATACTTGCGAACTAGTGATTCTGATCGCGCAGTGATTTCACTTCGACTTCGTCCTCCAGCAGGAACGGATTGTATTTCACCGGATTGCGCGTGCTTTGCACGACGGTGATCACTTCACCTTTAAAGGTGTTTTCTGAACTGACATTGCGTGTGATGGTGTTGTTCAGATTCCTGGCAGCAGCGTTGTTTTCTTCAATCATCTGATTAAAGTCGCCGGTGCCGATACCATCTTTAGCAAAGCTTTTTACTGGTGCGATCAGTGTGAATAGTAAAAGTCCACCCATTACCTTCGTCATAGCATCCCCCCGTGGGAATTTTCCTAAAGCAACGGTCAGGCCAGCACTTAAGTGATTGAAATCGTGTGAAGGGCGCTGTTCACGTTTTGGTGGCGTTACCGTTCCTTAATCTCTGTGAATGCTTGATTTGTCTGGGATAAACCTGAAAACCGCCCAGTGTTTAAACATGGGAATTGCGTGTACAGTCCGCTAACAGGGGGTGGGGAACGTCAACCAGCTTTTAGACAGTGACCAGGGTATCAACGGCGATAAGCAATAGGTTGCTTTAAAGGCGGCAAGGGAAATGCAAGGGTAGTGGATTCCGGGGGGAATCATGCGTATCAATCTAAAGCTAGTGCTTTTGTGTCTGTTGCTTATTAATGTCGTATCCTGCGCCAGCGTGGGACCAAAAGATCCCACCAAGCAGGTTCACGTCACTGAAGCCTTTATATATCCGGAATATAGACAGACTGTTGCTGTGGCAGAAGAATTCAGCCGCAAGCAGGTCGCGGCGGCAGGCACTTCACGCGCTCCCGCCAGCGTGCCTTAAGCTGCGTCTTTGATTTTGACCTTGTCAGCGGCTTCCGCTTCATAGTCAGAATAGGCAGTGCGCACTTCCACCATCGAGCCATCTTCCGCTCGATAACCACGAACCTTGAACATTTTCAAAGCCTCCGAGCGTCCTTTGACCTCGGCGGCACCGGCAAGTTCGGTCTTGAAGTCTTCACCGATTTTTTCGATGACGGTGTCTGAAATCAGCAGATCCGCACCGAAAGCCTTGGTGGAGGCTTCAATTCGCGAAGCCGTATTCACCGTGTTTCCGATCACCGTGTACTCCATGCGCTCATCTGAACCGATCGTTCCGGAAATTGCTTTTCCGGCGTGCAGGCCCATACCGATGTTGATCGGCGGCTGTTCGCGGGCAATACGGCGTTCATTCAGGCCTTCCAAAGCGCGGCGCATTTCAAGACACGCACGCACGGCCTGATGGGCGTCTTTGTCCGAGCTCTTCGGCGCACCCCAGACCGCCATGATCGCATCCCCGATGAATTTATCCACAACCCCGCCATGGGAGTTGATGATTTTAACCATCACACCAAAGTATTCATTCAGCATCTCTACGACCTCTTCCGGAGATCGTTTTTCCGAGAACGCCGTGAAACCACGAATATCCGAGAAGAAGACAACAACGTCTTTGGTCTGACCGCCAACCCCGATGTCCTTGTTGATCAAGTCCTCGGCAACGGAAGAGCCGTGGAACTTCGAGAACAGGCTTTTCACCTTGTCGCGTTCTTTTAGACCCTCGGTCATGTGATCAAAGGCCTCGGCCAGATCGCCCACTTCGTCATGGGATTTCACCTGGGCACGGGCCTTCACATTGAAGTTACCCTTGGACACGAGATTGATCATCTCCGCCAGTTTTTCAATCGGGGAGGTCAGGGTCATAGAGAACAGGAAGATAAAGAAGATCGCCATCGAGATCGCGGAACCGGCGACGAAGATCGCCCGGCGTTTTACTTCGCGGGAAACCTCCAGGATGGTTTCTTCGGATGTCTGGGAGATCACCGTGGCGCCGTAAGAGGTTTTTACAGAAGCCCCGAAGTAATCCTTGTCGTTGTCAGGATTCAGGAACTTGGTTTGGAACTGTGGTGACTTTTGTGTCAGAGCCTTCTGCACGATCGGATACTTTGCCATGTTCAATCGCGCCATGGCTTTTTGTTCGTCCTTGTGGGCGAGAAGCTCTCCCTGACGGTCAATCAGGTACTGGGTGCGTTCAGACGGGTCCGTGAAGGGTTTTTCAAACGGTGCCAAAGTCACATCGGCCAGAGCCACGTGGGTGATTTTACCTTGTTCATCGCGGATCAGCGGGATGCCAATTGTGATCATCGCCGGAGCTTTCGGGTAAGTGGCATTTTTGATTTCAATGCTTCCTTGAGCCACCGAGCGGATGGGGAATTTCTGCCATGAACGCACATGGATCATGTAGGTGGAGTTAAGACCATAGGGTTTCAGCAGGTCTTCTTTCACCCTGCGGGCCACGGTTTCCACACTGGTGCCGTCCAGCTTCAGAACTTCCAGAGAAATAAAGTTTTTGTCTTTGGTAAAGTTGAAGTCAAAGTCATCGCCGGTTTGTACTTGAGAGTTTGCGCCCTTGGTCAGCAGGGACGCGGTGACACGGGTTTTGTCCACCAGATTGGCGATGATGTTTTCGATCTCTTTGGCTTTGGCTGCGGCAGATTCAAGGTTCGCGATATCGACCTGCTCTGCGGCTTTCTTCTCAAAGTAAGACGACGAAATCCAGGTGATGGTCCCGGTGGCGGCAACCAGGATCAGGATTGTGACTGTAATGAGTTTTGTCGAAATCGGTATTCTCATAGTTCTCTCCTGATCAGAAGCTCCACTCGGCAAAAACGTTTAGATAGTTACCAATAATGGTGAACTCGTTGACATCTCCGTCAGAGGCAAAGCTGTCCGTTCCGGTTTTCGCCTTGTAGGACATCTTGTCTTCACGCATGGCATAACCAATCAATCCTGTAAATCGCGGCGTGAAGCGATAACTTCCCAGGAAGCCTATTTGAGTCGACATCTTGGGTTCCATCGGCTCACCATTGGGTGTGCTGATTTTCATCAAAGACATATATAGATGCGCATTCACCTGAATGCCCAGTTTCGGCGTCAGGGAATACCAGTATTCAGCACCAAAATGCGGACCGGCAGAGCTGATTTTCAGATCTTCGGATGAACCCGAGAAAGGATCGCCCACGGTCTCAGGAAGTTCCTTGTAATAAGGACCTGCCTGGAAACGCACTTCTCCACGGTCCCCCAGGGATTTTCTGTAAACCGCATTGGCTTCAGCCGAAGCGAATGTCTGGGTTTTGCCATTGAAGGTGAAGCCGCTCATGTCGATGATTCCCAGGAAACCCCAAGGAGTGTGAGGACTGAACCAGCCCACACCCAGGCGGCCCGTACCGCCCAGGGCTTTGTAAGCCACAGAGGAGTTCTTTTCCGGATTCACACCCTGATAGGACATTTCAGTGATCAGATAGCTTGCCACTGCATACCAGCCGGTGACGCGTTCGATGGATTTACGAACCAAGGCCGTGTATTCCGCCGCTGGAGATCGATCCCCGCTGCGCACCGAGAAGGATTGTTTTGCAAGAGGGGCCGACGGGCGCAGGTCTGATTTTGCGCGGACCACCACCTGGTATTTACCACCGGGAAGATTGTCATCAAATGGCAGGGTGTCTTGCTGGTAGTTTTCATAAACTTTCAGCTTTTCCCATTTTTTATCGGCCGTGTTGTATTTCAACAGGTAAACGTCATAGCTGGAAACATGATCCGGTCGGGACCATTTTAGTTCACGCACGAAATCGCTTTCCGGCTTTTCAATGCGCGGATTTTCAATTGGTTTACCCAGCAGGGTGAACTGCCCCACGGCTGTGGCATCACTGGTGATGCCTTCGTTGTTACTGGATGAAACTTTCCACGTATAGTGTGAAGCCACCGGAACTTTTACTTTGAAAGAAGGCTCTTTCAAAGTTTCCGTGATCTGGGTTTTGCCGTCATCAGATGTCAGCACGAAATGATACTGATCCGCGCCGCCGACCGGAGCCCATTTGAACTCAAGGGACGTGGTGTCGGTTTCTTTCGTCGCCATTTTCACCCGGGCCCCTGGGAATTTCAGCACGGCCGTTTCAAGACCGACGTTGAATTCACTTGGCTCACTCCAGTCACCCGGCACACCACGATAGTCCCGGGAACGAAGTTTCATCATGTACTTGCCCGGTGTCAGTCGACCATTCCAGGCGGCTTCGGTCACTTTGAAGGTGAAGGTTTTGGCTTCTTCTTCTTTGCTGGATTTGACTTGTTTCAGTTCGATTTCATAGGACTTGGCGTTCTCAATGGCCTCCCACTCGAAGTTCACCAAACGGCGATAAGGCGCCGCCAGAACCATCGAGGTCCAGAAAGAGATCATTAATAAAATGAACGCACTGCCTAACTTCATCAATTAACCTTGATCTTCTTTAAAGTAGGGGCTCGCACATTGGACTTGTCCGGTACCAGCAGTTTTCTGGCCGGACCGGCCTGGCTGTTTCTGCCATAGGTGTCCACCGCGATCAGTTCCACTTCATATTCACCCGGCAAAAGATTTTTTAATGCCGTGGAGTTTTGCATGTATTTGCTGCGTTTCAGTTCCTTGCCATCCTTACGAATGGTCAGCCAGTATTCTTTGGCACCTTCCACGGGATTCCAGGTCAACTGCGTGCGACCGTCCATTGAAGCCTGCAAAGTGCCTTCGGCGGGTGTGAAGCTTGGAGCTTCCAGCAAAGGCAGGGGACTGACTGTCAGAATCTGGGAACTTGTTGTGCCCAGAACCTTTCCGTCCTTATTCAGTGCCTCGATAGAAGCAATGTAGCGACCCGGACGGGCCACGGGCGCCTGCACCTGAGTGTTTTGAACTTCTTTGACGTCAAAGCTTTGAGCCAGGGCGGGGTCTTCTTCTTCGGTGTGATATTTCACGCGCCATGCAGAGACATTCTCGGCCTTGTCCGCTTTCCAGGAAAGACCCAGGCGGGGCTTTTCAACGTAGTACTGAACCATGTCTTTTTCAGGCATGGTGAAGTTGATTTGCACGGGAACGAATTCAACTTTGGCCTGAACCTGATTGGCCGGTTTGATGGTGAATTTTTGTACCTTCCCCAGAGCCGGTTTTTCAGTGTCGACAAAATAAGTGGTCATCCGCCAGAAATAGGTGCCGCCTTTCAGGCCAGGAGCGGTGAAGCTTTCTTCTTTGGTGAAGGTGTTGGAGGAGATTTTATTTTTCAGTTGTTCATCCGCCCACAGTTCCAAGGTCATTTGTCGGGTGTCATCGCCCTTTTGCCATTTAAAGGTCATATCATAAGGAGTCTGCACTGCTGGCACTTCGGCATCCGCCGTCGGGAAGACCATCGTGGGCGCATAGCGGGCCAGGATTTCTGTTTTATAGATAGCACTTTCGGCAGCCACCGACCCTTGCGGATTTGTCGCTACAAGTTTCCAGTAGTGACGACCGAAGGGCAGTGAAGCCATAAGTTGATTTGCATTCGGAGCCGCCTTCATCAGCGGTTTCAATTGTTTTCGGCTGGGCCCAACCCACAAAGTGACGTTGGAGTTGGCCGGGAAGCCCTGCCACTGGAATGGCACGGCTTCAGGATTTTCCGCATCCATCGCCACCGGTTTTTGCGGCAGGGGAGTCAGGATTTTGACTTCTTCACGTGTGGTCAGATCTTTGCTTTGACCGTCAGATCTCTTGATGGAGGCCTTACCTTCCAAGACCTGAACATCGACGGAATCGCCGCGGCCCTTGGAAAGACTAGCGGAAGCCTGAGACAGATCGACTTTACCGTTGGCAGAGTTAAGCACCAGGCCGGGAGCGTTACCTTCCGCGGTTCCGGTCTTGGCGTTAACGAACAAACTACCTTCCATCAAATCCAAAGCGATTTCGCCTTCGGATTTTTTGATCACGATCAGGGATTCCGGTTCCAGATCCAGATAACGATCTGAATCCACAAACTGAATGCGCACTTCACCGCGTTCACTGGTGCGAATCGCTTCGCCGTTGTACAGGGGCTCACCCGAATTGACGAGCTGCCACAACAGACGTGAAGCGGGACGGCGTTGAATGTCTTCAACAACTTTTCCGACGTAGGCCAGCGGTTTTTCATTGGAATTGGAGGACCGTGTGTCAGCCGTGGACTGATACCAGAACCACGTTGCAGCAAAAACGGACGACGAGCTTAATGCAGCGATAAGCAGACGTTTCCACTGTTTTTTCATCGATTCCTCCTCATACTTTTTTCGGAGTTATTGTCTCAGTATTAAAGGGAGCTAAAGTCTAGGTCCGAGGATGATGTAAAGAAATTGTGGAAAGTTTGCTGGAAGGGTTCTGGAAGATGGTCTAGAGTCTTGCCATATGGATAACAACAAGAACTACATCACCCCCGAAGGTCTGGCTAAATTGAAGGCGGAATATCACGCGCTGATGCACGTCGAGCGCCCCAAATTGGTGGAAGTTGTTGCCTGGGCCGCCAGCAACGGGGACCGCTCCGAAAACGCGGACTACCAGTATGGCAAACGCCGATTGCGCGAAATCGACCGTCGTGTGCATTTTCTGACAAAGCGAATTGAAGATGCCGAACTTGTCGATCCAAAACAGATGAAAGGCACCACGGTTCTTTTCAGTGCCACGGTGACGTTGGTCAATGAAGAGGGTGATGAAGTCGTGTATCAGATCGTCGGTGAAGATGAGTTTGATCCGAAAGTGGGTAAGATCTCGTGGAAGTCCCCGGTGGCGCGTGCGCTTCTTGGAAAAAAATTGGGAGATGAAGTACGAATCGTCAAGCCGGCCGGCGAAGAGTTCGTAACTATCGAGAACGTGGAGTTTAAGTAAAATTTACAGATTCTGTCAGATCAGATTCAAACGAATCTTCGAAGGGATGTTTCAATGGCATCCCTTTTTTAGTGGTTGTCTTTGTCCGCACATTTTAGCAAACTCCCGCGCATAGCAGGGGGAGCTATGAAATTCATCACTAAAGTCAGCATTTATCTTTTCGCCTTCGCCGTTGTTTTCGCCCACGTTGAAACAGTTGAAGCCAAGCGCCGCAACAATCGTGAGGAATCCTGGGATTCTGAAGGTCGTCAGAAGCAGAACAAACAACAAAAACAAAACCGCCAGAGCGAAGACTCTAGTTACGAGCCGTCCGCGTCTTTGGATGAAACTGCCAGTGATTCCGATCTGGTACGCGCGGTGAATGATCGTCGTCGCGAGGACTTCGTTGAAGGTGGCAGCCTGACAGTCGTGAAGGTCCTGCCGGACGACAACAGCGGGCTGGAGCATCAAAAATGGGTGGTTCGTCTTTCCAATGGCGAGCTGATGCAGGCTGTGTATAATCTGGATATGTGCCCGCGTGTGCCTTTGAAAGTCGGCGACGTTATCGCCATGGGCGGGCAATTTATCTGGACGAACAAGGGTGGACTGCTTCACTGGCTTCACCACGATCCCCGCGGCAGACGCCCGGACGGATATGTGTACGTGAACGGGCAGTACTACTGTAAGGAGTAGACTTGCAACGACTGAACCTGATTCCATGTGCAGCGCCTTTTTGGGCCGACAGCGGTCACGGTCAGACATTGTGGGCTCACTTTCTAAAGTCCGCAGAGCTTTCGCATTTCGGTAAAAAATTTGAAGTCGATCTTCCTGACGGGGATCGACTTTTTTGTTCCTGGATCGAGGGACACACCAATCTGGTGGTCAGTCTTTTTCATGGTCTTTCCGGGGATGTCACTTCGGACTATATGCAAAGAACCGCGCTGATCTGTCAGCAACTGGGACATACGGTGGTTCTGGTAAACCATCGCGGTGCCGGTGAGGGCGCGCCCTTCGCCAAGCGCCCTTATCATTCCGGCAGCGCCGAGGATGTGTCTGTGGTGCTGGGTCAGCTTCGTCAGATGTTCCCCCATAAAAAGCACATATCGGTCGGATATTCCCTGAGCGGCAATATCATGCTGTGCCTGCTCGGTGGATATGGCGGCAAGAACAAGCCTGATGGAGCGATCACCGTCAATGCACCGTTAAACCTGCAATCCGGTTCTTTGCTTTTGAAGTCGGGCTTTAATCGCGTTTATGACATGCGTTTTGTTTTGCGCCTGCGCAAGCTGGTGGAAGAAAAACACCGCCTGGGTTTGATCACAGAAAAATATGAAATTCCCAAGTGGGCCACGGTGTGGGATATGGATCAGATTTACACGGCTCCGGCGTCGGGCTTTGCCAGTCGCGAGGACTATTATCAGCGCTGTTCATCGATTCAGTATGTTTCAGGCATTGATGTGCCGACCTACACCCTGACTTCTGCGGATGATCCGTTTGTGGATGTCGGTGATTACCTGCGCGCGCCTTTTTCCAAACATGTACAGTTGCATATTGAAAAGCGCGGTGGCCACATGGGCTACCTGCACCGTCAGTCCTTGCCAGTCGGTGGAACGCGCTGGCTGGATTACTATCTGCACGAGGCCTTAAGAGGTCTTGAAGGCACACTCAATGAAAAGGTTCCAGCGCTGTCTCCAAAGTGAGAACCCTGGCAGCGTCTGTCCTGATTCAAATACCGGAATTTCCAAAACACGAAGCTGCTGACGACGAAGTCCCCCCAGCAGTTGTGGTCCCAGATACCAACCCGTGAATTTACGAGGTTCGGCGGCCAGTTTTTCAATGGCAGTTTTCTTGAACAGCAGAATTTCGCTTAAAGGATCGTTCGGGCCCTGCGGGAATTTTTCACGCAAAATGCGGTTGAATCCGTCCTCCATCTGCTGACGGGGGTGAGGTCCTTTCAGGAAGGGACTGTCTTTTTTCTTGTAGCGATCGCCCCAGCAAAGTTCGAAATTTTCTTCGGTCATCAGATTTTGCAGCAGTTTGAAGTAGTCGCCCAGAGGGGTGTTCATGTCGACAGAGGTGATGGCTGAAAAAGGGGCTTGGCTGCTTTGCAGGCCCCGCCACAAACTGGCCGCACGGCCCAGCTTCTTGGAATTTTGCAGAACGCGCACGGGGCCTTCGGTTGGGGGCACCGCGCAGCCTTTTTCTGCCACAACGACCACTTCATAGTTTAATGGAAACTTGGCAAAAAAACCGCGCAAGTCACGCAGGTAGGCCGGAAGCATTTCAGGATGTTCCAAATATACAATCAGTGAGCAGTGCGGGGTTGACACAGAAGATTCCATCTTTACGATAGTTAACAATGAAATCTTTCAAGGTCACGAACTTCTCTCATGCGGCTTTCTGGGCGGGGCTTTTCCTGCTGGCTCTGATCAGCCGTTTTGCTCTTTTGACCAATAAACCCATTCACTTTGATGAAAGCATCAACGGCTGGTTCGTGATGCAGATGTCAAAGCTGGGATACTACAAATACGATCCGAATAACTATCATGGACCGATGTATTTTTATTTGCTGCAGGGCTTTGAAACCCTGTGGGGCCGCAGTCTTGAAACCCTGCGGACGGTGCCAGCCATGTTCAGTGTGCTCAGTGTGGTTATCCTGGCCTGGGGGGCTCTTCGTCCCAAGGCGGTGAACATGGTGATGGCGGTGCTGGTGCTGATCAGTCCGGCGTTTATCTTTTTCGGCCGGTCCGGGATCCACGAAATGCCGTTTGTGTTCTTCCAACTGGTGGCAGGGATGGGAATTTTGCGCTGGATCGGCCGTCAGGATGAAAAAGCTTTGGGGCTTTTTCTGATCGGGTTGTGGGGCATGATGGCGTTGAAAGAAACCTTCGTGATCACGATGTTTGCGTGGGTGGTCGCTTTTTTGATTCTGGGCTGGAGTCATCTTCGCACGATGTTTTCCCCGGAAACCATCCGTCTGGCGTGGAGCGGTCGGTTGACTGTGCTGACGGTGTTGCTGCTTTTGATCTTCCTGCAGTTGTTCACCGGCTTTTACCAGAATCTTTCGGGCATTGTTGATTTCTTTAAAGCCGTGCTGCCGTGGCTGAAAACCGGAGTGCATGGGCACGGTCATGAAAAGAGCGTGTGGTACTGGGTGCAGGTGCTGTACACGGCCGAGCCTTTGGTTTTGTTCGGAGGCGCGCTCGCGGTTGCCGGTGTTTTCTCTAAACGCAAAGAGCTGCGTGCGGTCAGTGTGTTTTCGTTGGTGCAACTGGCGGTGTATTCGCTGATTCCCTACAAGACCGTGTGGTGTGTGCTGTCGCTGGTGTGGGGCTTTTACTTTGTGCTGGCCATGACCCTGGTGAATGCTTTCGAATCCCGCTTTCTGGGGCGTCACGTGCTGGCCGGGGTGGCTTTGATTTTGGCGGCCCTGGGACTTCGCAGTGCCTGGATATCTGTGTACCAAAGACCGATCGATTTGACGCATCCTTATGTTTATGTCAATTCCACCTATGAGCTGGTGCAGGTTTCAGACCTGATCACCGGAAACATCCTGAAAAAACCTTCGTTGGCCCAACAAAGAATGCAAGTCGGCATGAAAGAACAGTGGCCATGGCCGTGGCTTCTGCGTTATTCAAATAATCTTTCTTATGAGCTTTGCAGCAAGCGCATTCTGGAAGACGCATCCGTCTATTTCTGTGATTACAATGTGGGCGAATATGTTGAGCGTCTGCTGAATGAGCCGTACTGGAAGCTGGAAGTGGTCTTCCGTCAGTCGCGGGAGCCTTCTTTGATTTACCTGCGCAAGGCTGATTTTGATTTGAGTGATTACAAGGGGCCCAAGCACATCGTGGGGCCTGAGTTGGAGGAGTCTCCGTGAAGAATATGATCATGGCCGGTGGCCTTCTTGTGGGAAGTGTTGCTTTTGCCCAGGTGCAAAAGGTGGATGTAAAAAAAGAACTGCCGAAAGCTCCGGTGGTGGATCTTTACCGCATTGCCGACACCAAAAAAACAGCAAAGCTTTCGCCCTTGTCTCAGTTGAAGGATTATGAAATTCATTTGAAGTGGGCCGAGTGCGCGCGTTTGGCGCCTCAGGTTTTCACAGCCAACAAAGACCTGCGTGGCTGGGTAGGGGTAACCTGGCTGCACTGCCTGGATGAGTCCCAGAAGAAAGTGAAGGACCGCGCGGCCGTGGATCGTGCCTTGACCACGATGGAGTCGCACAAGGATCTTTTCCGCAATGGACCGTGGTCTGCAAATCTTGAAAAGTACTATCTGGATTTTAAGATGGTGCAACTGGAAGATCAGGTGACCCGCAAGAACAAAAAGGCGGCTGTCGGTATTGATGCCTTGTTGTCCGGCGCGGCTGTGCTGAATCGTGAACAGAAATCCAAGGCTTATCAGTTGCTGGGTGATCTGGCGATGCTTGATAACAACTACAACGAAGCGCAGTTCTTCTTTGAACAGGCACAGGATCAGAAAGACTCCAAATATCTTCAGGAAAAACTGGATTTCATCGCGAAGACCAAAACAACGGTGATGCCTCCGGCAAAAACCGCGACCGCCGCGCCAGAAATGGCGGGAGATGAGGCGAAGATTGAAGAGCGCATCAAGCTTGCGCAAAAGCAGAACGATCCGATCGCCGCTCTTAAAGACAGCGTGCAGATTCTGAACGAATACCCGGGCAGTCGCGCCGCCCGTCGCCTGAAAGACAAGCCGCTGGAAATTTACAATTCCCTGAGCGAAAAACTGGTCAAGGTCAAAGCTTTGAATGAAATGGAAGAAGCTGACACCACACGGTTAATGGAGTGGGCGCACAACATGCATCGTCGGGCGGATTATTCCGGTTCTCTGTCGTTGGCGATGAAGGCTTTGGATAAGAGTCCCCAGGCGCCTTCCACGACCTCGGCACTTTGGATTGCCAGCCGTTCCGCGCATTTCCTGGGTCAGTACGACAAGGCTTTGGAACTTTATAAAAAGCTTTACACCTATCATCTGGGTTCGGATGAAGCCGCCGAAGCCTTGTTCCGCGCAAGTCTGATTTATTTCCGCAAGCAGGACTATACAAGCTCTTCGGCCTTGCTGGAGCGTCTGTTGCAGCAGGGACGGGATCGCTATGATCTGAATGGGCAGTACTGGCTTGTGCGCTCTTTGCAGGAAAGCAAGTCCGAGCGGGCAACGCAAGCGGCGGCCGATCTGATTGAGCGCTATCCGTTTTCTTATTATGGTCTTCGTCTTCGCGCAGAATCACAAAAGGGCAAACTGTCCTGGCCGGATAACAAAGACAAGGCACCCGCATTGGGGAATGAATTCTTTGTTGTGGGTGCACAAAAAAGTGCGTGGCACCGGTTCAAGATTTTGTCTGAGGCCGGTTGGGTGAGCGAGGCGCAGGAGGAATTGTCTTCCGTGCCATTCCTGAAAGATGCCACGCTCAAAGTTCAGTTGGCAGAAAAGCTGGTGGAGCGTCATCAGTACGTGACCGCCATTCG
The DNA here is from genome assembly GCF_002208115.1 of Bdellovibrio bacteriovorus. Taxonomy (NCBI): domain Bacteria; kingdom Pseudomonadati; phylum Bdellovibrionota; class Bdellovibrionia; order Bdellovibrionales; family Pseudobdellovibrionaceae; genus Bdellovibrio; species Bdellovibrio bacteriovorus. The sequence continues at coordinate 2,728,710 of NZ_CP020946.1, read as the reverse complement.
CTGGATCAATGAGGCCCTGGAAGCGGATCCGCGTCTGCGTCGCGAGCAGTTTGTGAAGATCGGCTACCCTGAAGCCTTTGCCAGCTTGTATCAGGTTGAGGCGGACCGTTACGGAGTCGACGCGGTTTTGTTTAAAAGTCTGACTCGTCAGGAAAGTGCCTTCAATCTGAAAGCGGTGTCCACTTCAAATGCCCTGGGGCTGATGCAGATGATTCCGCCGACCGCTCAAGAAGTGTCCAAGAAACTGGGCATGAAGGTGGAGCTTCCCGATGATATGTTCCGTCCCGAAGTGAACATCCCGATGGGGTCTTACTATGTCTCCCAGATGTTAGACCAGTTCCAGGGAAGCGTTCCTTTCGCTCTGGCGGCTTATAACGCAGGACCCTATCGCATGAAGCTGTGGATCGATGCAAGAGCTGAGGTCAGCGAACTACTTGCCAAACCCAGCTCCGCACCAGTGGATGAACTGTGGTTTGATGAGCTTCCCTGGACGGAAACAAGCTTTTACGTGAAGGCCATTCTTCGCAACGTCCTGCTGTATCGACTGTCAGAGAAGGGCAATTACGAGGTAAATCCCGTCTTATGGCAGGATTTGCTCAACAAAAAGGCAAAATAAGGGCGATGTTTGATTGAAAAATCCCTCTGAGTTTTGTAGCCTGAAAACTCAGTCGGAGGACTCATGAGGAGACTTTTAACATTGAGTTTGGTCCTGGCCTTTGTGTCAGGTTGTGCTCATAAGGATTTGGGCACGAAAGCTGGCAGAACAGCGACCAACAGTGAAGGGGATTTGAAGGACATTGGCTCGTTCCGTTTGTCTGACCCCGAAGGCCCCAAGGTGGTGGATCAGGAATTGGAATCCATCCCTACTGAAGTTAACCCCCTAGTTGAAAAATGGATTGCCTACTTCCAGGGTCGCGGTCGCCCGCACATGGAACGTTATCTGGCTCGTTCCACTCGTTACGAAAAACTGATGAAGAAGGTTTTGCGTGACAATGGACTTCCTGAAGATCTGTTTTACATCGCTTTGATCGAATCCGGATTCAGCTCGCGCGCGACCTCTCACGCTTCGGCGGTGGGGTACTGGCAGTTCATCCGTGGTACGGGCAAACGTTATGGTCTGGACATCAACGCCTTCGTGGATGAACGTCGTGACCCGGTCTTTGCAACTCAGGCTGCGGCCGAGTACTTCAAAGGTCTTTATAGCGTGTTTGGTTCTTGGTATCTGGCGATGGCTTCCTACAACGTGGGTGAAAATCGCGTGAAGCGTGAAGTGATGAATCACTACACCCGTGACTTCTGGGAGCTGGCTCGTAAAAAACGTCTGCCAGCAGAAACCATCAACTACGTGCCAAAATTCATCGCGGCTAAAATGATCGGTAAAGATCCGGCGAAGTACGGATTTGATGACATCGATTATCTTCCACCGATTGAGTTCGATCACATCACCGTTTCCCAGCCAGTGAACTTGCGTCAGATGGCCGAGAAAATGAACCTGAACTATGAGGACTTCAAAGCGTTGAATCCCAAGTTCAAGGGTGAAGTGGCGATCCTGAAAGGCAGCGACCTGATTCTGCGCATTCCTCCGGGCACCGCAGAACAGTCCAAAGTGGCTGCGACAGAAAGTTTTGTTTCCCGCGTGCAGTTCGTGGCAGACACTGGCGACACCCAGACCTACCGCATTCGTCGTGGCGACACTCTGAGTACGGTGGCTCGTCGCTATCGCACGACCGTGGCGTTCCTGCGTGATCTGAATGATCTTCCTCGCCGCAAACCGCTGAGAGTTGGCATGCGTATCCAGGTTCCGGATCGCACGCCGCTGAAGGATCGCTCCCAGTCTCGTTCTATGGTGGCAAAGAAGTCTGATGCTCCCAAGAACACGGTGACAATCAGCAGTGACGGTCGTTACTACATCGTTCAATCCGGGGACTCTTTGTTCACGATTGCGCGCAAGTATGCCACCAGCGTTTCTGAACTTCAGCGTATGAACAACATCAAGCGTGGTCGTACACTGAAAGTGGGCATGAAGCTGAAAGTTCCAACACCGGGCAGTTCTTCTGCTCGTGAAGTGGCTACAGAAGTTGCTCAAAGCAAAAAAACGAAATCTAAAGTTCACGTGGTTCGCAGAGGTGAAAACCTTTCTGTGATTGCCGCGAAGTACAATGTGGCTGTTTCTGACCTTACGGAGCGCAATAAAATCCGCAACCCGGCCTCCCTGGTTGTGGGCGCTCGCATTGTGATTCCGTCTGAAGTGAAGCAATAAGACTTTTCTCGCAAAAGTTTTTAAGTCGACCCCAAAATCACAACTGGTAGTAAAGCCGGTCTTAGATTTTGGGGTCTTTTTTTTCTAGAAACCTTGTTGTCCCAAGGACTTCACAAAAAGCCGGGCGGGTTTTGCCAATTGGTGCTCGCCTAGGTGAATCAGATAAATCTTGTAGCGGATCTTACTGGCCCAGTGGTTTTGTTCCTCGGCGGCTTTAAGGCCGCTTTGGTTTTCAGCGATAAAGTCCGGAACAAAGCCCACTCCCATCCCCAAAAGACTCATCTGACTGATAACCTCCCAGTTTTCAACCGTGAGAGCCGCACGGGCATCCGTCCCGGTATGCCGACGCCAGGCTTTTTGCAGTTCGGTCCATCCGGGGCTTTCCTGGGTCGCCAAAAAGCGTGGGGCTGCGGGCCATTGTGAACCCGTGCGGATCACACAGGTGAACCCACCCTCGCCCAGCAGGCGGTGTTCAAATCCCGGCAGACGGTTTTCTTCGATGATGATTCCGAAGTCCGCTTTGCCACTGCGAACCAGTTCGGCGATTTCGGGAACGGAACCAAAGTGAAGTTCGGGCTGAACTTCGCCATGGGCCTTCATAAAGTCTTTCAGGCGGGCGGGCAGCAGATAGTGGGCCACGGCGCTGGAGGTCGCTATACTCAAAGAGCCTGTAACAATTTCAGATCGACCCTTGAGTTCGGCTTTCAAATCCTCGAGCTGGGCAAGAATTCCCCGGGATTTTTCCAGCAAAAGGCGGCCTTCTTCGGTCAGTTTGAAGCGGTTCTTGGTGTGCAGAAGAAGCTCACATCCCAAAGTGTCCTCGAGCTTGCGTATAGCCTGGCTGATGGCCGGCTGACTGACGTTCAGGGCTTTGGCAGCAGCGGCCAGGCTTTGCAACTCTGCAGCTTTTGAAAAATACTTCAAATGATAAATATTGGGTTCTGACATAATAACAATATCTTATTATATTCAATTTCGATTGTGACGCTTGTGCATTATAAGGGGCTTCAAGAGAGGTTCTTATGACTAAAGCTATTCTGTCCTTGTTGGTGATCTTGTCTTCTTCAGTGTCTTTTGCGGCTCCAAGCTGCCTGCTTGAAACCACCAACACCCTGCGCGCCGAAGAGCTGGTTTTGGAAGTAAAAGAAAACACGGATCTGGCGGCTTATGTATTGCGCACTCAAGAAAGCGGCTTCAATGTGTCCGTGGTTTTGGTGGATGGCCGCTATATCGGTACAATCTCAAAGGGTGACAGCTCTGCAAGCACGATTGTAGAGGGGAATCTGGACCTTTCTTTGAAAAAAGGCAGTGACCGCCTGACCGTTTCCTGCCCGGCTAACTAATTGTTCTGGATTGTCATCAGCAAGACGGCCTGTTTGATCTTTTTGATCGAGGCGTTCTTGTCTGGTGTTGCAGTGGCGTCGCGTATTTCCCAGCGGCGCCCCTGATAAAGGTAATACAGATAGTCCTGCAGGTTTTCCTCCACAATGGATGGGTGCTGCCAGGATACGTTTCTGAGGTCTTTTAACAGATCCGCACTGAAGGCCAGGGTTGCAATGGCCGCTGACTTTGGATCTTTCAAATCACTTTTTTCCATTTTGTATTTTTCAATGATGACCTGCGGGATGCGTTTGATCTGTGTCGGACCACGGCTGTTTTCATCCGTATCCAGACCGTTTCCTTTAAGCAGGGCAATGGCCACCGGGGCCAGTTCCTTCAAACGGTACTTCCAGTTTTTTCCAAAATTGGTTTCTGGTGACATCACCCCGAAGGCAAATTCCGCCAGCATATTGTATTCGTCATCTTCAATGCTTAGCAAATTCATCAGCGTGGCTTTTTCGTCTTGCAGGGCCTGGGCATAGCTTTGAGCAAAGCTGTCTTTCAGATCCACTTTAATTTGAACTGTTTTAAAAGCGCGGTTCATCGGGCTGTAGTTATAGGCCATGCGGTTGCGGAAGACCTTGGCTGCCCCAAATGTCAGACGGTGATTGCGAATGCGGAAGTGATGGTCTGCTGTTTCAGGCAGTACATACACCACCATGTCGCGGGAAAGCGAGGCATTGGTTTTAAAGGCTGCGCGGATCTGCAGGTCGCGTTCTGCCTGCAGGAAGACGAATCCGTCCTGTTGGGAGCTGAAGTTGTAGATGCCAGCGCCACCCGAGTTTAGCTCATCCCCAGGGTAGGTCTCGATGATATTGCGGGACAATTCCTGTCCGTCGGCGCGGAAGAACTGGATGAGCTTTTCTTTCTTGTTCACAACTGCAAATGGAGCATCGCCATATTCAGTGTGGAAGAAACGAATTACTTCCAGATTGTCCTTGCGGTTGATGTCGTGTCTTTTGCCGATGTAAGTTCGGAAGTCTTCGTTGGCATAGGATTTCAAAGGTACTGCATGGGCAACTCCCAAACGCAGTTTCTGGTCCGGCAGGCGTAAAGCGGGAAGTTCAGCCAGAGTCTGTTGATTCAGCAGTATTTTTGCACCGGCAGCGCGAACTGCCTGTTTGTTCCTAAGTGTCAGCCAGAAGTCTTCGCGCAGTTTTTTTTGCAGAGAGGCCTCGGTGATGTTGGCGCAGTCTTTTCCAAGGGAGCGTAGGGACACAGTATATTCTGCCACGGTCAGATGACGGCGTTTGTCCAGGGCTCCTGCCAGTTGCGCCAATTGGCGAGTCAGGGACAGGTTGTCCTGGGCGGGCCAGTTCTGGCTTAGCCACAAGGCTTCGACTTCGGCCGTATTTAAATGGATTTCTCCCATATGGCGGGCCAATGCGGCAACCAATGCAACATAAGAGTTCGGCAGACGCAGATTTGATTTCCAGTAGTCGGCTTTTTTGATGATTTGCAGGAAAGCCTCATAGGATTCTAACTGAGCAAAGCGAGTGTATTCGGCTTTGAAGCTTTCGGTTTGTTCTTTGGTTAAGCGCAAAGAAAGGGTGTGGGCATAGGCTTCCACGGTGTTCAGGTTCTCAAGGCTCAAGCGCTGGGCCAGTTTCAGGAAGGATCGCTGATAGAGCATGCCGGTCAGCTGGGGATGCAGAATCTCTTCATCCTGAATGTCTCGAATTGAGACAAATGGTTTTGCGCAAACGTCGGTGGCCGCCCCGGCGATAGCAGGGGAAAGCACGAGCAGACTGAATAGGAATCCTAAATAGCGACGCATGGCCACTTACAGAGCAAAACGATGGCCATGCTGAATTGAAAGCAGGGGCTTTTTAACAGAGTTTTCGGTGTTTAAGGACTTAACAGGAGCCTTTGCGGGGCTCCTGCGCGGCTATTTGCGGCAGACTTTGGCTTTCGGATTCACTTCGCAGATGGCGTCTTTCAAGGCCTGATTCTGCTGTTCCAATGACTGAACCTTGTGAACCAGAACGGCGTTGTTTTCTTTGAGTGAGGCAATCTCACGATCCTGCTTTTTGTTTTCAGAAATCACGATCTGATAAAGTTCTTTGATGGAATTGATCAGTGGTGCCACCAGTTTTTGGTAGGCCACTGATTTGGATCCATCTTTGTCGGTACGAACGGCTTCAGGGAATACCTTTTCCACTTCCTGCGCGATCAAACCAATTTGTTTTTCTTTGTTTTCCGGATTTTTCCAGTAGTAGGTGTATCCGGTCAGACCCAGGACCTTTTGCAGACTGTCTGGCAGAATCTGGATGTCACGTTTCAGGCGTGCATCGGAAGCTTCTGTCAAATTTCCAGCGATCCACATGTTGCCGTTATAATCGATATAAAACTTCTGGGTGCACGAGCCGCTCGGGCAGTGGTAGAACTGCGCGATGTGAGAAGCACTGTTGGTGTGGTGAATCGTCAATCCACGCTTGGTGGCGTGGTTGTTATTCACATTCAGAGCCGAGTCTGAACGTGACAAGAACTCTAGGTAAGAAGAACCATCATGGATATAACCTGTACCACTGACGTGCAAAGGATAGCTTGGATTGTTGGTACCGATGCCCACATTTCCGTTGTTCGCAATACGCATGCGTTCGGACACGGTGACGGCGCTTGCCGCAGTTACGGTTTGCACGTCGGAACTGTAGAAGCGAATGCCGTCAGTACCACCGACATTGATCGCCGCGCGAGCCAAACCAGCTGTGCTCGACGAAGAGAGGAAGCTTCCGAGGGAGCCAGCAGGATAGACACCATAACCAATTGATGGGGCACCGCTGGAGTATTCCGTACCGATGTTGGTTATATTGCCATTAGAGTAGTTGTCTACGAGCAGTAAACTGCTGGAAACGGAGGAGGCAGTACCAGCACGAATGGCGCCGCCGGAAAGATCCAGTTTCTGCGCGGGATTTGTCACACCAATACCGATGTTACCGACGTTGTTGATGCGCATGCGTTCTGTGCGTGTGCTTCCTGTGGCAAAGATGATAGTGCTGTTTCCAACAGACATACCCATCCCGTTTGCCGGGATACCGTTGACAGTAGCTCCGGAGAAGTTCACACCAAGCCACAGACCACCGAAGCTTGAGTTCAAAAGATCCAGGGAAGTTACAGAAGAACCGCTGACGGCAATTCCGTTTGTGGCGTCAGAGTTGTTGCCCACATGCAGCTTGTAGCTTGGGCTGGTCTGTCCAATCCCCACATTCCCATTGGAATGAAGACGCATTCGTTCAGAGCGGGAAGCTGCGCCGTTGATGGTGGTTTCAAAAGTCATTGTTGAGCCGCGAGTCGAGGTCGTGTGATTCTGACCTGCACTGACTTCGATGGCGGAGTTCGTTGTGCCTGTGCTGGTGCCGTCGTGAGCGCGGAAGTAGAATCCACCCAGAGTATCGCCGGAAGTAACTGCCGAATTGGAAGCCAGAGTGCCGCGAGTACGAGTCATCATTAAAGCCGCACCATCATACTGATTGTTGGATGAATGCCACAGGCGTGCCTGGAATGCATCGGCGCTTTGAACATCAAGGCTGTAGCTTGGAGACGTGGTCCCGATACCGACAGCACCACCATTGGAAATAGTCATGCGCGGGGAGCCGTTAGTTTCAAAGTTCAATTCATAGTTGTCGTTTGTACCCAAAGTCGCCGCAGCGCCAAAGCTGTTGCCGCCATTTGAGAATAGAGACGTGGCCGAATAGCTTGTGCAACCCATCACGCCCGAAGCATTGAATGTAATTGTCTGGCCGACAGCACAGGTAAATGGAATCACCGCAGATCCCGTGCCATTGGAGACCAGCAGACGATCAGCAGTCAGTGATGTTGCTCCCGTACCACCTTTAGTGACAGGAACCGCAGAAGGGAAGTTCGCCGGATCCGCACTGATTGTGCCTGAAGAAACCGCGATACCAGAACCCACTTGAACAACCCCACGAGCGCCGGTTGTTGCCGGATCCACAGAGATGACAGGTGTCGTTGTGCCCGTTGCAACTTGAACCGGAGCGGTGCCCGTGACACTGGTCACAGTACCCACAGTCGGAGTAGTCCATCTCAAACCCGAAGCTTGAGCCGAGTCCGCCGTCAGCACCTGACCGTTCGTCCCTGCAGGCAGGCGAACGTCGTTGGTGCCGTCATTGGTAAGAACATCCCCTTTGGTTGTTAGCGGGGAAAGACCATTGAAGGCCGCAATCGCTGTTGTTGCTCCGGTACCACCATTTGCAATTGGCAAAGTTCCAGTCACATCAGAAGCCAGATTGATCGCCGCACCACTGGATGCCGCCGTCAGACGACCTTGAGCATCCACAGTGATGGAAGCGCGAGTGTAAGAACCCGCTGTTACAGCGGTATTAGCTAAAGCAATAGTGCCGGTGGAAGTGATCGGACCACCAGTAAGACCCGTGCCCGTTGCGATGTTGGTTACAGTACCACCCGAAGAAGTGTCAGTGTCAGTACCGCACTCCCAACGATTGTTAGCAGCAACCCATTTCAACACCTGGCCATCCGTACAAGCCGTGTTGTTCGGACGATAGACAAAGTATTTACCAGCACCATTGCCGACGTCACCCACATCCAAAGTCACGGCACCCGTGCGACCAGCAACTGTTGTTACAGGAAAAGCGATGGCCGCATTCGAAGCGGCTGTCAGACGACCTTGGGCATCGACAGTGAAAGTGCCCACCGCTGTGGTGGAACCATATACCGCCGGAGTCACCGTCGTGTTTGCCAAGGAAATTGTACCTGTACTTGTGATTGGGCCACCTGACAAACCAGTGCCGGTCGCGATGTTCGTCACTGTACCGCCGGAAGACGTGTCGGTATCCGTATCGTTCGCACACTCCCAACGACTGTTTGCAGTAACCCATTTCAACACCTGCCCGTCAGCACAGGCAGTGTTGTTCGGACGATAAGTCAGATATTTGCCAGCGCCGCTGGTGATATCGGCGGCATCCAGTACCACAGCACCAGTTCTGCCAGCCACGGTCGTAACTGGGAAGGCAATCGCCGCATTTGAAGCCGCGGTCAGACGCCCTTGAGCATCCACGGTGAAGGTGCCCACGGAGGTAGTGGAGCCGTAAGCTGCCGGAGTTACCGCTGTGTTCGCCAAAGAAATAGTTCCGGTGGAAGTGATCGGACCACCAGACAAACCGGTTAAGCTGCCGGAGTTACCGCTGTGTTCGCCAAAGAAATAGTTCCGGTGGAAGTGATCGGACCACCAGACAAACCGGTGCCCGTCGCAATATTTGTAACAGTCCCGCCAGAGTTGGCATCATTGTCGGCTGCGGGAGCCCACTTGGTGCCGTCGTACTTCAAAACCTGACCAGCAACCAGACCCGTGGTATCAACAGTCACACCTTTGATTTTATTCACTTGGTGCCGTCGTACTTCAAAACCTGACCAGCAACCAGACCCGTGGTATCAACAGTCACACCTTTGATTTTATTGACTGAAGAAGCACCGATCGTGCCTCCAACGTCACCGGCCAAAGAAACATTGATGGCCTGACAGGAAAAGCCGGCCACCGCGTTCCAGTACATCGTTTCATGCGCCGCACAGCCGGCATTGGCGACCGCCGCGCTGAACTCCGCATCTGTCATATAAGAACTTAATGTCGCCGACAGACCCGAGACATCGCTTTGTGCAATGGCCGAAGGTGTCCACGCCGTGCCATTGAATTTCAGGAAGTTTCCATTGGCCGGAGCCGCATTGGAAACAGCCGTGCCCTGAAGTTTTGCGACAGAAGGATTCGGATAAGTTCCATCCAGATCGCCCGCCGCTGCGCCCGTTGGAACACGAGCATCACTGAAGCGGGCATCATTTCCGGCAGCCACTGTGCCAGCGGAAGTCCCCACATTCAAGGTCAGCGCCGGGGTGGAAGTGCCGTTAACAATCGTAATATAAGAATTGGAAGAAGTGACATCCGTCACTGTACCGCCATTGGCGCCGCTAATCCCGGCACACGTGAGCGCAGTTCCATTCCAGGTCAGGAAGGTTCCACCAGCACACGTCGGCAGGCCGGCTTTCAGAAGGAAGTCATCGACAATCTTATCGCCCAGGGATTCAGCCGAAAGAGCATAGGCAGAAAAAGGAACCGAACGGATTTCATTGGACGGGGAGATGACCTTCCAGCCAACACCGTCATGGAATTGAACTTTCAAAAGTCTCGTATCGCCGGAAGCAGCTGTATAAGTGGAACCACCCGAACAGTTGTGCGCCAAAGAGTTCTTGAAAGAATCTAACATTTTAAAGGTCGGAGAAGCGGGGAACAGTTTCGTCCCTGAACCGATCGGAACATCAAACACACCTTTAGAGTTCAGCATGTTCACATCATCGACTTGTTCGCGATAGATGACACAAGTTCCGGTAGGGTTGGTGATTTCAAACAGGAAGCTGACGTGAGCGTACTCCAGTGCGGTCCCATCGGATTTGATAATCCTTCCCTGATAGGTCAAAGAATTAGGGGCGGCATGGCTTAAAGCGGCCATAAAAAGGAGTACTAAGAAAGAGCTCAGCGACGTTCCGTTTCTCATGTATTTCTTATCGGTTTTTTGACCAAAAAACCCAGTTTTTTACAAGGACGATTCGTTAGTATGCGAGAAGTTCTAACAAGAGGTTCCGCGAGCGTTTCAGAGTGAAACAGTCCGGCCAAAATTTGCAGGGCGTTAGTCGGGAGAAGGTGAGTTTTCTGTTAAAAAGTAAAAAAGAACAATCGATGTTTGACCATTCTCATCATGTTCGATAGGTCCTACCTATGACCACAATTACGAAGAATCTGACCAGCACTCCGAAAGCCCTTCCACCCTCTGATCAACTTGGATTCGGGCAGCACTTTTCTGACCACATGTTTGTGGCTAAATACACTGAAGGCAAGGGCTGGTCTGAAGCCAGCGTGGTTCCTTACGGACCGCTTTCTTTGGATCCCGGGGCTTCTGTGTTCCATTATGGCCAGGCTTTGTTTGAAGGCATGAAGGCCTTCCGCAAGGAAGACGGGGAAGTGGTTTTCTTCCGTCCTGAGTTCAATTATCACCGCTTGGCCGAAGGGGCGGCTCGTTTGTGCCTGGAAGCTCCGCCAATGGATCTTTTCATGGAAGGTTTGCACCAGGTGGTGGCGGCTGATGAGCGCTGGATCCCGAAAGGGCCGAACACGTCTTTGTATATCCGTCCGACCCTGATTGGGTCTGAGCCGTTCCTAGGGGTTCGTCCTTCCCGTGAAACGTTGTTCTTTATTCTGTTGTCTCCGGTGGGTTCTTATTATTCTGAAGGCACAAAACCAATCAAGATTTGGACCGAGGAAAAGTACCTCCGTGCAGCTCCAGGGGGCCTGGGCGCGGTGAAGGCCGGGGCGAACTATGCCTCCAGCCTGAAAGCCGCCTTGGAAGCCAAGAAAAAGGGCTATGCTCAAGTGCTGTGGCTGGATGTCGAACACCAGGGCATTGAAGAAGTTGGCACCATGAATGTGTTCTTCGTCTTTGATAATGAAATCGTAACTCCGGCATTGAATGGCAGCATTCTGTCCGGTGGGACCCGCGATGCGATCCTGCAGTTGTTGCGCTCCAAGAATCTGCCGGTGGTGGAAAGACGCATCACCATCGCGGAAGTGGTCGACCGCCTGGCAAAAGGTGAACTGAAGGAAGCCTTCGGCACGGGGACGGCGGCGGTTATTTCCCCAGTGGGTGTTTTGCACTATCAGGGGAAAGACTGGACCATCAATAACAACGAAAACGGTCCGTTGAGCACGCAGCTTTACAATGAGATCACGGCGATCCAGCGTGGCGCTCAAGCCGACACCCTGAACTGGCTTGTTCCTTTGAAAAAATAATTTTTTAGGGATTTTGTCTTAAGAAATTCGTTCGCCAAAAAAAGTGCTAGCGAGGAATCGTCAGTGATAACTCGCTAGCTAAGGGGAATGAAACCAATCCTTGTATGTATTTGTTCCTTCCATATGCACACCTCTGATTCCTCAGGTGACTCATGACCTTTGGCAGCTGGCTGGCGTGGCTTTGCACCGACACCCCTTTAGCTTTGCGTCCCGCCGTTTCCGACGGTTTGCCTTGAGGCAAAGGAAGGATCTATATCCTAACGAGTATAACCCTAGGAACCTCCTTATGAGTTATTCATCAGATCCAACCAGTCCATTCTTCTTTTCAGAGGCATGAACCCAACCTCTGCGTAGTAATCCTGGTGACGCGTCTTCACTTCAGTTCGTCATCGTGATGGTCATGTGCTCTCATCCGTGTCCTCCTTCGCTTGGCCCTACTAGCGTTCACTTACCCGAGGTAAGTCTCCCGAGCCTTGTGGTTTCAACAAAATCAGGATAGCTCGACCAAAGTTTTATTTTCAAGAGCACCCCGTTCGATTCTCAAATTACGTCAGATTTACGTATCAGCGTGGGAAAACAGACGGGGATTTGTTCAGACTTGAAACAAAAAAAAGCTTTTTGGAGATTGGAAATTGGAAAATTTGAAATTGGAGACGGAAAATTAATTATACCGGCAGCAATTCGCGAATTTCGTCGGCGATTTTCATGAAGGCTTGCGCTTCGGCGCCGTTGCTGTTGGCTTCAACGATTGGAATTCCGGCTTCGCACGCCAGACCCACAGACGGGTTGAAAGGAATCTCACCCAGTTTGTTGATGCCTTTGGATTGGGCGTAGGAATCGATTTCGCCCTTCGGGAACAACTGCATTTTTTCGCCGTTGGCCGGGTTGATCATATAGGCCATGTTTTCAACCATGCCCAGCAAAGGCACGTTCACACGGGCAAACATGTCGACGGCTTTTTTCACGTCCACCAACGCCACGTTCTGTGGAGTGGAAACCATCACTGCACCAGACACTGGAACTTTCTGGGCCAGGGTCAGTTGGATGTCGCCTGTGCCCGGAGGCAGGTCCACAACCAGATAGTCCAACTCGCCCCAGTTTACGTCGCGCAGGAATTGGTCCATCGCTTTAAACAACATAGGTCCACGCCAAACGACTGCCGCACCTTCCTCGACCAGGAAGCCAATGCTCATCAGTTTGATGCCGTAGCGGACCACCGGCTCCAGTTGATTGGTGTCCGGATTGATTTGAGGTTTTTGCGCGAGCGTACCCAACATGCGAGGAATGCTGGGACCATAGATATCCGCATCCAAAAGGCCGACTTTGCCGCCTTTTCTGCCCAAAGCCATGGCAAGATTCGTTGCCACAGTACTTTTACCCACGCCACCCTTGCCGGAACTTACGGCGATAATATGTTTCACTCCGGGAATCGCGGTCTGCTTTTCAAAAGGATTTGGGGCTGCCATGAATGGGACTCCTTGCTAATTTTGTCCACACAACCAATAATAGAACTTGGATGAATAGCCAAGACTTTTTGACATTGAACCTAGTGGGAGCGGGGGCTTTCATTGCCTGGTATCTTCTTTCTCGAGGAGGCAGCCGTCGGCCGACGCAGCTGAACTTGAATGCGAAGGACAGCGCTCCCCCTCTGATGGAGGCAGCTCCCCCTGAAAAGGCGGGTCTTGAGCCTTTGCGTCGTCAGGCCGCAGCGCCTCAGGTTCATCCTGATCTATCTGGCGCTAAAACCAAGTCTTTGAATGTGATGTTTAATTACAACGGGCACAGTTGGGATGCGTACGAGGTTTTGGGCGTTCCGGCCGGAGCGTCGCTGAAGCTGGTCACTGAAGCCTATCAGACTGCAATTCGCCGCAGCGACAAAGAATCCCTGGAGTTTCTGGAAACAGCTTACAAAGCCATTCTGAATAAAACCGCCTAGGCTTACTGTCGTCGGTACGGCATATAGCGAGGGGTTGAGACGAAATTTCCATCCCATCTGTTTTTCGAGCACCACAGATGCCCCGACGAATTCATTGCGCAGTATAGACCACCTTCGCCATGACCTTTGATGCTGGTGAAGCTCTGGCTTGAAGCAATTGCCAACGGGGCCAGGTCAAATCGGGCCGCAGGCCAATAGTGCAACTTTCCACTGGTGGTCAGTCCCAGGGCCGAATTGGTGCCGACCTGAATATCCAAATAGGATTCACTGCCGTTGACCACTGTCGGAGAGGTGACCGTCAAGTTGCCGGTGTAATCTCCCCAGTAACCCCAGCATTTCAAAACCTGTCCACTGGTGATGGCGCAAACCGCGTCGGTCCCCACGCTCAGCTTCGTGAAGTTTTCTGTTGAGTCGACCGTGTAAGGGACACTGGTATTGGTGGTGGTGCCGTTTCCGACCTTCCCCCGGTTGTTGGCCCCCCAGCATTTCAGCTTATCCGCAGAAGTCAGTCCGCAGATATGCGCATAAGAGACAGCAATCGATTTATAAAGAGTCGCGCCATCCAGAACAGTCGGCGTGGTGCGCGAGACTCCACCCAGATGGCCTTTGCCGTCGTCATAGCCATAGCACTTGATCTGATCGCCCGTCGTGATGGCGCAGGCCAGACTGCTGGCAACGGCCAAAGAGTCTGTTTTGTAAGTGGTGGCCCCATCCACCATGGTCGGGGTTCGATTCGGACAGTTTGATTCTGCTCCCCAGGCATACAGTTTTCCGGCGGTGGACAGTCCGTAGCCGCAATAGAAAGTTTCCCGGGCCGTCATGGCAAAGCTCACGGAAGGTGCCACCACCGACATGTATTGAACAGAAGAGTCCATGGATTCGTTACCCACGGCACCGAAGCCATTGGCACCGGCACACATCATGCGTCCGCTGCCATTGATGACACAGCTGCCGTTGTTGGAAGGGGAGGCCTTTCCGCCGGTAAAGTCGGAGCCATTATCCACAACGGCCGGTGTGGAAACTGTGTACCCGGATCCCGCATAGCTTCCCACGCACACGGCCTGGCCATTGCTTTTGATCGCACAGGCTCCGGCAGAGCCCACACCATAGTGGGCAATCGTTGTATTTGGATCTAGGGGAACCATGTCAAAGACCGGCACAGGTTCAAACCAGTTGTTGTAGTTGTCCCCCATGCAGACAATTTGTCCGTCAGTGGAAATTCCGCAAGCGCCGTATGATGCCATGGATATTTGTGTGTATTTGATACCATCGTTGACCAGCGTGGGTGTGGTCAGAACCGTGACTTGTTCCGAGCTGACGGTGCCTCGCACTTCACCCCAGCATTTCAAATCATTGGCGGCAGTGATCGCACAGCGATAGCCGCTTTCATCCGAGACAGAAAGATAATTGGTGGCGGCATCGATGGTGGTGGGGCTGACGACCGGATTGGTGCCAGTCAAGGCGCCGACAACCGAGTTGCCATTCCAGCCCCAGCACTTCAACTTTTGACCTGTCGTCACCCCGCAAACAGTAGAGCCGGCGGCGATTGACAGATAGCTTGTGCCCGAGTCCACAACTGTTGGCGAAAGTACATTGCTGGTGCTGCCTGGAATGATTTGCTGTTGACCGTTTCCACCCCAGCACTTCAGCACCTGCGTATCCGTGATGCCGCACACGGTGGAGGATTTTCTGTGAATACTTGTGTAAGTGACGGTTCCATCTATCAGGACCGGGGTGTTCCGGTCGGTTGTCGAACCGTCACCGACGCTTCCGGAATTGTTGCGGCCCCAGCATTTGACTTTACCCAGCTCGGTCAAGGCACAGGCTCCCTGAGAACCTGTGGAAACTTGGACATAATTTTCGCCGCTGTCGACATCCGCCGGACTGGTCTGCTCGGTGTTGTTGCCGTTACCCAGTTGTCCATAATAGTTGTAGCCCCAGCATTTGAGTTTTTTTGCGGTGGTGATGGCGCAGAAGTATTGGTCAGTGATGGAAACATCCAGGACCGTGAAGCCAGCAAGAGGTTCCACCTGGGTGCTGACGCGGTTTTTGTGGCCGACGCCAAGCTGACCGTTGTAATTGTCGCCCCAGCAGAACATTCGTCCGTCAGAATAAATGGCACATTGGTTGTAACGAGCAGAGACAATCTTGGTCACTGTTGTAAAGACGGCATCGTCGTCCTTGATCAGATGATAGACCAAACTTGTGGTGCCGATGCGGACCGCCGCTTGGTCGGTGTGACTGATAAAGATTCTGAGATTGCGATCATTTTCAGTCAGACCGTTGTCGAAAGTGTCATAAGAAACGGAGGCTGACAGGGAACCTGCCGGAATGGTGACAAAGCCGGGGGCAAGGTTGTGGTCGACCATATAGATCTGATCACCGAAATAATTGTAGTAAACTTTCACGTCATAGGTTTTGGTTCCGGACAGTGTAAAGGTCACGGCGTTGTTGGTGGTTCCTTCGTTGATGGAAATGTTTTTGGAGGTGATCGAGGCCACAACTTCGGAATCTTTCGTCCAGCTGACACTGGTGGCAGAGGCAAAATCCTGCCAAAGCCCGTTCACGCTACTTTTTCCGATCGCACAGACGGTGACGTTGCCGTTGGAGAGGGCGGAAAGATCCAGAGTGCGGTTGGCTGGAGCGGCAGCTTCTGCAATATAGCCGGTCGAGGATGAGCAATCGGCAGAGTTCCCGAATTTATAGCGGAAGGCACTGACTGAGGCGCCGCCGAAATTCACACTGACTGAGTTCAGGACACTGACGCCCGACGGGGCTCCGGTGATCTGAATCGTGGGTGGTGTGGTGGACAGCGTGTAGCTGGCGGTTTTGGTTTCCTGAACAAGTGAATTTTGCATCAAATGTGCTGTGAAAGTGATGGAAGCCCCGTCAGCGCCAGGCACATTGATGGCTGAAGACCACGTGCCATCACTGCAGGTGGCGGAGGTGGTGACCGGACTTGTGATGTTGATGGTGGCTCCTTCAACGTTGCAGGAACCGCTGAATTGTGTGTTGGGCCCGATGATGGCTCCGTTGGCCGGAGATTGAATCGACAGGGTGCGGGTGATTGTGAAGGTCTTGCTGTCGCTGGCCAGATTGACGTCATTGTCCTTGAGTGTGGCAGTGACATTCACAGTGGAGCTGTTGGCAAGATTGGAAGTGTCAAGAGTGTAGTACCACTCTTGATCCACGGTGCAGGTGGTTGTCGCACTCAGCGTTCCGCTGAGTTGAACCTGTTTGTTCGGGACAGAACAATAGCCCCCCACTTCCAGCGAGTTGCCGATCTGGTCTTCTGTGGCTGGATAGTCGATGAAGATTTCAGGAACCTCCAGAGTCACCGTCGCAGCAGAGCAAAAGGTTTCGCTGTTGAAGGCATCGCGGAACTTGACATAGAGCTTTTTTGGGCCGGAGGTGGCGTCAGAGAATGTCCAGTTTGTGTTAGCGGCAAAAGTCGCCCAGCTTCCGCCATTGGAACAGGTGGAATCTTCGGTCAGATAGGTCTGGCTCATTGGTGAAGGGGCGCTGAGTGCGACACTGACAGTGGCACTGACTGCGATGGGATCGCCGCCATTCAGGGTCATTACGGGGGCTGGGGCCGGGTCTGCCCCGGTGGCTTCCCAGCGAATATCAAAGCCATTGTCTGTCACGCTGCCGTCGGATTCAAACTCAACACGAACCGTGTTGGAGGTCGTGTTCACTAGCATAGGTGCAACCACACCGGATTCACTGAAGACCTCGGTGCCGTTGTCATAGATTCTTACAAAGTCATAGCCGCTTTCTGTATCAAACAGATCGATGTAAAACTTGGCGGGACCGGTCAGTGTCAGGTCCAGGGTGCAGAGTTCATCATTCTGGTATACTCCTGCCAGGCCGCCGGAGTCGACAATCCGTCCGCGGGAAAGACTTGAAGTGGTGTTGGTGCACATGGTGTGAGCGGTGTATGTCGGCCATTGAATAGAGTCGTGGTAACACGGGGATTCATCCAGTGTGGCTGTTCGGAATTTGACACTGACATAGGCTGTGCCGCCCTGAGCACCGGCATCCAGATTCCAATCATCAATAAAGTTCGTCGTGCTGACCCAAGAAGGAGCGCCCGTACAGGTTTGATTGTTGAACAGGGCCATTTCTGGCAGTGAAGACGGAGCCAGGATGTTCAGATCCTCTACGCCACTTAATGTTGTGGACTTGATCAGACTGCCAATAAAGATGCGGGGGGATCCCACATAAACCTGAACTTGAAGCGGAGTCGAAAGATTTTGGGCCTTATCGGCGGCTTGAAGGTAAAGGTAGCGAATACCCGGTGTGGTGAGAGTTGTATTATTGGCTCCGGCAAAAGCTTCTGTGATAAAAACGAAAGCCGGAGAACTGCTGTCAAGATAGCGAAATTGGCAAAGGTCCGCGGGGTCCAGGCAGCTCCATGTCACGGGCTGCGGTTCGGCCGGAATTAGCAGATTGTCGAGATTGCTAAGTTGGGGCAGAACTGTGTCTTTAAGAATCTGAGCGGTTGCGATCCGGGTTTCGCCGGAAGATAGAACTTCGACAGCCTCTAGTGTCAGATTGTTTGAGTCTGGCAGCGCAGAAAAATCATAGGTCCAGGACCATTGGTGGTTGAGGCAGGTCGCAGCCCCCCGATGGCTGGATTCTATTTTGATTTGCACAGAGCCTTCGTCGTTGGCGCACGAGCCGGAGATGATTTTGTTTGAGACATTGCTGGCGTTGACAATGATATAGGGTTCTTTGTCGGCGATTTTAAGTTCGGCCGAGCCTGCGTCGGAGCTCAGCAGGTCCTGAAGTTTTGCAGTGATATTGCATCCCGCCAGTAAAAGCGGTAGCAAAAGCAAGATAATGCCAGATGATCCGAGACGTTCCAGGTGTTTCATGAGGTATTCATCGGAAGAAATCCTCAAGTTGTTTAGAAAAACCTTTAAGTCTTAAATTGATACAAATTGAACCTGATCTTCAGCGACTTTTTCGCCATTCACCCAAACCGAATAAAAAATGGGGCAGGCCTTGGAAAGCATCGCCGCCGTTCCACTGTACTGGTGGGTCGAGCGCTTCGCCGCTTCCGCCACTTGAGTTGCGTCGATCGCAGGACCCTTCACCTGATAACTTAAATCAATGCGGGAAAAAACTTTTGGATGTTTGTCTGTCAGTGGGGCTTTGGCTTCCAGTTCGAATGATTCATACTGCACCTGAAACTTCGCCATCAGATCAATGACATCAGTACCCGTACAGCAGCACAAAGCCGCCAGCAGCATTTCTTTCGGAGTCGGTCCTTGCGGAGTTTGATCGGGAGCTGTGACGTCGATGTCGCCTTCCATGCCGCGAACATTAAATCTAAAATGGTGACCGTCAACTCGTTTAACCTGTGCGCGCATGAACCCATCCTTTGTAAGGTGCAGAAGATGGGTCTGATTTTAGAGCAGGGATTTACAATGACAAGACTATTTTGAATAAAGACAGCTAAACCCACGGCCGTTGCGGCTGTGTTCCCAGAGGAATTTATCTGGCCCCTCCTGAATGACGGTGTCTTCCTGCATCAGGCTGAGTGAATTATCTTTGTCGATATAGATCGTGGTTTCCTGTTTGCGCACATAGTTGTCGCGGCTGACAACTTCGCTTAAGATTTTTTGCCCGGGTTTTTGCTGAACCTTGAAACCTTTATTGATCTGGCAAAAGCGCACACTTTCGTGGGCCACACCATTGGACGAAGGATGCATAGCAAAGCCATCGCAGTCCTGGCTGCGCTCGATTTCAAACGGGCAGTTGTCGGTGCCGCTGTTCAGGCGGAACAAACCGTCGGATGAAACCAGGCGTGATTCCTGCGCCAAGGCAGAACCCGAAATCATCAGTCCCAAAATGAGAATTAAACAAGGCCAGTGCATCCACACTCCTTCATTCTTTTATGAAGGAGCAAGCTTTGTGCGCAGCTTAGAACAAACTTAAAGGGCCTAGAGAACAACATTCTCACTCTGGAATGTCGATGTGCCGCTTACTGGCACGCCTGTCCGTGGCCTGCGAAGGCCTTGTCCAGATGAAAACCAGAACGCAGGTGCACACCACAGCCGCGGATATTTTGGCGTAAAGAGGAACGTTGCCAAAGAACAAGGATATTGAAACCAGAGGCACCATCAACCCAGTGGCCATCAGTTTCGCACGTGTGCGGATAACCCCGTGTTTTTGCCAGTCCAAGATCAACGGCCCCATGTGGGGCTGAGCCAAGAGCCACTTGTGCCAGCGGATCGAGCTTCGCGCAAAACAGAAAGCGGTCAAAAGCAGAAACGGGGTTGTCGGAAGCAGCGGCAAAAAGATGCCGATAAATCCCAACCCCAGAAAGATCCAGCCTGCCACAAAGTAGGCGGTTCTTCTTGTCTGCTTGATCAGTTTCACAGATGGACCTCTTTCTTTTTACTTTCAAGCGGGGAAAGCATCAGATAAAGAGCCGGCACCACAAACAAAGTCAAAAGTGTTGAAACAATCGTGCCACCAATGATCGACAGACCCATCGGTACACGCGTTTCAGAACCGATACCATGACCGATGACCAGCGGCAAGGCGGCGGCGACAGTGGCCACGGAAGTCATCAGAATCGGGCGCAGACGAATCGGGCAGGCTTGCAGCAGGGCTTTGGAAATGTCCTTTTCCCCGTGATAGCGAACTTGATTGGTGAACTCCACCAGCAGAATCGAGTTCTTTTTGGCAATCCCCATCAGAACGATCAGACCGATGAAGCTAAAAAGATTCAGCGACACATCAAATGCCCACAGGGCGACCAGGGCTCCGGTCACACTGAAAGGCAACGCGACCAGGACAGACACGGGATGAATGAACGAGTTGAACTGCACTGCCAAAATCAGATACGCCACCAGGATGCCGACCAGCATTGCGGAATAAAGACTCTTGAACGAGTCGGCGAACCCGGCAGAAGCCCCTTCCAGAGCGAAGGAATAACCCGTGGGCAGAATCTCTTTGGCAATCGCACTGGCACGTTCCAGAACCGCGGCCTGGGACTGGCCCGGTGCCAGATTTCCGAAAACCGAAATTGCACGCTGACGGTTCACGCGGCTGATGCCCTGAATGGCGGCCTGCTCTTCGATTTTCACCAGTTGTGAAAGCGGGATCAGGTTTCCGAAGTTATTGCGCACGTAAAGTTTTTTGAAATCTTCCGGCTGCTGGATCTGGTCTTCCAGGAACTTGAAGCGAATGTCATAGCGACGGCCATCGGCGGTGTAGCGGCCTTCACGCAAGCCCCCGACGCCGGCAGAAAGGATGCGGCCAACGTCTTCCACCGAAACACCACGCGCCGCCATCGCTTTGCGGTCCGGGGTCAGAACAAGCTCCGGAATCCCTTTGCGGAAATCCGAATCCAGGTCCACGGCCAGGTTTTCTTTTTCCAGACGGTCCATCAGCTCCTGGGATTTTTCAGACAGCACATTCAAATCCGGTCCGCGCAAATTGATTGCCAGGGGATTTTGACGGCCGGAAGAAAGGTTTCGCGCTGAAATATCACGCATGGAAACACGCATGTCTTTCAGTTTGCGGAATTCAGCACGCCATTTGTTCATGATCTCAAGGTGACCTTGTTGGCGGTCCGCACGGGCTTTCAATGCCACCGGCAGGAAGACCTGATTGACGTTGGATCCACCGCCGCCGCCACCGACAGAAACGACAAAACCTTCCACCGAAGCATCCTGCTTCAGGATGGCTTCGATTTTTTCAGCCTCACGACTGGTTTTTTCAAGTGAAGTGCCCGGAGGCATCTGGGCATTGATGATGATAAAGTCCTGATCCTGTGCAGGAACGAATTCCTGACGGACTTTGGCCACCAGGAACAGAGAAACCACGAAGAAGATCAGTGAGCCGATCACCACCACGTATTTGAATCGCAAAGTTCCGTGCAGAACCTTCTGATAGGAATGCGCGAACTTTTCAAACAACTCATCCAGCCAGTGTTCCATTTTGGAAATTTTCGGCTCGCTGGACAGCAGGGCGGCCGCACGCATCGGCGTGATGGTCACGGCTTCAAGCAGGGACAAGGACACCGCAGCACTCATTGTGACACCGAACTGGAAGAAGAACTTCCCGATGATACCATCCATAAACACGACCGGCAGGAACACCGCGATGACCGCCAAGGTCGCCGCGATGGCCGCCGGCAAAACCTCTTTGGAGCCGTCCGAGGCAGCTTTGGCCGAAGGTTTTCCCATGCGATAGTGGCGCACGATATTTTCAAGTAGCATGATCGCGTCGTCCACGACGATGGAAATCGACAGCGTCAGCGCCAGCAAGGTGAAGAGATTCAGGGTGAACCCCGAGAAATATAAAATCGTGAACGTGCCGACAATGGAAGTCGGGATCGAGAACAGGATATTGACGGCAGCCGAAATACTTCCCAGGAACAGGAAACAGATCAAAATGGTGATCAGAGCCGCCACCCACAGCTTTTCAATGGTCAGTTTTACGGTGGCATCTGTCGGACGGGTAAAGTCGACGTTCACGCGGAAGTCAAAACCCTTGGGAAAGGTGTCTTTGATGCTGTTCAGTTTGGCGCGGACCTCGTTGGCAACAGTGACCTCGTTGGTGCCACGCTGCTTGCGCACGATGATCGAGACGGCTTCGCGGCCATCCACCCGGGCCACCCGGCGGATGTCTGACAGACCGTCTTCGACGCGGGCAACATCGCGGATAAAGATCTCGCGATCATGAATGCGCTGACCGCCCCGGCGCAGAATCTGAATGTTGGCGACATCGTTGACGTTGGTGGCTTCACCCAGCCAGCGTACACGCAGTTCGCGTTCGCCTTCGGTGAATTGACCCGCAGCACTTTCAAGGTGCTGAGTGCTGATGGCATCCACCACATCAGTCAGAGTCAGATACAGTGCGGATAGTTTTTTTGTGTCAACCCAGATACGCAGGTTGCGCTGACTGAATCCGCCGATGCTGACCTCGCCGACGCCTTCCAAGAAGCGCACCTGATCCAGCAGATAGTTTTCAGTCCAGTTGATCATGTCGCGCAGTTCGGCTTCGCCATAGACTGAAAGGATGATGATCGGGTCTTCCTCGGGGTTTTGTTTGCGGATGGTGGCAGGGTCCACACCCGGCGGCCAGCGCATGCGGCTCAAGGCCGTTTGCACTTCCTGCAAAACCACGTCGACATTTCGATTGATATCAAACTCCAGGGTGACAGAGCCGGAACCCTGACGGGCGGAAGAGCGCATTTCCTTGATGCCCTCGATGGCGAGCAGGCGTTCCTCGATAGGATCCAGCAACTCGGCTTCGACGATTTCCGGGGCGGCGCCCTCATAGTCCACCGAAACGCTGACAATTGGGAAGTCGACGTCCGGAAGCTGCGAGATCCCCATGCGGTTCATGCAGATGGCACCAAAAACAATCAATGCAAACATGAGAACCCATGCAAACACCGGGCGTCGAATCGAGAGGTCAATCAGGTTCATAGTGGTCCTTTCGCACAATACATTTTTCCCCAATTGGCGACGGAGTCAATGCGGGGACATTAAGGCATGTCAGTTTAGACGAAAAGAAGGAGGGTGAGGTTCACACCCAGAGGACTTTTTTGTGAAAAAACGGGAATATCTAGAAAGCTTTCGCGTTAGCTGGCTCTTTGTAGTCAGGCATCAGTTTGCCGCGATGGCACATGTAGCAGGTGGCTTTGGCGCTCTTCTTGCCGTCCATGCCGTTTTCACGAAGCATCTGAGTCAATTTCATATGCTCCTTGCCGACTTTAAAGGCTTTTCTGTCATCTGCTTTGAAGTTTTGAACATTGTGGCAGGCATTGCAGGTCACACCCAGTTCGCGCGAGATCACAATCATCTCTTCACGGATTTTTTCTTCTTTTGTCACAAATTTGGACACAGACTCGGAGTGAGCCTGAGGAATCAGAAGGACCAGCAAGAATGGAAGGGCGAGCCATTTTCGGATGCACTGCATAGGAATAGCTTGTCCGAGGACCCGCCCTCAGGCAAGGCAAGACCCTGATTTCTTGACTGGTTCTGGACCCAAGTGTAACGATAAGCACCGGGACTTTGTCCCTTTTTTAAAACTTGGAGCCCTGCATGAAAATTAAGCATCTTGAGGACCTAAACACTCTTGTGAGCCTCAGCAAACGTCGTGGTTTTGTATTCCAATCCAGTGAGATCTATGGCGGTCTTGGAAGTTGCTGGGATTATGGTCCTCTGGGCTCTTTGATGAAACTGAATGTGAAGCGCGCTTGGTGGAATGCCATGACCCGCAGACCTGACATCGTGGGTCTGGATGCCGCGATCCTGATGCACCCGATGGTGTGGAAAGCTTCCGGTCACGTGGATGGTTTCTCGGATCCATTGGTGGACTGTAAAGAGTGTAAAACACGCTTCCGTGCGGATAACACCGATTCCTATATCAATGAAAAAAAATGCCCGAACTGCGGCAGCAAGAATCTTTCTGAAGAAAGATCCTTCAACCTGATGTTTAAAACTCACATGGGTCCTTTGGAAGATTCCGGCAGCGTGGTGTATCTGCGTCCGGAAACTGCTCAAGGTCACTTCGTGAACTTCCAGAACTGTCAGCAGGCTTCCCGTTACAAGATTCCATTTGGTATCGCGGCGATTGGTAAATCCTTCCGTAACGAAATCACGCCAGGAAACTTCATCTTCCGCACGCGTGAATTTGAACAGATGGAAATGCAATACTTTGTCGAGCCGGGCACCGACGAACAATTCTTCAAAGAATGGAAAGAGCGTCGCTGGAACTTCTATATCAAGTACGGCATCAAGCCAGAGAATTTGAAATTCAAGGATCACGACAAGCTGGCGCACTATGCGAAAGCGGCGGTGGACGTGGAGTTCAAGTTCCCAATGGGCTTCTCGGAGCTGGAAGGTATCCACAACCGTTCGGACTTCGATTTGTCCCAGCACATGAAATTCTCGGGCAAAAACCTGGAGTACTTCGATGAGCCGAACAAAAAGAAATACATCCCTTACGTGATCGAAACAGCCGTGGGCTGTGACCGTCTGTTCCTGGCGTTCCTGTGTGATGCTTACCGTGAAGAAGTGACCACAGACGAAGCGGGGAAAGAGGACGTGCGCGTGGTGATGGGTCTGCACCCGGAAATCGCTCCGTTCAAAGTGGCGGTTCTGCCACTGTCCAAGAAAGAGGAACTGAGCTCTATCTCTGAAAAACTGCGTGACCAGTTGGCTGAAGACTTCGACGTGAACTATGACGAATCCCAGTCCATCGGTAAACGTTACCGCCGTCAGGATGAGATCGGAACCCCGTTCTGTGTGACTGTCGACTTTGACACCATCAACGATCAGGCTGTGACCGTTCGTCACCGTGACAAGATGACTCAAGAGCGCGTGGCGATCACTCAGTTGAACGCGTACATCGCAGCGAAGTTGAAGACCTTTAATCAGTAGCCCGACAGGGGCAGAGATGAAGCTGCTTTAAATTAAAAAGGGAGTGCATCGCACTCCCTTTTTTTATTTCAATCATATCACAAGCTCGGTGAGCTTATTTGTCCAGTTCCCAGCAACTGTAAGAACCGTTGTTGGTCAGTAGTACGATGCTACCATCGCCATTGTGAGCCACAGGCTTCAAGGTTTTGTTATCAAAGATCAATCCATAAGGATTGTCGCCCGGATAGGTTTTCACGTGAGTGTAGACGCGGCCGGTGGTTTTGGATTTGAAAGTGATAACATACAGATCATTGTAGCTTTGATCACCGTCTGGGCCGAACAAAGCTTTGATTTCAGCAAAGGTAAGGGCCTTCGGGGTGTATTCATGATCCACCAAGTGAGCGTTCACCATCGCCAGATCTTTGTCGCTGATAGATTGAACTTCCTTGATGTCAAACTCGCTGACGTCTGCGAAGGCTTTTTCAAAAGCGAATTCATCTTCGTTGCCGGCGTCCATTGCGCAAAGCTCTTTCAAAGCAGGCAGGGAATAGGATTGTGGTGCCGCAAATGCAGATGCGGAAGTCAAAGTCAGGGCTAAAGCCAGGATCTGGTGTTTCATAGTCTCTCCTTGAGTGTTTCGATTTCGAGGGTATTCCTATCAAGCTGATTCGTTGGCGTGAAGTGCATAGAATCAAAGTTAATATGCTTTTTAGGAATACTTAATGCTTCAGCTTGCGGGGGCTGCCGCCCCTTCAGCTTTGCCCGGCAGGGCCGGCTTAGTACAAATAGATGTTGGAGTTGTTTTTGGTGTTGTCGCGATAGAAGATGCCGTCGATACGACCGTTAGCTCGCACGCGGGAACATTCTGCGATCACACCTGAAACCAGAACTTCATCCAAGGACAGCGGGCAGTTGTAAGCCGGGCTGAACATTTTGATGCCAGAGATTTGAACCAGGCACTGGGTCGCATTCAGAGGTTCTACAGAGGAAACCAGGGCGATACCTTGAGCCTCTTCAACAGTGCAATCTTGAGCGAAAGAAGTGCTTACGGACAACAAAACAGACAGGGCAAGAACGGCCTTTTTCATGAATTTCTCCTTGGGTTTTTATGATGCGCGTTTTTCTAGCATAGGGTTCGAAGAAAGACCCGTTAGGATTTGGTCGGGAAGGGCTTCCTGTAAAAACTCCTAAGTGCTCGATAAACATGTGGTTTTTTAAGGGAAGCAGAACGCCCCGGAACACCCTTCCGGGGGTGGAACGAAAGCTCTATAACTCAGAGCATATTGGGTCCCAAAATTTCATTGATATTAAGGGCTTAGGGATGTTCTATGTCTACTAGACAGGACAACTAATTTTACTTTTCCGGTGGGGGAGACTAATGCACCAGAATGTAAACTCTGACAAACAAACAACCAAAACAGCTATACCACAGAAGTTCGTGTACTTCTTTGCTGCCGGGGAATCCGAAGGCAATGCGGGCATGAAGAACATTCTGGGCGGTAAAGGCGCCAACCTGGCCGAAATGACCTCTTTGGGCATTCCGGTTCCTCCAGGCTTCACGATCTCTACAGAGATCTGCGCTCACTTCTACGAAGCCGGCGGTAAACTTCCTGACTGGGTTCGTCCCGCAGTTCAGGAATCCATGAATAAAGTGGAATCCAAAATTGGCAAAAAATTCGGTGATGTGAACAACCCTCTTTTGGTGTCTGTTCGCTCCGGTGCTCGTGCTTCCATGCCGGGCATGATGGACACGATCCTGAACCTGGGTCTGAATGATCAGACTGTCGAAGGTTTGGCGAAGTCCTCTAACAATCCACGTTTTGCGTGGGACTCTTACCGTCGTTTCATCCAAATGTACTCAGATGTTGTGATGGGCATGAACTCATCACTTCTGGAAGTGACTCTGGAAGACCTGAAAGAGGAAAAACACTACAAACTCGACACCGAAATGACGGTTGAGGACCTGAAACTTCTGGTGAAGAAGTTCAAAGATCTGGTTCATCAGATGACCGGTCAGTCCTTCCCGGCAGATCCTTGGGAACAGCTCTGGGGCGCGATTTCTGCGGTCTTCCATTCCTGGAACACGCCGCGTGCGATCACTTACCGTGAATTGCACTCGATCCCGGCGGCCTGGGGTACGGCCGTGAACGTTCAGTCCATGGTCTTTGGTAACATGGGTGATGACTCCGCAACGGGTGTGGCGTTCACGCGCAATCCATCCACCGGTGAAAAAGCCTTCTACGGAGAATTCCTGATCAATGCTCAGGGTGAAGACGTGGTGGCGGGTATCCGCACTCCGCAACCGATCACGAAGGTTGCCGCAGCAGCGGCGGGTGTGATGTCTTTGGAGGAGGCTCTTCCTCAGGCTTACGCTCAGTTGGTTGAAATTTATAAAAAGCTGGAAAGTCACTATCGCGACATGCAGGACATCGAGTTCACGATCGAACGCGGTGTTTTGTGGATGCTGCAAACCCGTAACGGTAAAAGAACTGCAGCGGCCGCATTGAAAATCGCCTGCGACATGATTGACGAAAAGTTGATCACTCAGGACGAAGCGATCCTGCGTTTGGACCCGGCGGCTTTGGATCAGCTTCTGCATCCGACTTTGGATCCAAAAGCGGCAAAGACCACTTTGGCCAAAGGTTTGCCGGCGTCTCCGGGCGGGGTGAACGGTCAGATCGTTTTCACTTCAGAAGAAGCGGTTGAGTGGAAAGAGCAAGGCAAGAAAGTCATCCTGGTGCGTATTGAAACGTCTCCGGAAGACATTGCCGGCATGGTCGCAGCCCAGGGTATCCTGACAACTCGTGGTGGTATGACTTCCCACGCAGCCGTTGTGGCTCGCGGTATGGGGAAATGCTGTGTGGCGGGTTGTGGTGATATCGAAGTCGATTATCGCAATGAAACCATGAAGGTGAAAGGTTATGTCCTGAAAAAGGGCGACGTGATCACTTTGGATGGTTCCACGGGTGAAGTTTATCTGGGCGAAGTTAAAACCATCGAGCCAAAACTGGATGGCAGCTTTGAACGCATCATGAAAATCGCTGATGGCATTCGCAAACTGAAAGTTCGCACCAATGCGGACACGCCGAAAGACGCGCAAACGGCGCGCAACTTTGGGGCGGAAGGTATCGGTCTTTGCCGTACCGAGCACATGTTCTTCGGCGCAGACCGCATCGATGCGGTTCGTGAGATGATCATTGCTGACAACAAAATGGACCGTGAAAAAGCTTTGGCGAAACTTTTGCCAATGCAGCGTGAAGACTTCTATCAGTTGTTCAAAATCATGGACGGTCTGCCAGTGACGATCCGTTTGTTGGATCCACCTCTGCATGAGTTCGTTCCGCACACGGATGAAGAAACCAAGGAATTGGCAAAACGCCTGAACACGGACTATGAGCGTCTGCGCTCCAAGGTCAAATCCCTGCACGAGTTCAATCCGATGCTGGGGCACCGTGGCTGCCGTTTGGCGATCACTTATCCGGAAATTTATCAGATGCAGGTTCGTGCGATCGCCGAAGCGGCGGCTCAGTTGATGGCAGAAGGCAAGACATTGTCTCCTGAAATCATGATCCCGCTGGTGGCAACGGACAAAGAGCTGGACACTTTGCGTGCACAAAGCATTGCGGAAGTGAACAAGGTTCAGTCTGAAAAGAACGTGAAGTTTGAATACACGGTGGGCACGATGATTGAGCTTCCAAGAGCTGCGATCACCGCTGATGCTATCGCTGAACACGCGGACTTCTTCAGCTTCGGTACGAACGATCTGACTCAGACGACTTTGGGCTTGTCCCGTGACGACTCCGGTCGCTTCCTGGGCACTTATGTGTCTCACGGAATCCTGCCAAAAGATCCGTTCATGTCCATCGATCAGGTGGGTGTGGGTTCTTTGGTGAAAATGGGTGTGGACCTGGGCCGTCGCACGAAGCCTGATTTGAAAGTCGGCGTGTGCGGTGAGCACGGTGGTGACCCTGAATCCATCGAGTTCTTCCACAAGGTGGGGCTGGATTACGTGTCTTGTTCTCCGTTCCGTGTGCCTATCGCCCGACTGGCGGCAGCCCGCGCTGCCTTGATCGGTAAGAAAATCCACTAAGCTAAATGAAAAAGCCCTCTGATGAAGAGGGCTTTTTTTATTTTTCTAAGGAAGGGTTCCATTTCTGCCAGTCCTTGGGGGCCGAGCTGTGTAACGGGAACTTGTGGTTGTATTTGGCGATTTCGCCAGCGGGGTCCGGAGTGAACATTTCAATGCCGCCGTGTAGAAGTGTTTCCAGTGAATTGATCTTAAGTTCTGATTTAAACAGCCCCAGTTTGGCCTGCACGCCGACTTTGCGCCAGAACTGAGTGTTTGTGCGCACCAGGCGGGCGTACTTGCTTTGCAGGTTGATCTGTACATGCAGGGTTTGTGCGGTCTTGCTTAAGGTCACTTTGGTGACGGTGCCCACGTTCATGCCCCTGAAGCTGACATTGTCACCGGGATTGATGGATTCCGCGTTTGCGGTTTCCAGCCGATAGGCCACGGTGTCTTCCAAGGGGTCGTCGGTTTCACTTTCCTGCTTTCCCTGGAATTCGGTTTTTTCACCGCCATCGCCCGGCTGGGCAGCGATGTAAGGTCCTTCAATCAGGGTTTCAAGGCCGGTGATTCCCTGAATGCTGACCTTGGGGGTGACGATCCAGTATTTGGCGCCTTCTTCTGCGAATTTTTTTGCATCCTTTTTAAGACGGGCATGCACGATGACTTTCTTTTGGTCTTCTGACAGCTTTACGTCAGTCACGCTGCCTATTTCCACACCCCGATAGCTCAACCTGGTTTTTTCCGCCTCGATGCGGCTGCCGTCGTCGAAAGAGATTTCGATCTTTGGCCCCAGTCCGGTCAGATACTGCACCAGCAGCCATGCTGAAATCAGCACCGCAAAAACAGGGAACAGCCACACATACCAGTGCGAGCTGATTTTACGAACGGTCTTTTCCGGATTCATGAGGTTGTTCCTTTGCAGGGGCGGAATCCCGGTTGAAGTAAGCGGACGCCAGCATGGTGAAAATCACCACCAGGGCAAACAGCAGTGCGCCAGGTTTGGGCTCCACGGTGGCCCATTTTCCCAGCTTCAGAATCGCGATCATGATTGCCAGCAGAAAGATATCCAGCATCGACCAGCGGCCGATAGCTTCGACGATTCGGTAAAGCTGGTCTTTGAGCTTCGGATGATGGCGGGATGAATCCAAGGACAGGTAAAAAAGAATAAAAAGCTTCAGCAGGGGAATCAGAATGCTTGCTAAAAATACGATGATGGCAATGGGCCACGATCCCGCTTCGGCCAGCGAGACAATGCCGTCCCAAATGGTCGCCGTATTCTTGCGACCA
Source organism: Bdellovibrio bacteriovorus (assembly GCF_002208115.1). NCBI lineage: Bacteria > Pseudomonadati > Bdellovibrionota > Bdellovibrionia > Bdellovibrionales > Pseudobdellovibrionaceae > Bdellovibrio > Bdellovibrio bacteriovorus. The sequence goes on along the minus strand of NZ_CP020946.1, from coordinate 2,698,575 downwards.
TAAAGTTCGATGCTCATAAACGGGAACAGATTCGCCGGTATGTAAAGCACCAGTGCCGTAATGGAAAAGGCCAGCGTCAAAGGCTGAGCTTGCGTGTTCATTTCGTCATCTTACGCCGTTGACCCAAGGGGGATATTTGTATTTCCACAACCCTGGCAGAGCGGCGAGTTTTGTCTGACACAGCAATAAAATACAACTCACGGTGATATATTTTTTGTCTTTATGCTGAGGGGGTCGTTCAAAAAAACATGAAAGGATGCAGACCATGGCTCAATCCAAGAAGGGCTTGACCACCAGTGCTGGTGCGCCGGTTCCAGACAATCAAAACTCGATGACTGTGGGGGCGCGCGGGCCCTTGGTGCTTCAGGATGTGGCACTGATAGAAAAGCTGGCGCACCAAAATCGTGAGCGCGTGCCGGAAAGAACTGTGCATGCCAAGGGCTCGGGGGCTTTTGGGACACTGACGATCACCGGCGATATTTCCAAATACACCCGTGCCAAGTTCCTTCAGCCGGGAACCAAAACAGATTTACTGATTCGCTTTTCCACTGTGGCGGGCGAACGGGGAGCCGCCGATGCCGAGCGTGACGTGCGCGGCTTTGCGCTGAAGTTTTATACCGAAGAAGGCAACTTTGATCTGGTCGGCAACAACACGCCGGTCTTTTTCGTGCGCGATCCTTATAAGTTCCCTGACTTTATTCACACGCAAAAGCGTGATCCGCGCTCTAATTTGCGCAGCCCCACAGCGATGTGGGATTTCTGGTCCCTCAGCCCGGAGTCCTGCCATCAGGTGACAATTCTGTTTTCGGATCGTGGCTTGCCGGCTTCGTACCGACATATGCACGGCTTTGGTTCGCACACCTATTCCCTGATCAGCAGCAAGGGGGAACGCCACTGGGTGAAGTTCCACTTCAAGACCCAGCAGGGGATCAAAAATCTGATGAACGATGAAGCGGCCGAACTGGTCGGGCGCACGCGCGAAAGTCATCAGGAGGATTTGTTCAACTCAATCGAAGCCCGGGATTTCCCGAAGTGGCGCATGTATGTGCAAATCATGACTGAAGAGCAGGCTAAGAAGACCTGGTACAATCCCTTTGATCTTACCAAGGTGTGGCCGCATGGAGAGTTCCCGATGATTGAAGTGGGCACCATGGAGCTTAATCGCAATCCCACAAACTATTTTGCCGAAATCGAGCAGGCCGCCTTCAATCCGAACAACATGGTGCCGGGTGTTTCATGGTCCCCGGACAAGATGCTGCAGTCGCGAACCTTCGCGTATGCGGATGCCCATCGCTATCGTATCGGGACCCATTATGAAATGCTTCCGGTGAACAAACCCAAAGTGGAAGTGAATCACTATCATCTGGATGGGGCCATGCGCCTGGATGTTCCGGAATACAATCATGCTTATTATGAACCGAACTCTTTCGGCGGGCCCGCTCAACAAGAGCAGTACCGCGAACCGCCTTTAAAGCTGGATGATGCCATCATGGATCGTTTTGATCATCGTCAGGGGAATGATGATTACCGCCAGGCGGGGGATTTGTTCCGGTTGATGGATGCCGATAAAAAAAGGCAACTGCTGGACAATATCGCTGAACACATGAAGGGCGGGAACGTGCCGGAGGAAATCGTGCGCCGGCAGATCGACGTCTTTATGAGGTGCGATCCTGCTTACGGTGGCGGCTTGGCCGAACGCATGGGAGTGAAGGTTTATTCCGACAAATATGAAAGTGGCAGTGCCCATCATTAGGGCGGGGGATGTATGGCGACCTGGGAAGAGTATAAAAAAACAATGGTGGTGGAGCCACTGATCTTTGAAGAGGCCCGCAACGGCAACTGCGAGGCTTTGAAACAATATCTGGATTTTGGTGGCGGGTTGGAGATCCGCAATTTCAAGGGGCACACGCTTTTGATGCTGGCGGCTTACAACAATCAGGAAGACGCGGCCGAATTTCTGATAGAGCGCGGGGCGGATGTGAACTCCACCGATGATATGGGAAATTCGGTGCTGATGGGGGTTTGCTTTAAAGGGCACACGCGTTTGGCGGAGCTGTTATTAAGTAACGGCGCCCGGTTGGAGGATAAAAACCCTCACGGGATGACGGCTTTGGATTTGGCCCGGGTTTTCGGGCGCAAGGAAGTGGTGTCTTTGTTAAGTGACCGCCCGGCATCGTGGACGGATCCGATGGAGGTCGCCTGCCGCCTGATTTCCCGCAAGCTGTCGCGACCGACTCCGGAAGCTTGATATTATATATAGAGAGGGCACTGCCAGATTGTGTAAACACTGTGCAGTGCTAAGTGCTTTGTTTCATTGTGGTACGTGATAGTTTTGTAGAGACGCTTTTCAGAAAGCCAATTGTCGTCACTGTCTAACCAAAAGACAGCGTGAACATATTCCATGATCTTTCCTGAATGCTGTAAGTGTTCGAAATTTGTTGGTGAAACTCGTGCCAGGGGTTTTTGGCCGCTGATTTGCTTTAAGCAACAGCATAGAGAAGGAAACAAATTTTATGAAATTCAAAAACTATGTTCTGACGATTATGAAAGCCCTTGTACTGACTGCCATGACTGTAGGTTTGGCGAACTGTAGCAAGGATGACAATAACAGCGGTACCAGCAATATCTATTACTGGGGCGCCAACAACATCTGTTATCAGAACGTAAACGGGCAGGCGGTTCAGGTGAACCAGACTTACTGCTCCACGAACTCCACTTATGCTTACAACTCTGCCGGCGTGTGCACGATCAAGTCCACAGGTCAGCAAGTGGCACAATCATACTGCACGAACGGTACAACCGGTCAGTACATCATGAGCGGCAACCAGTGCTACCAGGTCAGCGGTACACAGTACATCCCGGTGAACTACACATACTGCATGGGTAACACAGGTGGAACGACTTCCCAGACTTGCTCCGGCGTTTACTACTACGGCGGTCAGCAGTACAACTGCGGTGTGACTCACAACTGTTCTGGTGTGATCATGCAGAACCAGTACGGCCAATCCGTACAGTGTTTGTAAGATTCTGCGGATAAAAATTCCTTCTTGATTCCGACAATCCACGGCGCCCCGGTTACCCGGTGCGCCGTTTTGCATTTGGCGCCATGCAAAATATCTAGGCGGCTTTTCATGATGCAGCAGGTAAATCGGTTGTAAGTCTGCTTAAGTTTTCAGCGTTAGGCCTTCTTTTAAGAGCCTATGGTTGACATGCTTCCCAACACTCGCGAAATTCTAATGGTCTTTGGTCTAGCTAGACCAAGGGCTTGTATTTGAGGGGAAGTACTCAAGAGGGGATATACCTTGAGAATTAAGAAGATTGAACTAATTGGTTTTAAGTCGTTCAAAGACCGCACCGTCATCCACTTTGATGCCGGTATCACGGGTATCGTCGGACCGAATGGTTGCGGTAAATCCAATATCGTGGATGCCCTTATGTGGGTTATGGGTGACCAGTCCGCCAAGGATCTGCGTGCATCCCAAATGACAGACGTCATCTTCGGTGGAGCGGAAGGTTATGCTCCACTGGGTATGTGTGAAGTGTCCCTGACACTTGAAAATGACGGTGGTCCATTCCCGGCAAAATATATTAAACATTCTGAAATCATGGTGACCCGCCGTTTGCACAGAAACGGTGAAGGTGAATACTTCATCAATAAAGAACCTGCTCGTTTGAAAGACCTGCAAGAGATCTTTATGGATACGGGTGCCGGTTCCAAAGGTTTCTCCATCATCGCTCAAGGTATGATCGGTAAGATCATCACTGCGAAACCTGAAGACCGCCGCATGCTTATCGAAGAAGCTGCCGGTATCACCAAGTTCAAAGCCCGTAAAAAAGAATCCCAGCGCAAACTGGTTGCGACCGATCAGAATCTGGTGCGTTTGCAGGACATCATCGGCGAGTTGAAACGCCAGATTGATTCTTTGCAAAGACAGGCGCAGCGTGCGGAACGCTATCGCAACATCAAGAATCAGATCGAAGATCTGGATCTGTGGCTGTCCACCGCTCAGTACGTTGAACTGAAACGTGCTGCGGATGAGGCTCAGGCGATCTTCAACGAAGCGCAAAGCATGGAAGTGGAAGGCGAAACAAACCTTTCCACTTTGCAGGGCCAGTTGGAAGTTCTGAAACTGCAGATCCTGGAAAAGGAAAAAGCAGTTGAAGAGCAGCAGACTGAGTACTTCACCAAACAATCCACTGTTCAAAAGAAAGAGATGGAGATCCAGGAGCTTCGCTTCGAGATCGAACAGGCTCGCCGCAATGAACAGATGACCGGCACCATCCTGCAGGAGCAGCAAGCCCGTAAAGAGCTTCTTGCCCGCGACAAAGCCGCGTTGGATGAGCAGGTGATCGAGCTGAAGGAAGAGTCCGAGACTCTGTCGGCCGCCTTCACCGAGAAAAACGAAATCTTCCAGAACTTCAATTCCCGCATCGGCACTGTGGACGAGGACCTGACGACGAAACGTCGTGAGCTGTTCGCCGTCGGTCAGACCGAATCCTCTTTGGATGCGCGTGTGAATTCCCTGTCCTCTCAGATCGCGGACCTGACAGACCGTCAGGACAACGAACAGCAGGTTTTGAACGAACTTCGTGAAAAACAAGTCGAGTTCGAAAACCGCCGCAAAAAAGTGATCACAGAGCTGGATAAAGAGCGTCAGATGCAGCTGGATCTTGCCAGCGATGTGGACTCTTTTGAAGCCAACAAAAAAATCCTTCAGGATTCCGTGGCGACTAAAAAAGCCGAAGTGGATTCCTTCAAGGATTCTTTGAATGAAGTGGCGTCCCGCCTTTACGGTCTGGAGAACCTGCAAAACAACTTTGAAGGTTTCCAGGAGGGTGTGAAGCAGGTCATGCTTTGGCAGAAAACCCGCACTCAGGAAATGATGGCGGACGGTTCTGTTGTATCCCACTTCCAGCCAGTTTCTGAGGTTGTTGAAGTTCCGGCTGAATACGAAGTGGCGATGGAAGCGGCTTTGGGTTCCCGTTTGCAGATGTTGTTGTCTTCTGATGCCAATATCGCCGTGGACGCCGTTTCTCACCTGAAAGAAAACAAATCCGGTCGTTCCAGCTTCATGGCTGCTGACGGTCAGGGTCTGTCTTTCAGCCGCGCAGAAGCCCCGGTGGGCCAGGAAGGCGTTCAAGCCATCCTGAAAGACGTGGTTCAGGCGGCTGATAAATTCAAAAACACAGTGACCTACATGCTTGATGGCGTGGCGATTGTGGATTCCATCCGCACTGCTTTGAACCTGCGCCCAAGATATGAAGGCTGGACATTCGTGACTCTTGACGGTGACACCCTGACTGCTGACGGTGTTTTGACGGGGGGCTCTTCCGAGTCCGCCGATTCTGGCATGCTGAAGCGTCGTCGTGAAATCAAGGAATTGTCCGAGAAAAAAGACGAATTCGCAGGAAAACTGCAGCTGGCTCAGATGGCTCTTAAAAAGACCGAAGAGCAGCTGGCCAACGTATTGAATGACTTCGAAGGCGCGCAAAAACGCAAGATCGATCAGGAGATCAAAGTTGCCGAATTGAGAAAAGACGCTGAACGCGCTGAAAACGAAGTTCAGAATGCCTTGGCAGCTGTAGAGCGCCAGGAACGCGAAGTCAAAAAACTGACAGAGCAACTGGAAGTTCAAGAGCAGAAACTTGAGGAACTGAACGAGGCTCTGATCGAGGCTCGCGAAAGAAAAGTTCTGCTGGAATCTGAAGTGGAGACTTTGAATTCTGAAATGAACTCTGTTCGTCTGGGCTTTGACGGTCTTCAGGCGGAAGTGACGGATCTTCAGGTGAAGTCCGCTTCCAAAACCCAGGAATACACTGGTGTCTTGAGACAGCTTGAAATGGTGACCAAATCCCTGACGGATCTGGAAGCTCAGTTGGCACGTATGAGTGAAGAGGCTGAAGGGTACAACTCCCAGATGACCGACACTCAGGTGACTCTGGAAGAAAAGAAAATTGAATTTGAACGTCTTTTGGATGAAGTCGAGACCCTGAAACTTCAGGCGGCTCGCGCGAAAGACGAATACGAAGTGATGTCTGAATCCATCCGTGCGATCGAAGATGAAGCTTCCGCTTCTCAGCGTGCACGCAATGAACGTCAGCACAAAATGAACGACTCCCAGTTGAAACTGGAGCAGGCGAAGATGAAAGAGCAGTACCTGATTGATCAGGTGCGCGAGCGCTACATGCTGAACCTGCCAGACGTTGTTGAGAAATACGTGAACCGTGAAGGCGACTTCCTGGAAGCGGATGCTCAACTGAAAGACCTGCGTGAGAAGCTGGCGAAGATCGGTGAAGTGAACCTGTCTGCGATTGAAGAGTACGAAGAGACCGCTCAACGTTACGAATTCCTGACCAAACAGCACGCGGATCTGACTGAGGCCAAAGATCAGTTGCGCAAGGTTATCGAGCGTATTAACAAAATCTGCTCCAAGCGTTTCAAGGAAACCTTCGAGCTGGTCAACGATCGTTTCACCCGCGTATTCCCGGTCTTGTTCGGTGGCGGTGAAGCTTGGTTGGAACTTGTTGAAGAAACTGAAAAGAACGAAGCGGGTATCGAGATCATCGCACGCCCTCCAGGCAAGAAGACTCAGAACGTGTCTTTGATGTCCGGTGGTGAGAAAGCTTTGACTGCGGTGGCGCTGGTGTTCTCGATCTTCCTGGTGAAACCATCTCCATGGTGTTTGCTGGATGAGGTTGACGCTCCACTTGATGACGCCAACGTCTTCCGTTTCAACGACCTGGTTCGTGAAATGGCCAAACGTTCTCAGATCATTGTTGTTACCCACAACAAACACACCATGGAAGTGGCGGGCAAGTTGTACGGCGTGACGATGCAAGAGCGCGGTGTTTCCACGATGGTTTCTGTTTCCATCCAGGACATCAAATAGTCCGAAGATAACAAAACGAATGCCAAAGACCCCGTTGATGACCTCAACGGGGTTTTTCTTTTTCCGGGGTGTTGCAAAGTGAGACGTTCCGCGAAAGTGTTTCTTTCGTGTTCCGGAATCTTCAGTCTAAACAGCAACGGAACGCCCCAATGTGAGAACCACGGTCGCGTTCCCGACAAAAGCTCCGATAAGATAAAGGAACAACGGAACTTCTTTGGGGGAATGACCGTGACCAAGTTAATCTTTGCATTCACGTTGCTGATGGCACCGTTTGCTTCTGCTCAAGTTTTGAGTGAGGCAGGCTTGTTCAATCGTTGCTATTCCCATTTGACCGGGAAGCCGGTGCCTTTGGGGCACGCGACGATGGCGCAGATTCGTGCCGGTAAAATCAAGGCGCTGGACGCCTGTAATTCATTGTTGGACAAGGCCGAACTGGATGCCTCCGGTCCGCTTGTCAATCGTGCTGACAAAGAAGCCCGTGCCGTTCTAAACACCTTCTATAATTTCCACCGCACCTGGTTCACCGCCAACACGGTTGAACAAATCCAGGAATACAATGAAGAGATGTCCCGCGGGACCATGGACATTTATGATTCCACTGAGCCGGGCCTGGCACTGACGCGTGCAATGTTTGCCCGCAATGCCCAGTACCGTGATGTGCTGACTCTGGGGCAGGGCGTGCGTGCCCAGCGTGAAGAGGACATGGCCGTGCGCAATCGCATTGGCTTTAATGTGACCTTCCCGGGCCGTCGTATTGCCGGTAACAACGGGGGCCTCGATCAGAATCTTTTCAACTTCCGCGCGATGTCGGGCGGATTTGATGGCAACTCGGACACCACTCAGGCGATGTTTGTGACTTTGCCAAAAATTGAGGTGGGTGAGCTGGTCGGTGTGCGCATCGCGACTGATAATGCAACCATTCCAAATCTGTCGTTGCAGCCTTTGGGGGCTGACAAGCGCGGCAGCGATCAGCCGGGCTTGAACTTCAGTTTCAATCTTTTCCAGACTCAGGGTGGTGGTGTGCTGGGGACACCTATTTATCTGATGCTGAACTATGGTCATGGCCGTGGCCTTGAAGCCAATGGGACCACCAAGGTTCCGCGCCGCTGGTCTCAGACCAACATGGAATCCTTCCTGTGTGCGGAGCTTCCGGCCTTGCGTGAAAACGACATTCGTCAGTATGTGGTCGGAAATTCTTCGGCTCCGTTTAGAAACTCCAGCAGCTGCGTGATGTGCCATGCGACCTTGGATCCGATGGCGTACACCGCCCGCAACGTCGTGGTCGGAAATTCTGACTATGCAGCACTGAGTGCCGGGGCCAGAACTCATTCCAAAACGGCTTTGCATCTGGCCACTTACCGTGCAGAGTTTTCTTCGGTGGCGGGTTGGCCGTCAGAACCAGTGGCGAACTTCCATCGTCAGACCCCGACGGGACGTCTGTTCTTCCGCTCCATGACGGGAGCTTTGATTGATCGTCCGGTGACGGGGATTGCCCAGTTGGGTGCGGCGATGGCGGAAACCAAGGATTACTATTACTGCGCAGCTAAAAGATACTTTGAGTATTTCACCGGAATCACAGTGGCTCTTTATGACCGCTCCAATCCGGCAAATGAAGAACTGAATAAAAAACTATCCACGGAAGCTTATGAAGACCGTAAGTTCGTTGAGGCTCTTGGGGAAGAGCTTCAGCGCAACCAGTCTGTGCGCCATATGGTGAAACAGATCATGTCTTCAAAATACTATCGTGACGTGAACTATCGGGAAAAATAATCCGGGGGCATTATGGGGGACGGAAAAAATCTGACTCGCAGGGGCTTTATCGCAGGTGGTGCGGTGGCCGGGGCCGCAGCCCTGGTGGCAACACCTTATGAAAGACTTCTGAATGCTCTCAGCACAGGCTTTATCCATCAAGCCCAGGCCGAAGCAACCGGAAATCTGGGCGCCCGCAACTATATCAACATTCTGATCGCCGGTGGTCCGATGCGCTACACGTTTGATGCGTGGATGCGCACGAATCCTTCGGATGCTCCGTTGGAATACAATCCCATGGTGGCAACGAAACTGGTTCGGTCAGGGAACAACATCGTCGGCACTGAATACGCGACTTTCAATTATAACGGTGTGATGGTCCCACACATGTTTTCACAATCTGTGACGACATCTGCCGGTGCCAAAGCGTTGACAGATCTTTTGAACAATATGCTGGTGATCCGCGGATTCGGTACTGGTTTTGACGGTCATCCGTTCAATGCGACAATTCAACAGGCTCCGGTGGGCGGTGTATCCTCGGTGATGGGTTTGGCTGCCGACTATTCCAAGAAAACCTTTGAGGCCGTAGAGTGGCCCGACCGTGGAGCTTACGGCAACTATGCTTCCATGAGTGGCAAAGCCCTGAATATTCTGACGGGCAATCCACTGAATTCTTTGCTGGAGGGGTTTGGCGGTCCAGCCGCAGACCGTGCCAAGGGGCGCAGCCTGAAAGACCGCAACCGTGAAGCTTTTGATCTGGCTCAGGCACGTTTGCGTGCTTATTCGCAGTCTGAATTTGCGGGTTCGACAATTCTTTCCAAAAATCTTTCCAATGCCTCAGATCTGATGAAAAAAGGTATTGGGAATATCGGTTCTTACTGGGACGGGGCCGTGGCCCGTTATCGGTCCGTGATTGAGGCCAGCATGCGCCAGCAGGGGCTTGTGGGCATCAATGACGTGGCGATGATTTCTGATCAGGGGAACTTCTGGCGGGTTCACGTTGCCTCTGGCAACCGCGGTCTGGTGGTCAGTCGTGATTCTGACTTGCGTGATTCCATCAAGACAATGACGGCTCCTGGTTCATTGGCAGAAGGTTTGGCATTGGCTGAATACGTTCTGAAAGAAGGCCTGGTCAGCACGATGAATCTGCAAATGGGTGATCCGGCAGGTTTGATGATCAAAGATGCTGCGGATGGTGTGGTTGGAAATCACGTGGCGATCAAAGACATGCACGAAACCGGGGCGATCCCGGGTGTGCTTATCACGACAGCCTACTATCGCGGCCTGTGTGCCGGGATGCTTGAGCTGATTGAACAGTTGAAAAAATCCAAAGTGAACGGTGTGGACCTGTGGTCTGAAACCGTGATTCAGGTGATCTCGGAATTCAACCGCACGGCAAGAACCAACGGTTCGGGCAGTGACCATGGCTTTAATCAGATGGTGACCAGTGTGTTCTCGGGTGCCATCCAGCGCGGACCGTTTGTGGTCGGCAACATCTATCGTGCGGGGCACGGTGGCGGCTATGTGGGCACTCAAGGTCGTGCGGCACCGATTGATGGTTACAACCAAAAAGGCATGCCGTCCCCGACGATGGCGGCATCCACAGTGACAGCTCTTTTGCGAGTTCCAAAAAATCCATACGAGAATCTGGCTGAACCTTTGATTCGCCTGAATGGCGACCAACTGCAGATTCTTAAAGCGGCGAAGCTGGTGGGGTAAGAACAATGATCACAGCCAAGAATAAATTTTTTATGTTGCTGTTGTCCGGAGCTGTTCTGACTCAGATGTATCAAAACTGCGGTCAGATGGGTGAGTTCGCTGTTCTGGATCAGGCGTCATTGAATCTGGATATGGGTTCAAGCGGCGGCACCGATCAGTCTCACCCCAGCCAGAAAGACGTGACATTGCCGACTCAGAAAGTTCAGGTGGTGAATCGTGAATACGTGGCCTCGCTGATGCGCGAGGTTTTCACTCGTTCTTCCGGGCCGGTGCCCAATCTTGAAAGTCTGCTGGAGCAGTGGATTATCAAGCGCGGGGCGCAGTATGGTTTGGGCTGCAATCCTTACAGCACCTACAGCGGCCGTGATTGCGGGGGCGATATTTCAAATGCGAACCTGCCGATTAAAGCCGATGACAACACCGTGCGCGAATCCTTCCGGGTTCAATTCTGTGAAAACGTGCTGGGGATGGATGAAGGTGTGAACGCGATCCTGGAAAAGATCTCGAATCGTCCGGCCGCGCCCACGGCGGATGCTGTTCGCCAGGTGTACGGATTGTTCTATCGCGGTGACGGAGCGTCGGACATTATCGTGGCAAGCTTGCTCGACTATGACAAAGCTTTGGCGCTGAAAGGGGAGCCGGCGATGGAAAGATGGCGGGCCCTGGCTCTGCAAGTATGCGAATCACCCGGTTGGCAGTTGCAATAGAATCTTATAATGCAAAAAAGACGATCCCCGGGATTCGCAAGAACCCCGGGGATTTTTTTAAGACAGCCTTTGAAGGGATCACAACAAAGGCACCTTGGAGGAGGAACCTCCGCTGCCGATGGAGACCTGCAAGGGAAAATCTGGGGAGACTCTTTGCAGATCCGCCGAGAGCAGCGGAAAATCCGGAATTACTTGATGTATTGGATCAGGTCGTCTTCTGCGAAGCGGACCTTCTTTTGATTTTGTAAAGTATCTTCCTGGTGGCGGTAACCCAGAGCCACAGTGGCCACGGATTTCCAGCCGGTGCCTTCAAGGCCCAGGATTTTGTCGTAAGCCGCCGGATCGAAGCCCTCCATCGGAGTGGCGTCAATTTTCAGCAAGGCTGCGGTTTGCAGCAGGAAGCCCATGGCAATGTAAGCCTGACGCTGGGACCAGACGCGGATTTTTTCTTCCGGCGCTTTTACCAGGTTTTCAACCAGCATATTTTTGTATCCGTCCAAAGCTTCCAGAGGGGCGCTGCGGACTTCAGCCACGCGGTTTATGAACTTTTGTACGAAGTCAGCATCCATCTTTTCTTTGTAAAGGAAGACCACATAGTGGCTGGCGTCAGTCACTTGAGTTTGATTCCATGATACCGGTTTTAGTTGATTTCGAACTTCCGGGTTTTCAATGACCAGAAATTTCCACGGCTGCACGCCGTAGGAAGACGGCGCCAAAGTCAGGGAATTACGCAGGGTTGTCCAGTCGGCATCCGAGATCTTTTTGGTGGCATCGAACTTTTTAGTGGCGTAACGCCATTCCAGGGCATCTTGAATCGTTTTATGGGTCATGGGAGGGGCTCCTTTAATTGTGTCAGATACAGGCACAGTATGCCGTGGTTGGAATTTAATTGCAACAATAAAAGATACATTTAAGGAAACCTCGTGTCCTTGGGGGCTTAATTCCTTGATATTGTTTATTTTTGAGGCTTAGGGTATGATCTAGACATGGTTGATCAAAGGTTTTCTGTCTCAGTCCATATTATGACCGCCCTGGCTTATCACAAGGGCGATCTGATGACGTCTGAAGAATTGGGCGCGAGCATTCGCACCAATCCGACGGTGATTCGCCGTTTGATCTCCAAACTTGTCGATGCCGGACTATTGACGTCCTTCAAAGGCAAGGCGGGGGGCGTGAAGCTTGCCAAAGCCCCGAAAGAAATTTCCCTTCGTGATGTTTATGTGGCGATCACTGATAAGAAGTTGATTGCAACTCCAGACAAAGAGCCTTTCAAAAACTGCGTGGTCAGTTGCTCAATGAAAAAGCTGATGTGTGAGCTGGTGGACGGCATTGAAAATAACTCTATGGATTATCTGGGCGGAATCCGTTTGTCTGATCTGACGTCCAAAATCGCCAAATGAAGTCCGTTTATCCTGCCGAGGAAATTCGCGCCGAACGGATCACCTTAAAAAAGCACAAAGTTGAAATGGCTGAAACCATGTTTCAGTATGTCGATGAGGACCGCGAACGCCTGGGCCGTTTTCTGCCATGGGTGCCGATGATCCGTGGTGTTCACGATGAACGTGAATACATCGAAATGACCCGTGAACAGTGGCAGGATTTCAAAATGTTCGACTATGGCATGTACCTGAATGATGGCGACATCTATATGGGGAATGTCGGTGTGCACACCATCAGTTGGGACAATGACCGCTGTGAACTGGGATACTGGATTTTGGGAAAATTCGAAGGTCACGGGTATGTGCGTGAAGCGGTACTGGCCTTGGAAAAGGTCCTGTTTGATCTTGGATTTTATCGAATTGAGATTCGTTGTTCAGGTCTTAACAGCCGCAGCGGCTCTGTAGCTGAAAATTGTCATTACAAATTTGAGGCCCGGTTGCGGCATCACGCCGTTGAAAACGGCCAAAGACGAGACACTTTGGTGTTCGCCAAGCTTCGTGATGAACGATAAAAAACGCGAAATCGAAGAACTTCATCGCAGCGCCTGCGACGCCGGCAAGGACTCGTATGTCGATCCAGCCACAGGATACACTGTTTTTACTGAGTATTTTCACCTGAAGCGCGGTCACTGCTGCGGTTCAGGCTGCAGACATTGCCCATGGAAAAAGATTAGTCAGAAAAATCCAAAAGATCCTACCGACCCGACGTAAGTGTTGAAAGCTTCGGCATTTTCGCCGAAAGAAAAACACTCAATTCTGTTTTTGAGCCACCGAAAAGAAGATCGTCACTGTTATGATTTGTGCAGGTGGGGTGCGTTGGTATCGTCACTGTTATGATTTGTGCAGGTGGGGTGCGTTGGTATGTCGTTTAATTATCAAAAAAACAAAGAACATTCGAGCGACAGTTTTTGGACGTCGTATTCGGATTTATTCTTGGGTTTAAGCACGATCTTCCTTCTTTTGTATGTCACATCCAGTTTGCGTACAGGCACCGATGCTTTGCGCGGGCAGGTGGAAAACCAGAAGCTTTCCATGAAAGTGGAGGAACTGGAAAACCAGTTGAAGATGTACGAAAACGTGAAGAATGAATATCTGGCCAGCCAGGCACCTAAAGATGAGGTGCAGGAGTATGAAGAGCTTATGGACAAGCTGACTCTGCTTCAGGAAGACGCCAAAACAGAAAAAGAGCGTCTGATCCAGGAAGCCCGTGAAAATGGTGAAAAGGTCAAAGCGCTGAACAAGTATCAGCAGATGGTGCGTAATGTCCTTAATGCCAACAAGATGGCCAAGTCCAAGCTGATCAACCGTGATGATCTGATTAAAGAGCAGGACGTGGAAATCGAAACTCAGGAAACTCAGATTGCGGATCTGAACCAGGACATCCAGGCCAAGAAACAACTGATTGCCCAGGGCGAGCAGAAAATTGCCGCCACCCAGGCTCAGTTGCAAAAACGTCTGACCGAACTGCGCGTGGCTTACAAGAACAACAAACTGTCCAAACAACTGTTTGAACAGAAGATGGCTCAGGCCCGTGCTGATGGGAACCAAAAGGTGGCCCAGTTGAACCAGGTCAATGCCCAGTATCAAATGCAACTGAACCGGGCCAATGTGCAATTGGGGCAGGTGCAGGGTGAGCTTTCAAAAACTCAAGGCCTGCTGGCACAGAAAGAAGACGAAGCCACTCATCTGGCTGGTGCTCTTTCCCGCACCAAGGCTGAAGCCGGTGCAAAAATCGCAGGTCTGCAACAGGGTTTTGCCGAAGAAAAAGCGGCGATGGCTGCTGGCTTTGGTAAAGAGAAAGCTGCCCTAGCGGCAGGCTTTGGCAAGGAAAAAGCCGCATTGCAAGGCGCTTTGAACGAGACGCAAGGCCAACTGGCGAAAGCAAGAGCAGAGATCGAAGCGCGTAAATCCGTGGCTGGTGAAATTCAAAAAGGTTTCGCTAAAGCCGGAATCAAAGCGGATATTGATATGCAGACGGGCGATGTGGTTCTGGATTTCGGCCAGGCTTACTTTGACAGTGACTCTGACCGCCTGAAGCACGAAATGAAAGGCGTTCTTGAAAAAGCCATGCCGATCTATTCCCGCTCTTTGTTCGGCAACCCAAAGGTGTCGGATAAAATTTCTGCGGTGGAAATCATCGGTTTTGCGTCACCAACATATCAGGGCCGCTTCGTCGACCCGCACAGCTCCAAACCGGCTGACAAGGCCGCTTTGAAGTACAACATGGATCTGAGTTATCGTCGTGCAAACTCCATCTTCAGTTACATGCTGGATGAAGGAAACATGAGATTTGAACATCAACGCGAACTGTTGGCCCTTATGAAGGTTTCCGGACGAAGCTTCCTGGAAGTCATGAAGGTGCAAAATCGCAACGTCGCCACAGCAGCCGAATTCTGCAAGCAGAACGACTGTAAAAAGGCGCAGCGGGTAATCATCCGCTTTAACATGGATCAAAAGAAATAAAAGGGGTGGGTTGTGACAACAAAGGCATTTGCTGAGTATTTCATTATAAGTTTGCCGTATGTGATGGGCGCCGTCTTTCTGGTCGGGCTGTTCTTCCGTGCAATTATCTACTACACGGTCCGCCGCCATGAATCTTTTGCGCGTGAATTTGAAAAGCGTGTGAATCGTTTCATCGAAGCGGAAGTTCCCGGCAAAGTCGAGAACGTGTCGTTCTATGTACTGACCAAAAAGCTTCTGGAAAGAACCTACTATGAGGTCTTCGAAATCCGTGACCGCATGAAGCGCAGAAAGCCGGACAATGTGATGTCAGCCAGTGACCGAGTTTTCCTGGTTCGTCAGGGCTGTGCTTGGCTGGTAAAGGACATCCTGAAACAGGTGAAGTTCCTGCGCTGGACAGATGACAATCCGAAACTTTTGAACATCACCAAAGCGACTTTGCAACATAATCCTTGTTTCAACAAGGTGTTCGGGGTGATCCCGATGGTTGGTATGAATGACCTGATTTCTATTTTGCCGGGTCTGTTTGTCGTGGCGGGGATCCTGGGGACCTTCATCGGTATCGCCGGTGGTTTGCAGGAACTGGGCACGATGAATCTGCAGGATCTTGAAAATACGAAAAACATCATGGACCGCTTCCTTCACGAGATTTCCTTTGCGATGAAAACATCCATTGCGGGGATCATCTTCTCGTTGATGGCGCACGTGGCGAACGTGATTCTTTCCCCGGAAAGAGCTTACGTTTCCATGATCGACCGTTTCGAAAGTTCTTTGGATTTGTTGTGGTACCGCAGCGACAACAATAATTTCCCAGCTCATGAACGCCCATTTGATGAACATCGTGATGCCGTTGAAGCTTTGGCCGAAGATGCCCTTAATAAGGAAATCGGAAAAACAGCGGCGGTGGTCAGAGGAGCTTAATTGAACAAGTTTATAGTCACTATCCACAGGAAGGATCAGGTGCTAAGCCGTGAGGTGAACAAGGACTCGTTCACCATGGGCCGCTCTTTGGACTGTGATTTGTCCTTGAACGACAGCAATATCAGCCGGGTGCATCTGGTTGTGAGCCGTCGCTGGAATCAGATCTGGATTGAGGATAAAAACTCTTCCAATGGCACTTACATCAACGGAACGCGCATCGTGCAGGGGACCCCGGTCAACGTGGTTCCCTCGGATCGTATTCAGTTGGGTCGTTCGGAATATATTCTGAATCTGGATCTCTTCGTGGAAGAACCCGCCCCCGAACCGGAACCTGAGCCGTCGATTTCCCAGTCCGCCGCAGTCATTCCGCAGGACGAAGATGCGCCTTTGGAAGCCACGGTGGCTATGCCAGCGCCGAACATGGCGCCTTTCCAGGCGGAAAAAATCCTGCACGAAGCCAAGCGCAAAGCGGCGCAGATCATCATGGAGGGCGAAACCCAGGCTGAGCGCCGGGTGCAGGTTATTTATCAGAAGGCCCGTGAAGCGCAGGCCCAGGCCGAACTGTTCTATCAGACCCGCATGGCGGAGGCGCACAAGGAAGCAGATGCCATTTTGGCGGACTTCCAAAAGCAGGGGCAAAGCCTTCTGCACGATGCGCGTAACATGTCCCAGGAACTGCGTGAAGAAGTCGATTCTTACGTTCAGAGCCTGCGCCAGAAGGCCCGTAAAGACAGCGAGGACATTATCTCGGAAGCCACACTTGCGGCCGAGAAGATGAAAGACGAAGCCGTCGCCCACGGTCGTGAGCTGGCCCGTCAGGAAAGCGAAGCATTGCTTAAAACCAGCCGCGAGGAAGCGGACCGTATTCTGGATTTCTCGAAACTTCAGATCGAGGAAACTCAAGCTCGTATTCGCACGGATCTGGAAAATGCCCAGGAACTGAATCAGCGGACTTTGCAAGAGGCCCAGGCTGAAGCCGAAAGACTGTTGAATGAATCCCGCACCCAGATTCGCGATGCGGAAGCGCGCTTGCGCGAAGAATCTGAACAAGCACGCAATGATAACGCTACTTTGATTGCCACCGCCAAGGAAACCGCCGACCAGCTATTGCAGCAGGCCAAGGCCGACTGTGAACAGCAGATTCAAATGGCGAATGAAAAAGTTCAGGAAATCACGGCCGTCAGCAATGAAAAACAGACTGTCTTAAATGAACTTATGAATAACGTAGCGGCCCGCACGGCAGAGCTGCAAAAGGCCACTGAAGATTTGAGCAAAACCCGTACTGACAATTCCGATCTGCTGGCGCAGGTGGAAAAAGGCCAGGCTTTGCTGAAAGAGCTTCAGACGACCCATGCGGAGCTGGAAAAACAAAAAGCCGCTTTGGAAGCGTCTTTGAAAGGTCTGCAGGAAAAGCAGGCGCATCTGACCATGGATGTGCACGACATCGAATCCAAGAAAACGCATTTGTTCAAGGAGTACGATGCGCAGAAGATTTTCCTGAATGAAAAGCTGGAAAAAGAAAAGACCCAGATGGCGAAGTCCGAAGAAGAGCGTCTGGAAGAAATGCGTCTGGAGATGTCCAAACGCCTGCAGCAGATGGAGCGCGATCTGCTGGATGATGTGATTCGCAAGAAGAACTCCATGGTGAAGGAGATCCACTCGGCTATTGAAAAAGAGATCGTGATGCTGATGGAGCCTGAAAAATGGCGCAACATCAGCCAGTCCGTGGAAAACCACATTGCTGAAGCCATCGACGGTAAAGTGGCGACCCTGTCCCAATCCTCGATGAGCGAAAAGCCAGTGGACCTGATGAAAAAACGCAAGAGCGAAAAGCTTCGCTGGGTCACTGTGGGTCTTGCCATGGGGGCCGTGGGTTATTTCGTCAGTCAGATTGTCGTGGACCGCGTGGTGAAAGATCAGACTCCGATGCAGACCATGGTCAGCAACGAAGCAAAGAAACGTCAGGATGAACTGGAAAGACGTAAATTCAATCCGCCTCAGGCCGAAGAAATCAAAGACTCTTACACCGATGCGGTCATCTATACGCGCAACTATATGGATATTTATACGGATGCTCAGTTCCAGCAGAAGCTTTATAAGGCCGCTTCCCAGTATCTGCTAAAAACCTGGCGCGTGGATGAAGACAAGTCCATTCAGGTTATTTCGTCCGCCAATGCCTTGGTGAAAGAACTGGCGGATCGCAAAGCCAAAATCCATCCGGACTTTATCAAAGAAGGCATCGAGAAAATGCGCGAGCTGGAAAACCAGACATTGGCGCGCATGAAAGATGTCCTGGGTACCGAAGTCCGCTTGGAATCCTATCGCCGTTTCGAGCGCAATTTCTATAAAGAAGAAGTCCAAAGAAGAAGAATGGCCCAGCATTAGACCGTCTGAACGGTCTAAGACTCTCGGTTTTTTCTGGCTGGGCGGCCTTTTGGGCTGCGCCGCCGCCGTTTGTTGCGGGTTTTTTCCTTAATTGGGCTGGTCTGTCATTTTAAAATACGATACATAAGGGGTGATTTTCTTATCTTAATGACGCACGTTGTTGTGGAGGTTCGTTTATGATGTCACCTGGGCATGCTCAGCAGATGGAAATTTTGGTGGGGGCTATTGTTCTTATTTTCGCGGTGATTGTCGGTGCTCTGATCATGGGCATGATGAAGAATGCGAAAAAACGTGAACAGTTGCGCGCGCAGGAACTTTCTCACGAAGCAAAACGCGAAATGCCGACCACTTCCGAGCAACCGGAAGAGCTTCCGCTGGCGCATATTGATTCCACCGGAAATGTGGTTTCTGACCTATCTGTTCCGGACCTGCATGACGCCGCCGTGGTGATTGAAGAAAAGGCCGTGGATCTTGCCGTGGCCCTAAAGAAGACCGAAGAAAATCTTTTCGGTCGTATTCGCAGCCTGTTCAAAACAGAAACCAGCAACAAACATCTCGAAGAAATCGAAGAGATCCTTTACACCAGCGATCTGGGCCCGGCGACAGTACAGCGTCTGATGGGCGCCATTGAAGATAAGCTTTCCAAAAAAGAGCGTGCGGATTACGACACGGTTCGTGAAGCGCTGAAAGAAGAGATCAAAAACATCTTCCAGGGTTCTCATTCCACTTCCGTGGGGACCGGCATCCTTTCCAAGATTCAGTTCGCAGCCGAAGGTCCGACGGTTTTGATGATTGTGGGTGTGAATGGCGCCGGGAAAACGACGTCCATCGGTAAAATTTCTGCTCAACTTGCTGCCGAAGGGAAAAAGGTTTTGGTGGCGGCAGGTGATACGTTCCGTGCGGCGGCTGGCGGGCAGTTGAAAGTCTGGACGGATCGCGCTCAGGTCGAGATTTTCTCTCCGGAAGGCGTGACGGATCCAAGTGCGGTGGCTTTTGATGCGGTCGCCAAGGGTAAAGGGCAGGGCTATGATGTTGTGATCGTGGACACTGCGGGCCGCTTGCACACTCAAGCCAATCTGATGGAAGAAATCAAAAAAATGAAACGTGTGATGTCCAAGGTGATCCCGGAAGCTCCGCACGAGACACTGATCGTTTTGGATGCGAACTCTGGCCAGAACGCTTTGATGCAGGCCAAAGAATTCCATAACGCTTTGACATTAACCGGAGCGGTTCTGACTAAAATGGATGGTACCGCCAAAGGTGGTGTGGCTGTGGGGCTGGCGCAAGAGCTTCACATCCCCATCAAACTGATCGGGGTCGGGGAGCGTATTCAGGATCTGCGCACGTTCTCTTCCCAGGAGTTTGTAAACTCGTTGTTCCAATAGCGAATACCGGGCCGTTGTCAGGACCTGACGAATTCCTGACGTGATTCCCGGAACAACTCGGTTATAAGAGAGCCTCAAATTCACAAAGGGGCTCTTATGAAATCCATCGTTATTGCATTCGTTCTTTTGGCGCTGCCAGTTCTTTCCCAGGCTCAGACGTGTTTCCGTGCGACCGAGGCCCTGCCCGAGGGTGTTGCCTCTGTTCTTTGCGTTGACGAAGTGGTTTTGAGTTCAGATGAAAAGCAGCTTGAGCTGATCGGTCAGGACTATTCTGTTCCTGCATTTCTGGATGTGGTTCAAACCAGCCGCCACAATGAAGATAAATTGAATTTCAAAGCGCAAGGTGCGCTGGTGGATATCTGGCAGAGCGGTTGTGGCAATGGTCTTTCTGCCAAGCTGGTGATCAGCGGTCGCACCGAGTATGGAGAAATCCACCCGCAGTCATTGAACGTTTCTGTTGAAGTGGCTGAAACCAATGACACCTGCCACTCCAAGCCTCAGAATTACACCGTTCCTTTTGCGTTGATCACCGAATAGTCCGGAAACTATTTTTGATCAGCGATGCGCTGGATATGATCTGATTCATAGACATGAAAGCCCGGGTGGAAGTTCAAGGTGGCAATCGCCATCGCCCGGGCAATCGTGTTGGCTTTGATTGCGCGGTACTTTTTCAGCGGACCCACCATCAGGGTGTTCAGAAGCGGGCTGAGTTTTTGCGCAATTTCCTCTCCTGTACGCGATTCTTTGCGGTCCCCCAAAATCAAGGAAGGACGGAAGATCTCAATCTGCGGGATTTTCAGTTTGCGCAGTTCGCTTTCCATTTCGCCTTTGACCCGGTTGTAGAAGATGCTGGATTCAGCGTCGGCGCCCATAGCGGAAATCACCAAAAATTTTTGTGCCCCACAGGCTTCGGCAACTTTCGCGAAATTCACGACATAGTCGTGGTCCACTTTGCGGAAGGCTTCCTGCGAACCCGCTTTTTTAATCGTGGTGCCAAGGCAGCAAATAAAGACCCCGGCCTTCAGCACCTCTTTGCGCTGCTCAAGACTGTCAAAATCCATGATGATGTTTTCGACGTGCGGGGGGATGCGGCCCATGGGGCTGCGGGAGATGGCCTTGATCGAACGAACCTCGTCAAGGTGGGCTAAAAGAAGAAGGAGCTCGTGTCCCACGAGCCCCGTCGCACCGGCAATGCAGATATCTGTCGGATAAATCAAAGCTTCTCCCAAGAGGAGCTTAGTTGCCGCCTCTTCTTGTAGAATCGTTTTCGTTTTCAGTTCTGTAGACGATCTTCGGTGGATTGTGTTTGCCTGAAGTTGCCAGGAACTCAGGAACAGAATCACGGAAGTCAGCCAGACCACTCACACGGATCACACCTTTAGTGCGTGTTCTGTCCGGGTGTTTGTAATCGATGAAGCGACCTTCGTCCACCAGGAAGTAACCGGTGAAGTTTGTTTTCGCGGCATCTTTTTCCCAGCCAGAGTCGATTTTGTAACGGTCACCGGATTTGCCGGAAGCCGCAGACTTGCCATAGTTCAACTCGTTGGCATTTGGATATTGGTCTACATCATATGTACCTTGTTCGATCAGGTTTTGACCAGCGATAACCGGAATAGCCTTGTCGATGATGTTTTTCGCGTCAGCTGACAAACCACCGCTTCTTTGAGCGCCGTCAGTCAACAGGATGTAGTTCCAAACCATTGGTTTTTCAAAGTTGTGCGCATAACGTGGCAGTGGAGTTGTCTTCTTTTTGAAGATACCCGTTGTCACTTCGGCCTCACGAGTGGATTCACGGGCATAAACACGGTAGATGTCAGTGCCTGGAACCAGGATGGATCTCAGGTAAGCAATCGCGCGGTTTTCAAGGCGGGTACAGCCTGCAGAGCCTGGATTGGAGAACATGTTCATGAAGAAGCCGCGAGTCAGCTCAATTGCTGCCGCGCCGTCTTTACCCCAGCCCATGGTTCCATGCAGCCACTGATAGTTCATACCGTTGATTTCATCAGCCGGAGTGATCTTGGCAGCATACCAACCGAAAGCGCCATAAATGGTTGAATTGCCCTGAGCATCGTCAACCATCCACTTGCGGGAGCTGACCAATTTGGACATACCATCAGTGATCGGACCTGGAATGGTCTTCATGTCCTGACCGGCTTTGTACCAGTGAGGATAATGACCCTGACCATCCTGATAGAACTTGATCCATTCAGAGATACGCGCATGGCCCAGCCAGGTTTTGAACGCGTGAGGATCGGTTTTGGTGCCTTCTTCAGGACGACCAACAACCATTTCCGTTTCCATCACCAGTTTGTGGGCGCAACTTGGGGATTCTGTGCAGCGCTCATAAACACGGGTTTTTTCTGTCGCGATGTTTTGAATCACAAAGTATTTGGAAGCGGCTGTTTGCAGTTGTTTTGCACTCAGATAGTCTTTGGAAACAAACAGTTCCGCAGAAACATCCGCTTTTACTGTTGCTGATTTGATGATTTTGATCTGAACCAGCGGAGTGGCTTCGTTCAGAAGATCATAGATCTCAACTTCATCATTAATAGACAGTTTGCCAACAATGTTGGAGGCCGTGGTGGAGTTGCTGCTGCGAACATTCAGTGCATCCGCAGAAATAAAGTATCTGCCACCTACTTGCAGGCTGGCTTTGGACAAGCCGACGGCAGCAGCATTTACGCTGGCATTCGCATCACTGGAAGTGATTTCTTGTGCAACCCCCAGCATGGGAGAGCTGGCAATCAACAAACTCAAAACTGCAGAGCAGAGTCGGCGCGTATTAATTTTTGTCATGAACGTCCTCCAGAAACGTATATCTATTAAACTTATGTCATTGACTCAAACCCTCTCAGCAAGAAGCGTGACAGCCTTCAGACCTGCGGTATTTTTGAAAGGATTGTTTTCAACCGTCAAACTGTTTATCAACGGAGCCCTTTTTGGGCACATGGAGGTTTCATGAAGATGAGAAAGATTTTGCTGCTGGGTTTGATTCTTCTTCCAGGGTTGGCGGAGGCACAAACAATTTCCAAAGCGTGGCGTATCACCAAGCCGTCTTGGACCGCAGCCGATGAACAGCGTTTTGGAGAGTTCATCACCCGTTTGGGCAATGCTGTGGAAAATCGTGAATGTGCGACGGTGGATGCGTGTTTGCGTAGTACGGCCAATCCTTATTTCGGGACAGATCCAGCGGACTTGCGCTTGTTTGCTGATTGCGCGGATCTGCCATACTATCTGCGCTCCTATTTTGCGTGGAAAAACGGACTGCCAATGTCTTTGGTCAGTGCTGTTAATACGCTTCCTGGCTCTGAGAACAAAGATCCTCGTTATTCCAAGTTCGGAAATGCGGTCGCCAGTCGTTATGACATCATTCCCAGCCGCACCAGCAATCCCAACGCCGTTCAGTTGTTAAACAGAACTATCGTGGATATGACCTATTCTGCCACCTTCCGCATGATGGGTGACAAAGATGCGGCTCGTTTTACTGACTTCTATCCGGTCAAACTTAACCGTGAAAGCATTCGTCCGGGGACGGTGATCTATGATCCTGCCGGGCATGTGGCGATCATCCATCGTGTGACGGATGACGGGCGTATCTTCTATATCGATTCGCACCCGGACAACACTTTGACTTCGGGAATGTACACGCCGAAATTCACGCGCAGCTTTCCCGGGCATGGTGCTGGATTCAAAAATTTCCGCCCACTGGCGTTGCAAGGTGCCTCCCGCAGAGCCAATGGTGAATATTATGGCGGTAAAATTGTCGGCGCTCTGAACACGCAGCTTGCGAACTTCAGTGTTGAGCAGTTCTATGGAAATTCGCCGGACCCTGCGGGCGAGTGGAACAAAGGAAAGTTCCTGTATCGTGGAGTGCAGTATCCTTACTATGACTATCTTCGTATTGCGATGGCCAGTGGAGACCTGAAGATTGATCCGCTTCAGGATATGCGTCAGATGGTGGCGGATATTTGTGTGAACTTGAAGGACCGTGTGGTGGCGGTCGATATGGCGATCAAAGCGGGGGTGGATCGTAAACCACACCCAGAGCGTCTGCCGACAAATATCTTCGGCACAACTGGCGAGTGGGAGGACTATGCGTCTCCGTCGAGAGATGCGCGTCTGAAGGTGGGCTTTATGGATATCTTAAATCAGGCACGCACCCTGGTTCAGCGTCAACGCTCTGGTGACCCGGCGATCGTCTATAGCGGGGCCAACATTGCCGTTGATTTGCTGGCAACCTATGAGCGTGAATCCCGCGCCTGTCAGTTCGTCTATCGAAACTCTGCCGGTGGTTCTGTCACTTTGAATCTGGAAGAAGCCCGTCAGCGTGTCTTTGATATCAGCTTCGATCCGTATCACTGTGTGGAGCTGCGCTGGGGAGCGAAAACGCCTCAGGAGCTTGCGACCTGTATGGATGATGAAAACAAACGTCTGTGGTATGACCGAGAAAGATGGCTGCGCAATCAGTGGGAGCGTCGCTATGACGCCCGGATGGATTATTCCCTGGACGAGCTGACCGGCCCGAAACCAGGAGCCGGCATCGCTCAGCCGCCGGATGTGGATATCATCCGACTGCTGAATTCCTTAAGATAGAGTCCCAAAGGGCCCGGTTCCGGGCCCTTTCTCATTTTGAGACACTTTCAAAGTGACCGCCCTTAAATGTCTCTTTGGATAGAGTCTTGACGGCCAAAGGCCCACCAAAAGCTCACATTGCGGGTATAAGCCTTGCAAATATCGCAGATGATGGAAGTGTCACTTCGCTTTGTCATGTCTGGATTGCTTTGCCTTTTGCTGATTGCAACGGGCGGGTGTTCTTTTAAAAAGGACCCGGCAAACGGCAAGGGAGCCCCTGTGACCCTGATCGAAGAAAAGGCCCTGCCTGAACACGTGGCAAGTCTGGATGAGGTTATTTCCGGGGACGACGAGGAAAAAGCCATCGAAGCCCTGGTTCAGCGCAAGGACGAACTGGCAGCCCTGTCCCGCGGTGGAGCGGTGAGTGCGCTGGATCTGGCAATCAAACACGGAAAACAGAAAGTCGCGCAATTCCTGCTGATCAGCGGGCACAGTCCGTTTGTGCTGAATCAGGAAAGCCGGGAGAAACTGACCTACGATGCGGCGATGGGCAAGCTGATTGAATCAGCTCAGCTGGATGGGATGATGGATATCCTGCGCAGTTATCCGAAGAAAACGTACGAGGGAATTGCGCCGGATACTTCCATGCAGAAGTTCCGTGATCGTATCGACGAATATAAGCTGGGTTACAGTGGATGTGAGAAGTTTGCGAATATGCTGATGGAGCGTGAGTACCTGAATCGTGATCCATCTATGCCAGGGCTGTATTATCAAGTTCTCGATATGTTAAAGCCTCGCGAAGTATTTAATGCTTTATTGAAGGACACGTCGTGCTCCGCCGAAACCTCTCGGTTTTCCACGGAACTTATCAATAAATGGGTGGGTTACGAGTTCTTGTATCAATTCCAATCAAGCTTTAAGTCCATCGACTTTATTAAGTCTTTGGTTTCTATGCGTAAAGGTGTGGCTTTATCTGTAGTTGTTCCTGCTGGAGATTGGCATCAGGACCATCAAGGATTGCTGTCAAGTCAGGTAAAAGTCAGCCCGCTAGCGATGTTGATGCTGAAAAAGGACTGCCTTGCCGATGAGGGCCGGCGTGACGAGTGGGTGCAACTTGTGCGTGAACTGATGGTTCAAACAGGTAAGGATCATTCTTATCCATACTATATGAGTGATAACAATCCGGAAGGTCCCAATGTGTGTGGGGGCGAGCCGAAGTATTGTTCTCATTACTACCGTAATGTGGAAAGTATGTATGTGATTTTCCAGATTGTCGATGGCAAGAAAAATATCTACCAGCAGGACTTCCACTCTCTTTATACAGGAGAGCGCCGCGAGTTTGTTGCAACGAAGTTCGAGGAATTTAAGGCTGAGATCTGCACCGAGCCAAAAAGGAGGACTTACTAATGAAGTACCTTCTTGTTCTTGCAGCTGTTCTGTCTTTGGGAGCGTGCTCTTTTGATAACGGAAAGTACGAACCTGTTGTGAAGACTGTTTCGACAAAAAAAGACCTGACTCAAAGTCAGAAAGATCTGATAGTTGCCGCACGTCTGGGTAACTTGGCTCTGGTGGAAAGGAGCATTTCCGCCTTGAAGTTGCATGAGTATTCCTTTGTAGGATCTGTTGAGACGCCAATGGGTGTGGCTGTGGCTGCTGATAATTTAGAAGTGGTTAAAACCTTGTGGGCGCAGTCAGTTGACGCCTTCAATTTGGGTGGAGAGCAGAAAAACTTTGAAAGTCAGGTTTTAAAGTCTCGTGCTCAGGATCAATTCCGGGCACTCAAGCACATCAAGCGCGCTGAATCTATCGGCGCTGTCTTGAATAAGTCTGCAGCTATGCTAGCGACTGAATATGCCAAAAAGACCCAAGCTATATTGGAGCTGGTTTCCCAGGCTGATTTCGCTGGTGCACAAGGAGTTATGAATCGTTCAGGTTTATCTTGTCAGTTTGTACGTAATCAGATTGTTCAGGATCTTCAGGCTGATGTAATTACAGACTCGGCTGTTGTAGTAAAGTTCATAAGGCAGCTCAGTTGTGCGGAAGAGATTTCGCCAGGGGATGTGCAATTACTATATGAAGCTGAGTTGATTCGACAATTCCAAAGATATTTTAATGAGCCAACGTTATTGGGTTATCTCAGTAATCGCACAACTTTGAAATCAACCTTGTGGAATATTGATGATTCTGGCTTGTGGATTTCGCCAGCTTTATTAATGAGAATTTCATGGTCCCATGAAAACTATCAGATTCAGCCATCTCTTCAGTGTCCGAAGTTGTCAGTTGGTGTTTTAAACTGTCAAGAGTTTGCAGACGACGACTTTGCTTCATCCGACTATTTAGCTGAGAAATACGGGATTAAGAAATCAGATTTCGACCTGATTTACGTCAAGCAAGGGCAGGTGATAGGTAGCTATCGTAAATTCAAGAGGCAGTCGCGCAGCAACGGCAGAAAGGCTGACCCGGTTTACTGGAATACCTCTATGTACATTCATAGAATTCCTTACTATGGAGAATTGGGTACACCTTATCGCAATGATCAAGGTCAAATTGAGTACCAGGAGGAGCGCCTTCCTTGGGGCGTCGGCATTCAACAGATGTTGGAAAATCACTACTTTGAAAGCGACAGCTATGATGATGGCGAGTGGGAAGAAATCCAGGAGGCACGCCGTAAATCTGAAGAGGCAGAGCGATTAAGAAAGCTGGAAGAGCAAGGAGGGCCCGAAGAGTTTGTCGAAGAAAGTGCGGACGAAAATGCAAAACACCGGGATGAACAGGCCCCGGGAAATCCAGACACTATCTTTGGAGACTTGCCAAGTCCCGACGACCCAGGTGATCTGCCGCCACTGCCTGTACCGACCGACCTTCCTGATGTTGAATAGTCCCATCTCAAGTTGAGACGGGTGACAAATTGGGGCCCCTGTCTAGTAAACATTTCCCGTACGCAAGTATAGGCCCCGTACAGCTGGCACTTTATTTGGATATAAAAGACCTGAAGAGGTTTCTATGTCTATGAAGAGCTTGTTTAAAAAGACTTTCCTGATCGGTATGTCCATGATGACTCTGGCGCCCCAGTTTGCCTCCGCGGCACTGGAGTCCCAGCTTAGTGGCTACCTCAATAAAGACCTTCAAGAAATCCCGGTTATTTTTGTCCGTGGATCCAACTTCTACCTTCATAAAGCGACTTTGATTTCTTTGTATGAAAAGCGTGGTTATTCCGCGATTTGGGTTGATGCGAATGGGAAGCCGAACGCTATGGCTGCTGCCGTACGCGAAGCTCTTAAGTATGGCGCGACCATGAATGGGCTTAATCCCGATGATTATTGGGATAGAATTGTTGAAAATATTTATACCTCAAACACTGATGGTCGATTCGGGCCGACGTTTGAATTGGCAGTGTCTGAAGCTGTCATTCGTTATGTGACTCATCTTTCCACTGGTCGCTTTGACCCAATGGAAATTGATACTGATATTAAAATCGCTAAAAAGAAGTTCACCGAGTACTCAGAATTGAATCAAGTGATCAGTGCGGTACAGGCGAATGTCAGTGCAAAGGCATTGGCGGCGGGGTTGGATAAGTTTGCTCCGACCCACCTTCGGTATGTGGATTTGAAGCAGCTTCTGGCGTACTTCCGCAGTATTCAGAGCGCAGGCGGCTGGTCTCAAATCAAGCTTGCTAAAAAGAGTCTTCGCCCTGGAGATAAGGATCCGGCGATTCCGGCAATTCGGGGTCGTTTACAGAGTCTGGGTTATGCTGTGCCATCCACGGGTGATGTGTATGATGCAGAACTAAAACGGGTGATTGAGGACGTCCAAGGCGTGAATGGCATGGGCGTCGACGGTGTGATTGGGAATGAGGTCATGACCTTCCTTAACACCACCGTGGCTGATCGTGTTTTCCAGCTTGAAGTGAATATGGAAAAAGTCCGCTGGCTGCCAAAGGCCATGGAGTCTCGCCACGTGTTCGTGAATCTGGCGACGACAGAGTTCCAGTTCTTTGATGAAGGCCGCAAGATCATGCATTTCAAAACAATCAATGGTCAAAGTTACCGACGTACTCCAGTGTTGAGAAATATGTTGAGCTTCGTAGAGCTGAATCCGACGTGGACTGCTCCAGAGTCAATTATCTTTAAAGACAAGATAAATACGTTGCGCGGTAAGGATGGTCAGGAGTACTTGAGAAAGCACCGCATGCGACTGATAAGAAAGTCTGATGGTAAAGAGGTAATTCCATCAGACGAACTGTTGCAAAGTCTTTCTCGCAGCAATTTTCCATACCTATTGCGCCAAGATCCTTGGAGAAAGAATGCTTTGGGCTCTATCAAGTTTCCATTGCCAAATGAATGGTCCATTTATTTGCATCATACGGATAATCCGGATCTGTTTGATGAGAGCAAGAGACACTTGAGTTCGGGGTGCGTTCGTCTGGAAGATCCATTTACTTTTGCTGAATATATCCTGCGTGACAACGTGGCGGTCAAGTCAACGCAGACAGATGACTACTGGCCTAAGGATAAACTGGAGTCCTTTGTGCCGCCGGAAAAGTCAGACGCTTATGTCGATCGTGAAAATTGGGAAAAACGCATTCACTTGAAAGTGCCGGTCCCAGTTTATTTGATGTATTTAACAGTGGATCGTGCTCAAGACGGTGCGGTGAGATTCGTGAAAGACGTTTACGGCCAGGACGAGCGTGTGGCGAAAACAATGAAAGCAGTGAGACATGGCAATGAACTATTCTAAAGGAGCCATGAGTATGAAAAAGCAGCTTTGGACAGTATTGTCTTTGATGTTGTTTGCGGGTTCGGCTTGGGCGCAGGCGATGGGCTCGCTTGCGGTGAATGGCACAGGTGGCGAAAACCAGGGCTTCCGTAAAGTAAAAGCCGTTCGTTGTGACGCCGCCAAGCGTGGCAGTTGCGACAATCCGGTATTCTTCGATTTGAATAAGCCGACGGCAGTTCCAGCTGGCATGTATATCGTCGGCTTTGAGAATTCGATCAATCCCGACCTGGTGGAGGTCCGTCAAGGATCGACGACGACTTTGCAATTGGAGAGAATCGATATTCCTGTGAACATGAGAGATCAAAAAGTCCGTGTCTATCGTGATATGTCTAAGCTGGTTGAGCAGCAGAAGATCTATATGACAATGTTCTATATGAAACGTCATTTCTTCTTCCTGGATAAAGACAACTTCGGTGATCTTTATCTTGCGGGTGCTTGGGAGCGTGACTTTGTTCAGCGTTTTACCTACGAAGCTTGCGATAACGTTCAAGATGGTGATGATGCACCTGCATCAGTTAAGCGGGCTGTGAAGATTTGTGAGGCTTGGGGCGCGGCAAGATCCCCCAAGGATCTTAGAAGTCTGTTCAATTTCAACGTGGTTGAACAACAGAAGGATGGCTCCTTCGATCAGATATGGGTGTCTACTCCTTCGGATTCACTTGTTATGAGGCATCCTCCTTATTTGGTTGCTGTGCCTTTGAAGAACTCGACTTTCGTGTCTGTGTTCCCCGGTGCGTATCGCATTAACGTCGAAGGCAAAGATGCTAAAGGGAAAACAATCAAAAACGTCTCAATTGAAGTCGGAAACTACTCCAAATCCGGCAGTACTTTGGGTTTTTCATTGAACGTGGATGGCCTTTTCACTAACCTAGGTGAAGGGGATTGCGCATCGGCACGTACATGGGAAACTGAATCCCGTGCGTATTGCACGAGTGATGATCAGGAAGGTTGCGACCGTTCTGCCGCATCAAGCTGCACTCCCATGTAATGGGAAAAGGGAATGCATAAATTTGTTGTAAGTTTATTGTTTATTTTTGGGCCTCACTTTGCTGGGGCTCAAGGCGTTAAGCCAGTCTCCGTTTCGTATGAAAACCTCATGCGTTGCTTCCCTGAGCTTCAAGATGAAAAGCTGTCCTTCAAAGTCGACCTCAATCGCCTGAAAGAGATCATGGACGAAAAGTTCGTGACCTCTCAGTCGCAGCTGCGTCAAAGAAAGATCCATTATCTGAATGCTGACAAAGAGCTGATGAACCTGATCCTGCGAACCAAGTTCGCCGGGGCTAAAAAGGTCGAGACCGAGCTTATTTTGCAGCAAGTCGACGAAAAGGGTGTCATCACCGACATCAAGCTGACGAACAACCAGCGCCTGAACCCGAATCAGGACACGATCAACAACTTCCTGCTCAATGGAGTGATCAAATCAGACGAATACTCCTATAATGACACGAAGCTTAATAACGTCGTCTCGACCTACCGCCGGAACTTTAAAGAGATCCAGGAGATCGACCTGACCGATCGTGACGGCAAGCGTTCCGTACACTGTGAAAACCAGAAGAATCTCGGCATTATATGCACCTGTTCTAAAAAATAAATCTGTTGAATATCGACCTTTTAGATATATACTTTTCCTTGTGTTGATCTAGGATTTTTCTAGAGTTTTAAAAGGTTTAGGCATTCGTGGTCGAAAAAGTTCCAAAGACTTCCAGACCCATAGATTCTGCAGCTGTTGAGGTGCTAGTGACATCTGAGAAAAAAACCTACAATTTCCTAATTGCGGGTGTCCCTTACAAATTAAAAACCTCTCATGACGACGCGACTGTTGAAGAGCTCGTTGAATTTGTAAATTCCAGAATGAATCAAGCCTTGGGTGTAACCAAGAATGGCTCTTATCAGAATGCAGCCGTGCTCACGGCGATGAATCTTGCCGAAGAACTTATTCTATTGAAACGCAAAGCCCACCGCGAGTTGGAAAAACTTGAAGAGAAGGCATTGCAACTTTCAATGGATCTGGAAAATTCCAAGAACAACAAGGTTTTGAACAACTGACTTTGTTTTGATTTCTTGGAGTGTCCATGCCAGTTTCCTGGAGCTCTAAAAAGGACTGTCGGTCCTTCTTTAAATCTCTTTGTGCCCAAGAGTTTGCACAAGGTCTAGTTCAACAACAACAGCAGCTCGACGCCCATCTGCGTGATTTTATGAAATCACAGACGGGGGTTTGGGGAGCCTACCGGGCCCTGCCCGAAGAGGCTCAGGTCGAAGAGGTGTTTCACATCCTTCACCTGAAATGGGCCTTCCCCAAAATGCGCGAGGGTCTTTTGGAATTCTATGAGACCCGGGATTTCGATCTCGGGCCCTACGGAGTGCGGGAGCCTAAACCCGGCTCTATCCAAAGATCCCTGGCCGAAATGTCCGGTCTGCTGGTTCCCGGTTTGGTTTTTAATAAGAATGGCAATCGCCTCGGTAAGGGAAAAGGGTTTTACGATAAAACTCTGGAATCCTTCCCGGGGGTGAAAGTCGGAATTGGTTTTGATTTTCAAGTCACCACTGATCCGCTTCCCACCGAGCCTCATGATGTGAAAATGGATTTCCTCATCACAGAATCGGGCCTGGTCGATTGCAAGAAGCATCAGGAGTAAATGAATCATGGAGATCGTAATCAGCGCCATTATCGGCCTGCTCATCGGTGGAACAGTCGTCTTCGTTATCAAGCGTCTGCAGGACAACAACAAAAAGAAATCCGCACGTTTTGAGGCAGAGCGCATCGTCAACAAAGCCAACTCTGAAGCTGCCAAGCTGAAGAAGGATTCTGAAAACAAGGCCAAGGATTTCGAATCCCGCGCCCGCAAAAATGTCGAACAGGACATTCACAAACAAAAATCCACTTTGAAAAACAAAGAAGCGCAGCTGGATCGTCGTTTGAAAGAGATCGAGGATCAGTTCAAACAAAAGATGGAAGAAAACGAGCGCTATCTGAATTCCCTCAAAGACCGCGAGGAAAAAATCGCGATCTCTGAAAACCGCATCAAGGATCTTGAGAAAAAAGGCGAGACTCACATCGGAGAGCTGAAGCAGAAGCTGGAGTCCGTGGCAGCAATGAGCCAGGATGAGGCGCGCCGCCAGTTACTGACCGCTTTGGAAGACGAAGCGAAACAAGAGGCCGCGAAAAAAATTGCCCAGATCGAGGAAGAAGCCAACAAAGAATCCGAGAAAAAAGCCAAGCGCATTCTGGCAACAGCTTTGTCCCGCTTTGCCTCCGAATACACTTCTGAAAGAACTGTCAGCGTTCTGGCTCTGCCAAACGACGAGATGAAGGGTAAAATCATCGGCCGTGAAGGTCGTAACATCCGTACGCTGGAAGCACACTGTGGCGTGGATCTGATCGTCGATGACACGCCAGAGGCGGTGGTTATCTCCGGTTTCGATCCGGTTCGCCGTGAACTGGCTCGTCGTACCATCGAAAAGCTGATGGAAGACGGTCGTGTTCATCCGGCACGTATCGAAGAAGTCGCTGAAAAACAAAGAAACGAACTGATGAAATCCATGAAAGAGGAAGGCGAGCGCCACGTGATGGAGCTGGGCATTCCGAACATGCACCCTGAGCTGGTGAAAATCATCGGTGGTCTGAAATACCGTTCTTACCAGGGCCAAAACGCCTTGAATCAGTCTTTGGAAGTGGCGACGATCGCCGGTCTTCTGGCGGCTGAACTGGGTGTCAGCGTGAAGCTGGCTCGTCGTGCAGGTCTTTTGCACAATATCGGTAAAGCGATCGATCACACCGTGGAAGGCAGCTATGCTTTCGTGGGTGCTGAGGCCGCTAAGAAATACAATGAATCTGAAGATGTGTGCCATGCAATCCGCGCTCACGATGAAGAGGAAAAACCTCACTCCATCCTGGCTTGGATTGTTCATGCGGCTTACACTCTTTCCAGCTCTCGTCCGGGCGCACGTCGTCCGCAGATGGATACCTTCATCCATCGTTTGGAAGACCTGGAAAGCATCGGCAACAGCTTCGACGGTGTTTTGAAAACATTGGCGCTGCAAGCCGGTAAAGACATCCGCGTCTTGGTTGAATCCAGCCGTGTGACGGATGATCAGGCGGTGATGTTGTCCCGTGATATCGCTCGTAAGATCGAACGCGAGATGCCTCAGGCCGGTCAGGTGAAAGTGACTGTGGTTCGTGAAACCCGTTCTGTGGAGCATGCAAGATGATGAGTCCTCAGGAGCAGCTGGAAAGAATCAAATTCGGCACGGCCGACTTCATCAACGACGAGGACATGCTTAAAAAACTTAAGCGCTCGATCGAAACGAAGAAACCTTTGAACATCAAGCTGGGTGCGGACCCAACTCGTCCGGACATCCATCTGGGCCACACCGTTGTGATCAACAAGCTGAAAACCTTCCAGGATCTGGGGCACAAGGTGTCTTTCCTGATCGGGGATTTCACGGCGATGATCGGGGATCCTTCCGGTAAAAACAGCACGCGTCCGATGCTGACTCGCGAAGAGATCGAGGAAAACGGCCGCTCTTACGCAAAACAAATCTTCAAAATCCTGGATCCGGAAAAAACCGAGATCGTGTACAACTCCAGCTGGATCATGAAAATGACTCCGGCGGAATTCATCACCATGACTTCCAAGTACACCGTGGCGCAGTTGCTAGAGCGCGAGGATTTCACCAAACGTTACAGATCCGGCACTCCAATCGGTATTCACGAGTTCATCTATCCTCTGACTCAAGGTTACGATTCCGTGGCTTTGAAAACAGATGTCGAGCTGGGTGGTACGGATCAGAAGTTCAATCTTCTGGTGGGCCGTGCGATGCAGGCCGCTTACGGAATGGAAGCCCAGTGTGTGCTGACCATGCCGATTCTGGAAGGTATCGACGGCGTGAACAAGATGTCCAAGTCTTTGGACAACTATATTTCTGTCGTGGATACACCGAAAGACATGTTCGGAAAAACCATGAGAATTTCCGACGAGCTGATGTACCGCTGGTACGAGCTTTTGACGGACGTGGATGCCGCTGGTTTGAAACAGCTGCGTGCGGATGTGGCCGAAGGCCGCAAACACCCGCGCACAGTGAAAGTGGACCTGGCAAAATTCCTTATTAAACGTTTCCATTCCCAGGCTGAAGCGCAAGCGGCGGAAGACGAGTTCAACCGCATCTTCGTGGAAAAAGGTTTGCCGGATGAAGTGCCTGACTTTGAAGTCTCTGCTGAAGATCAAGTGGGTCTGGCGGCATTGATGGTGAAAGCTCAACTGGCCGCTTCGAACAGTGAAGCCGGCCGCTTGATCCAGGGTGGTGGGGTGCAGATTGATGGCGAGAAGGTTTCGGACCCTCGTTTGAAAATCGACCTGAAATCCGGAGCAAGCTTCGTGCTGAAAGCCGGTAAAAAGAAATTCGTTAAGATTGTTGTTAAGTAGTCAGAACTGATCGGGGATCCGAGTTATGAAAATCAAATTTCTTCCGCAGAATATCGAAGTCGAAGGCACTCCTGACAAGAGTCTTTTGCAGATTGCAACGGAGAACAAACTGGAAATCCGATCCATCTGCAAAGGGGTTCCATCCTGTGCAGAATGCCGTGTGCGCATTTCAGAAGGGGAATCCAATACGCTGCCCCCGACGAAAGCCGAGCTGAACCTGATCGGGACCAGTCACTTCATCGACGGTCGTCGTTTGAGCTGTCAGGTTCGTTGTTACGGGGATGTGACGGTGGACCTGACTGAACAGGTTCAAAACAGCGAAAACAAATCCAAAAAAATCAGGGGCTTCCGCGCCAACAAACAGGTGGAATCCAAAGCTGTTAACGACACCATGCTTTTGTCTGAAAAGCCGGAAGACCGTCCACAGCATCAGAACGCGGACCGTGGCGCGGATTCGTCTGAAACTTCCACTGAGGTGGTCGCGGAAGGAATGGCGACTGAACAAACTCAAAGTCCGCCAAAACAACAGCAACAACAAAAGCAGCGTCAGCAGCAGCAAAATCGCCCGCAGCAACAAAAGCAGCAGGGCGGCGGCGGTAATCGCAACCAGCAGCAGAATCAAAAGCAGGGTCAGCAGAAACAAGGCGGCCAGCAACAGAAGCAAGGCCAGCAAAAACAGGGTCAGCCAAAGCAGCAGCAAAATCAAAAGCCGCAACAGCAGCCGAACCAGAACCGCAATCAGAATCAAAATCGCAATCAGCAGCAGGGCCAGAAGCCTCAGCAAAATCAGCAGCCAAAACAGGACCGTAAGGATAATCAATAATCCGAGCGGTCTGGACCTGTGGGCAGTGTCCTGTAAACAGATCTTTACCGATAAGTTTCATGGATGTCACACAAGATCACTTTCCGGGAACGGGGACAAGGGCCACTGCTGATACTTCTTCATGGTTATGGAGGAAGTGTTCATCATTGGGAATCCATCGCGGAAAACCTGTCGGCTCATTACCGTGTGATCGTTCCCAATCTTAGCCACATCTATATGAGCAGCGATAAGCTGTTCTTCACCGTGCAAATCGAAGCTGTTGCCAAGTTCATTCGTGAAAATTTCCCGGGTGAAAAGGTCAGTCTTGCGGGTTTAAGTTACGGGGGGGCTTTGTCCTGGGGGCTTGCGACCCAGCATCCGGATTTGATTGAAAAAACCGTTTTGATCAATCCGATGGTGACAGACCCCATTCGTCACTTCCTGCCCAAAGAACTGAAATTCTTCTTTGCCATTCCGCTCAACTTGAAAAGTGTCTATGTGATGCTTTCGACCCCAATGGGGCGCGCCTTCCTGAAACGTTCAGCGCAGATTTTCCGCGATGAGCGCAGTGAAGGAAACGTGTCGGTAGAAACACTCAAAGGCCGCAAATTACAGTTCGTGGCGCACATGATTCATCACTTTGCTTGGATCTTGCGTTCTGAAGACTGGGCTTACTGGCACACGCGTTTGTACACGTACCGCGGGGAATGTCGGTTGATCTTTGATGAAAAAGATCTGCTTTTTGATCAGACGGCCTATCGTCATTTCGCCAATCATATCGGCTGCGAAGATGTTGTGATTTTGACAGGTGCAGGACACTTGGCTATTAAAACGCAGCCCGAAGAAGTCTCACGTCTCATACGTGAGTTTTTAAGCGAATCCGTCGCTGCTTAAGACACTTTCGAAATAAAATTACGCTTCCACATTCCAGTCATAGTCCTTGGGCATTCTAACTGTGCGGCAAGTTCAGTTTGTTATTACGCCGGAGGAATTTATGAATCTCAGTTGGTTTAAAGGATTAAGTGGTAAACTCTTTGCTTTGCTGGTGGTGCCTTTGCTGGCCTTGACTGTCAGTATCGCCGGATCCAATTACTATATTTCAGAGTTGGCAGATCGCCTGGAAAAAGCAACGACCGGGAGCACTCCGCTGGTGCGCTATTCGGGCCAGATGGATGCCGCGACCAATGATATTTCGCGCTTTGCCTGGATGGCCCTGGGATCTGAGGATGCCACTGAGCAGCAGCGTGCGATAGAGCGCTTAAATCGCTCCCAGCATAACTTCGAGCAGGCCTTGCAAAAGTATCTGCAGTTGCCCCAGTCGGCGGAATACGCCAAAGAATTTGAACAGGTGAAAAACCGCTGGCCCGTGCTGAAGGAAAATATCAGTTGGATCACCACGGCTTTGCAAAATCAAACTCCGGAGCCCGAGATCAAAGCCTATGTGCGCAAGGATCTGAAAGAATCCCTGGAGCTGATTGATGGCGTGAATCAGACCATCACCGAAGAGCGCATGGCGAAGTTGGAAAATGAAACCCATCAGGAACAACTCGAAGTCCGTCGTGTGGAAGCGATGGTGTCCATTGTAGGATTGTTGGTGGGGGTGTCGGTCTTGGCGTTGGGTGCGCTGCAAATCCGCCGCGTGGTAAGGCTGCTGGATCAGTCGGTGCAGGCGTTGTATGTGTCGTCAAAGGATGTCTCTGCGGGTTCAGAGCAGTTGGCAGCCGCATCCTTGCAGGTGGCAAGCAGTTCGACTGAATCCGCCAGTGCGATCGAAGAAACAGTGGCGACGATGGAAGAACTGACTTCCATGGTGAAGGTCGGAGCAGACAATGGTCGTCAGGCGGCAACGCTGGCGCAGGAATCCCGTCAGTATGCGGTGGTCGGTGAAAAAGAAATTGGTGCCTTGATCGAGTCGATGAAAGAGGTTTCCGAAAAAGCCCGCAAGATGGCTGAAGTCGTTGCGGTGATTGATGACCTGGCCTTTCAGACAAATCTGCTGGCGCTGAATGCCGCCGTCGAAGCCGCCCGCGCGGGAGAGCAAGGAAAAGGTTTTGCCGTGGTTGCCGAGGCCGTTCGCAGTCTGGCGCAAAGATCAGCGTCTTCGGCCAAGGACATTCACGCCATGATCGAAGCCTCGCAGATTACGATCGACAAAGGTGTCAGCATTGCGGATCGTGGCGGCGAGGCCTTACGCAACATCGTCACCTCGATTCAGAAAGTGACGGACTTGAACGCGGAGGTGGCAGTGGCCACCCAGGAACAATCCCACGGGATTTCACAGATGAGTGTGGCGATGAATCAGATGGATTCATCCACTCAGCAGAATGCCGCGGCCAGTGAAGAGGTGTCAGCGTCAGCTCAGGCCATGCAGAATCAGGCTTTGCAACTGGAGGCCATCGCGGCGGAACTGTATGCGCTTGTGCACGGAAAAGAAAAAGGGAGTCTTGTAGAGACTCCCTTTTTAAACTTGAATTCAGCTGTTTTAGTTAAACGTTGAAGCTGGAACCGCAGCCGCAGTGTTTGTTGGCGTTCGGGTTGTTGAACACAAACCCTTTGCCGTTCAAGCCACCGGAATACTCCAGTGTCATACCCAAAAGATAAAGCATGCTTTGAGAATCCACCGCCACTTTTTGGCCTTGGGATTCAAAGAACTTGTCTCCATCACGAGTCACAGTGTCGAAGTCCATTTTGTAAGACAGGCCAGAGCAGCCGCCTTTTTTCACCTCAACGCGCAGGAAAGCTGCATCGTCTTTACCTTCATCTTTTTTGAGGGAAGCCAGTTTAGTTGCTGCTTCAGGTGAAATATTGATCATAGAAAGCTCCTTTAACGTCGAAGCCAGTATAACACAGCTGTCAAGGGCAGGGGAACCCCGGATAGGCCCTTCGGGGAGATTGTTCAAGTATTTGAATATATTAACTATTTTTGAATAGCCTGCTTAAGAATCTGAGCCGCACGGCTTAATTCGTCCTGAGTCGTCCAACGGCCCAGGCTTAGGCGCAGCGAGCATTGAACCTCTTCCGTGCTCAGTCCCAGGCCTTTCAGAACGTGGCTGACAACCATCGCACCCGTACCACAGGCAGAACCTGTGCTGACCCCCAGCTTCTGTAAACGAGGCAGAATCTGTTCGGTTTTAATTCCAGGTAAAGTGATGTTCAAATTTGCCGGAGATCTGTCGGTCGGATGACCGTTCAGCTTCACACCAGGGATGTTTTGCTGAAGCTCATACCACAGGAAGTCGCGCAGGTCTTTCATGTGCTGCACTTCCGCCGTGAAGTTCTGCTGGCAAAGTTCGCAAGCTGTGCCGAAGCCGACAACCGCTGGAACATTCACCGTGCCCGAGCGAAGTCCGCGCTCCTGACCACCGCCGTAAATCAAAGGATTCAGTTGAACCTTGGGATCTTTTCCGCGGATGTAAAGAGCGCCTACGCCTTTAGGTCCATAGATTTTGTGGCCCGAGAAGGACATCAAATCAATGCCCATCTCAGTCACATTCACCGGGATTTTGCCCACTGCTTGAGTGGCATCCGTGTGCAGATAAATTTTGTTTTCTTTGCAAAGGGCGGCGATTTCCGGAATCGGATTGATGGATCCGATTTCGTTGTTCACCCAGATAAAGCTCATCAGTTTGGTGTGCGGTTTGATCGCGGCTTTGATTGTTTCAAGTTCAACCACGCCGAATTTATTCACCGGCAGGAAGTCGACCTCCACACCCATTTTTTGAGCGGCGGCCATGCCCTTCATGATCGAGCTGTGTTCGATGTTACTGGTGATAAAGTGAATCGGGGCGTCCGGGCTTTCTTCGCGCAGTTTGGAAATCAAACCGAAGATCACCCAGTTGTTGGATTCCGTGGCGCCACCAGTGAAGGTGACCTCCATGCCCTTGCAGCCGATAAAACTTGCCACTTGAGTGCGGGCTTTGGAAACGGCATTTTCCGCGATCCAACCCCAGTGATGACCGGCGCTGGCCGGGTTGCCGAAGAATTCTTTGAAGTAAGGTTCCATGGTGGCATAAACGCGCGGGTCCACGGGAGTCGTGGCGTTGTAATCAAGATAGATGCCGGTGTCCTGTTGCAAAGTCTTTCCCATAGGGCGTTCGGTGCTCATTTCCATAGTGCCTATGAGCTAAACCTTGCCCGGGCTTGGGGTCAACGAAAAACGCCGGAACGACGTCTTTAGGCAACGACTTTATCTTTTTGTTTTGCCTCAAAATCCAGGATTTTGTCGTTCAGGAAGTTCTGGGCGCGGTATTTGTCCAGATCCTGGATCTCGGCTTTCAATATATGCAGGTTGGAAACGCCCTGATTCTGCAGGCGCTGCTTTTGCACATTAAAGAATTTTGAGCCCCGGGGAGTGTAAAGGACATATTTGTTGTTTTTGGGAAGATAAATGTAAACGTTGAATTCCACCGCCACATCCCCAGCCAGTTCATTCAGATGGATGCTGGCCATTTCCTCGTCGGCGGAATCGCCAAAAGTGGTTTTGACATCCGAACGTGGGAAGAAGGCCATGGCGACCTCGTTTCCTTCATGCACGGACTTGCGCAGGAATTCAGCTTGTTCCAAAGCCCATTCCTCGAAGGGAACCTCTTTGATTTTCAGTTGCATCGATTCGCTGTCTTCGATTTTTTCGCCATTTTCTTTCAGGAAACGGAACAGGCGTTCACGCACTTTTCCCAGGAAAATGTCATCCAGCTTGCGATCTTTTCCCATGGCGGTGATCAAATAACCGGAAAAACGGGTGGATTCGATCACGATGCAGGAAATATTGGTGGAATCTTCAATGGCCTCGGATTCCTCAAAGCTGGTCTGAATGCAGGACTTTTCCAAAGCGTCTTTGGTTCCACGCAGAATGATCGAGTCCTGCTTTGACGCCAGCGGATTTTTTTCAATCTGTTCAGGTGTCGGACGATCCTTGCGGTTCGCTTTGGTGGGCATTGGCGCCCATCCTGTACCGGCCTTGTTGCCGGCGTTCTGACGCATCAGCATCGCGTTCAGAGTTTCGTCACTTTCATCTGCGCCATTTCCCATACTGTTGCCAGCGCTGGGACCTTGTTGGGCCCAGCTTGGGCCCAGACCGTTGTTCTGCGCTGACGGTTGCATCAGTCCCAGATTCAGTTCTGAGTTTGTGCCTGGCATATAGCCGATATTGGATTGCAGGGGGTTGCCAGTGGCGGTGGTGTTGTTATCCGCAGCGCCTATTCCGGCAAACTGATTGTTGCCGTCATCACCGGCCAGCAGTTGCTGCAGAATGCTTTGGGCGCTTTGGGCTCCCGTGGATCCGCCTTCGCCTTTGATGGCGATAACACTGCCGTCTTCGGCGGTGCCGGTGCCATTTCGCTGAAACGGATTGGTGACGCCTTTGGCCTGTTGGTCTTTATAGAATTTGTTGACGGTTCTTTCCACTGCCGGACCGGTCACCGGGGGATACAGCACATATTCGCAGCTGCTGGTGTTCAGCATGTTAAAGCTGGCCGCTGAGTTTTCTTCGCCGAAGATGATCACGCAGCAGGGGAAGGCCTGCGCCAGAATTTTGGGAAGATTTCGAACTTTGCGGTTGGGGTGATCAATACTGATCATCACAAACTGCGGCTGTTCCTGAACCAAAAAGATCAGAGCCTCTTTGAGGTTTGTCGTGGACTTGATGGTCCAGTCGCGGTTTTTTAAGAAACCTTCGACGGTTCCAAGACCTGCCGGTTTGGATTTGATAATGAGGAGCTTTTTCTTGATCGAGTTTTGATCCATTCCCCACGTCCTTTGAAACGTTCTCATATTTCTCTTAACGGTCTGTTGTCGTAAACAAACAAGCCGCGCAGGTTAAACTGCGGATAGATTGCCAAGGCTTAACAGAACGCAGGCCCTTGGACCATGGTCATATCGCACATCTGTACTGTCGAAATCGTGGGCTTGGCTCCAAGTAAAAGAATCTCTAGACTGAATGTATGAAAAAACAAACTCTGCACAGCCCGTCGTACTTTGTTTCTGGAGGCAAAAATCCAGAAAGTCTTTTCGCCTGGAAAAAAGTGAACAGCGAAATTCGCAACCGCAAGGGTGAAGTGTTCTTCGAAATGAAAAATGTCGAGGCTCCGGAAGGCTGGTCACAACTTGCAATTGATATTGCCGCCAGCAAATACTTCCGTAAAGTCGGTGTGCCGGGCGCTGGGCATGAAACTTCCATTCGTCAGATGGTGGATCGTGTGGTGAAGGCCATTGCTGCATCCGCCATTCGCCAGGGCGGTTACTTTGCCACTCGCAAGGAAGCAGACATCTTTGCCAAAGAATTGAAATTCATCCTGCTGTCCCAGCGCGGAGCTTTCAACAGCCCGGTGTGGTTCAATGCCGGTTTGTGGGAAGCCTACAAGTCCCAAAGTCCAAGTGAGCATTTCGCCTGGGATGAAAAAAAGAAATCCATTCAAGCCACCAAAAACGCCTATGAACGCCCGCAGTGCTCGGCGTGTTTCATCCAAAGTGTGGACGACAGTATCGAAGGCATCTTTGATCTGGCGAAAACCGAAGCCAAGCTTTTCAAATACGGTTCTGGCACGGGCAGCAACTTTTCAAAAATTCGTAGTAAGTACGAAGCCACCAGCTCCGGCGGAAAAAGTTCGGGCCTGATTTCGTTCCTTGAGGTTTTGGACAAGGGCGCTGGGGCCATCAAGTCCGGGGGCACGACCAGACGGGCGGCGAAAATGGTGGTGGTCGATATTGATCACCCCGAGGTTCTGGATTTCATCGACTGGAAAATGCGCGAGGAGCAAAAAGCGCATCTTTTGATTGCCGCCGGCCTGAGTGATGACTTCGAGGGCGAAGCCTATCGCACGGTTTCTGGCCAAAATGCCAACAATTCGGTCCGTGTCAGCGATGCCTTTATGAAGGCCGTGGAGCTTGAGCGCCCGTGGAAGCTGAAAGCCCGCCTGACCGGAAAAGTCCTGCGCGAGATCCCGGCAGGCGAAGTCTGGAGCCGCATCACCAGAGCCGCGTGGATGTGCGCTGATCCCGGCATTCAGTTCCACGACACGATTAACAAGTGGCACACCTGTCCTGAAACCGACATTATTCATTCCAGCAACCCGTGTTCGGAATACATGTTCCTGGACGATTCGGCCTGCAATCTGGCGTCGATCAATCTGGTGAAGTTTCTGGGCGAAAACGGGGACTTTGATTTTGAGTCGTTTATTCACACCGCGCGAACTTTGTTCGTTGCGCAGGAAATTCTGGTGGATTATTCCAGCTATCCGACGCAGAAAATTGCCCAGAATTCCCATGACTATCGCCCTTTGGGTTTGGGATTTGCCAACCTGGGAAGCCTGTTGATGCGAAAAGGTGTGGCCTATGACAGTGACGAGGGCCGTGCCTGGGCGGGGGCTTTGACGGCGCTGATGTCGGGGGTCGCATATCTGACCAGTTCCGAGATGGCTCGAGCCAAGGGGCCATTTGCGGGCTATCGCAAAAACAGCAAATCGATGCTGAAGGTGATGAAAATGCACGAGCGCGCCTTGAATCAGGTGGCGTGGAAGATGCTGCCTTCCGGAATCGACAAAGCGGTGAAAAACCTGTGGAAGGGTGTTTTGTATAACGGCGAAAAATACGGATACCGAAACTCTCAAGCCACAGTGATTGCGCCGACCGGAACCATCGGTCTTTTGATGGATTGTGACACCACGGGGATCGAGCCGGATTTTTCTCTGATCAAATTTAAAAAACTTGTGGGCGGGGGCGAAATTCAGATTGTGAATCAGTCTGTCGATGCGGCTTTGAAAGCTCTGCAGTATACCGAGGAAGAACGTCAGGCGATTCTGAAGTACGTCGAGGAAAACAACTCGGTCGTGGGGGCTCCGCAAATGCACCCGGAAGACCTGCCGGTCTTTGACACCGCCACGGCAATGCCCGGTCAGCGGGTTTTGTCCCCGGAAAGTCATGTGAAGATGATGGCGGCTGTGCAGCCGTTCATCAGTGGGGCCATTTCCAAAACGGTGAATATGCCAAGCACCGCCACTGAAGAGGACATCAGCCGCATTTACTTCCTGGCCTGGGAGCTGGGGGTGAAGGCCGTGGCTGTTTACCGGGACGGCAGCAAGCAGAGCCAGCCTCTG
The DNA here is from genome assembly GCF_002208115.1 of Bdellovibrio bacteriovorus. Lineage (NCBI taxonomy): Bacteria > Pseudomonadati > Bdellovibrionota > Bdellovibrionia > Bdellovibrionales > Pseudobdellovibrionaceae > Bdellovibrio > Bdellovibrio bacteriovorus. The sequence goes on along the minus strand of NZ_CP020946.1, from coordinate 2,655,257 downwards.
AATCTGAAGGAAAAGCCCAAAGCGGTGGAAGAGGTCAGTGTTCCGAACTTCACCATGAAGTGCCCGGAATGCGGGAGTGACACAGTGCTTACGAGTGGGTGCTATAGATGCCCGAACTGCGGGACTACAGTGGGCTGCTCCTAAAGCGCTGAAAAGCGTCCGCCAGTCCTTGAACCTTCTTTTTGGCTTTGTGCGGCGGTGCTGGTCAAAGTTTGGTGGGGCCTTTATTCTCTCTGTTCTCTATAACTAAGGACTGCTTTATGTCTAAAAAAGATATTTTTGGTGATGATATTAACGAGACAAAAGACTTCGCAAGTTTCGAAGAACTTTTTGCTCAATCTGAAAAAGGGATGAAGACAAAGCTTTCCGTGGGCGATCAAGTTCATGGCGAGATTCTTTCCATCGGTAAGGAAGAGGCTTTCGTAGCCACGGGCACTCCGACTGACGGTATGATCCTGACCAAGGATCTGTTGGATGAAAATAAAGAAGTAAAATACAAAGTCGGTGATTACATCGACTGCGTTGTGACTTCCATCAAAGGTGGCGAAGTTCGTCTGGCGAAAAAAGGCTCGATGAATGCTTCCACAGATTCTTTGGAAGACGCTTTCGACATGGAACTTCCAGTGGAAGGCCGCGTGACGGAGACCTGCAATGGCGGCTTCCGTGTGAACATCCAGGGTAAGACCGCGTTCTGCCCGATCAGTCAGATCGACAGCCGCTTTGTTCAGGATGCCAACGAATACGTGGGTAAAAAATTCGACTTCATGATCACTCAGTTGGATCCAAAAGGGCGCAACATTGTTGTCTCCCGCCGCAAGGTTCTGGACCTGCAAAAAGCTGAAAACGAAGGTACTTTCATGCTGAAACATCAGCCGGGCGCTTTGCTTGAGGGCAGAATCGTTCGTCTGGAAAAGTTCGGCGCATTTGTTGAGCTTGAAGCGGGTATCGAAGGTCTGATCCACGTTTCTGAACTTTCCTGGTCCCGCGTTCATGACCCAAAGGAAGTGGTTATGGCCGGTCAGCCGGTGACAGTGAAGCTTTTGAAAATGGAAGAAATCGACGGTCGTCTGAAAATCTCCCTTTCTTTGAAACAGGCTGACGGTGCAGGCAATCCTTGGATGACAGTTCCGCAGAAATTCCCGGTGGGCACAGTGGTGCAGGGGAAAGTGGAAAAGAAAGAGACCTATGGATTGTTTGTGAACATCGCGCCGGGTGTGACGGGTCTTTTGCCTCGCTCCAAATGGCGTGATTCCGTGGATGCCGCTCAATACGAAAACAAAAAGCGTGGTGACGATGTGACTGTTCAGGTTGATCAGATCATGTTCGAAGAAAAGAAAATTTCTTTGGCGTTGCCTGGAGAAGCGGAAGACCACAGTTGGAAGTCTCACTCCACGACCTCATCCGGTCTGGGGGCGATGGCAGAGGCTTTAAAAGGTCTTAACATCAAGAAGAACTAACGGATCTTCCTCGACAATTTGAAATTATGGAAAGCCCCTTGGAGCAAATACTCCAGGGGGCTTTTGTTTTTTTCTTTAGGACTTAAATCAGTTTTTCATACTTAAATCAGTTTTTCATCAATTTTCTGGTTAATCCTAAATAAAAGTGTTCCATGAACCGATAAGAAATGCAGATTTATGCCCTATCAGAACGTCCATCAGGGTGAGGGAATATGAACAGCAACATTGTGTCTTACATTGAGACAAAAATTCTGGAAAATGCCAACGAACGCTGGTTGTTTCAGAACTTCAAATTTGAAGGTCTGAAACTGCGCCCCCTGGAGCAACGCAAGTACTTCGACTTCGGAGTGATTGAAGTGTTCCTGAATTCCAACGGCAGCATTGATGTCGCCGGGGATTTCTATCGCAATTCGATCACACCGAAAGAGTACAACTCGATCCAGGATGCCTGTGCGATGGTGTATGATCATCTTCGCTATGCCGACCAAAACTATCATCGTCTGGTGCAGGCACCGGAAGACTGGACGAAGAAAAGTTTCTTCGGAAGGCTTTTCTCGGGCTTTAAAAAGGCCGGCTAGTCACAGATTGCGAATCCAGAAAATCAGCGCCATCTCGGCAAAGTACTGATGACGGCGCTCTTTCATATTCGCCGACTTATAAGGGCTGGTGATAACGTCCTTCACCTTCCGGCCCTTGTATTCCAGACTGACTTCGCAACTGTGTTCATCCTTCGGCAAAACGTGCAGATGCAGACCTGCCGGGCTTTTCACCTCACGGGATTTTGAAAAACTCCACATTTGATCTGTCATAAAACCACGCAGCACCGGCATCAGTCGGTTCATCAAAAACTGGCCGGTCACTTCATCAATCACACAAAGAGAAGGAATCTGTTTCAGTTTTGCGGCAAAGATTTCAGCCGCGTCCTCGCCATCGCGGGCCAGGGTGCAAAATTGCAGGGCCTCAGTCAGGCGGTCAAAGGCGGGCTGTAAGGCGGATTCTTGACTGCGATAATACGACGCCTTCACTTCCACGTAAGGCAGATGCACGCGGTAACCTTTTTCCACTGCCACATCCTTTAGAACTTCCTCGACGATCACGGCAATATCGGATTCACCGACACCCAGGGTGTCCCATTTGCGGGTCAGATAGGGATCCAGACTCTTCGCCTGTTCAGAAAGCCAGCTTTGAATGTTTGCATCCCACACGGCTTCGATTTCGCGTGGCGGGCCGGGCAGGACAAAAACTTTTTTACCGTGGGCTTCCAGGGTAAACCCGTTGGCTGTGCCTTCGCGATTGGGAAGAATGGTGGCGCCTTGCGGGAAATAGCACTGCTGGCGCTGGATGTCCTTCACGACGTAACCACGCGAGGTCAGGCGGTCGTTGACGTGCTGCCAGCTACCCTCATCAAACTGCAGCTTTTTCCCTGCCCAGTCGGCCACGACATCACGGGTGAAATCGTCCGATGTGGGGCCCAGGCCTCCGGTAATAAAAATCAAATCCGCCTTGGCGGCACAGAACTCGATTCCTTCAAGCATCAGGGGGCGCTCGTCCGGCACCACCAGGTGGGCTTTGGTGGTCAACCCCAAGTCTTTTAGCTTTTTAGAGATCCAAGAGGCGTTTTTGTTTACAATTTGCCCATCGGTCAGCTCAGTTCCAATGCCCAATACAGCGGCTTTCATAGTCAGCGGTCTCCTCGAGGAACTTTAAGGTATTCTACCCCCGGATTTGCGTCCAGAAGCAACGCCAAGCCTCTTGTTAAATGGTGCGGATGCGACGCATTATTGTGGTCAAAACCTTGCCCAGAAGGCAGTCACTACATAGATTCACCAGACTGTACTGCACCGTTTTAAGGAGTCGTTTTATGTCTTTCAATTGGAAAGAGTTTGATCTGTACAATCCAACACCTGAACACGCAATGTTGCGTGAAACTTTGAAGGCTTTCACTGAAGCTGAGATCGAACCTCAGGCGCATGAACACGACCGCAGCGAAAAATTCAATTTGGAGCTTTTCCGCAAAGTCGGGGAACTGGGGCTTTTGGGTATCACGGTTCCTGAACAATTCGGCGGAGCCGGGATGGATGCAACTGCAGCCACGATCGTTCACGAAGAATTTTCAGCTGCAGATCCGGGCTTCTGCCTGGCTTACCTAGCGCACTCCATGCTGTGTGTGAACAATATTGCCGTGAACGGCAGTGATGAACAACGTCACCGCGTTTTGCCAAAACTATGTTCTGGTGAATGGGTGGGGTCCATGGCGATGTCTGAGCCTGCAATCGGCACCGACGTTCTGGGCATGCAGACGACAGCGGTAAAAAAAGGTAACGAGTACATTATCAACGGCCGCAAAATGTGGATCACCAATGGAACTGTCGATGAAAACAACACTCCGTGTGATCTGGTGCTGGTTTACGCTCGCACCGGAGAAAAGCACGGTCGTGCTTTGATCTCCACTTTCCTGGTTGAAAAAGATCACAAAGGTTTCGAAGTCGGTCAGAAGATCAAAGACAAACTGGGCATGCGTGGGTCCAACACCGCGGAACTTGTGTTCCAGGACTGTCACGTTCCGGCAAGTGCACTGATCGGTCACGAAGGTGATTCCATGCTGCACATGATGCGCAATCTGGAAATCGAGCGCCTGACTTTGGCTGCGATGAGTTTGGGTATTGCCCGTCGCTCTATCGAAATCATGAACCGTTATGCGACAGAGCGTGAGGCGTTCGGTAAATCTTTGAACCACTTCGGTCAGATGCAGCGTTATATCGCTGATTCCTATGCTGAATACAAAGCGGCTCGTGCTTATGTTTACGAAACAGCACGCCGTATGGACTTGAACAAAGAAGGCAACCGTCTGGATTCTGACGGTGTTAAGCTTGTGGCGACAACCATGGCGAAAAACGTGGCCGACCGCGCGATCCAGGTTCTGGGTGGTTACGGTTACGTGGGCGAATACGTGGTGGAAAGACTTTGGAGAGACGCGAAGTTGCTTGAGATCGGTGGCGGGACTTTGGAAGCCCACCAGAAAAACATCACTCGCGACCTGGCAAAAAATCCGGAAGCTCTTTACAAATAGTCCTGTCTACCGAGGTCAGAATGTTCCCATACGGGCCCGAACTTGAAATCAATGCCAATCTTCGCGTGAACTACCAGTTGGTGCTGGAGAAGATAGGGCCCCTGCTGACAGACGAACGCCGCCAGAAGATCGAAAAAGTGGTGGCGCTTCGCAATTTTGACACGGCCGTGGTGCTTGAGGGCATCTATGACCGTGGCAATATCTCCGCCGTGATGAGATCTGCCGAGGGTCTTGGTTTTGGCAATTTCCACGTCATTGAAACCCAGGAAAAATTCAAAGAAGCCAATCGTGTCACCCAAGGGGCTGACAAGTGGGTCGAAGTCAAAAAATGGAAAAAGACTGCGGACTGTGTGAAGGCTTTGAAAAATCAGGGTTACAAAATCTATGTGACCCATCTGGATGCAAACGCGAAACCTCTGCACGAAATTGATTTCAGCGGCAAGACGGCGCTGGTGCTGGGGAACGAGCGTGACGGTGTGACCCCTGAAATGATTGCAGCGGCTGATCAGACTATCATCATTCCCATGACAGGCTTTGTGCAAAGTTTCAACATTTCCGTGGCCGGAGCTTTGGGGCTTTATCATATCTCCCAGGACCGCTTGAAGCGCCGTGGAACCAACGCGTCCCTGACGGAAGAAGAGCAGGGGATCTTGCGGGCTCACTATTACATGAGAACCCAGGACAGCGCGGCCCAGTATCTGGAAGAGATGTTTTCCCGGGGCACTCTTAAATCCTGACTTCAAACTTGTGTCGCCCTTTAATTTCCAATAACCTTATTGGAAAGAAAGGGGACCCCCATGAAGAAACTGCTTTTGCTTCCCGTTCTGTTTGCGGTTGCCGCCTGTGCGGAAAAGACCGTAAGCCTTAAGCCGGATAAACCGGTCAGCACTAAAATTCCTTTTTTCATGACAAGGCCTCAGCCGACAACTCCGGTAGAGCTGGTGTTTGATAAAGACCATGCAGCGCCAAAGCCCATGAATTATCGCAAGAGTGATTCTTTGCGAATGTCCGGAAGTGCCACGTTCAGTCCGAAGGCGCTGAAAGAAGTTGCTAAGCCCGTTAAAAAGAACAAGGCCTCTTTGTACGTCTTTGACCTGCGCCAGGAATCCCACGGCCTGATCAATGACATCCCGGTGACCTGGTACGCCGACCGTGACTGGGCCAATGCGGATCTAAACCATGAAGAAGCTGTTCGCCGCGAACGCCGCTTGTTGGGGGATCTGCGTGTGGGGGATACGGTGGGGACGACCGCTATTCAAAGCATTGAAACCGAAGAAAGCATGATCCGCACCGGGGGCCATCAGTACGTGCGTCTGACCGTGACGGATCACGTGCGCCCGGTGGATTCTGAAGTGGATCGTTTTATTGAAAGCGTGCGCGCGCTGCCGGAAAATGCCTGGGTGCACTTCCACTGTCGTGCCGGTAAGGGGCGTACAACCACATTTATGGTTTTGTATGACATGTTAAAAAATGCCAAGACCGTTTCGTTTGATGAAATCATCAAGCGCAATACCGAACTCAGTAACGACTATGATGTGCTGACCGTGCCTGCCGATGAAAAGGACTGGAAATATCCTTATCAGAAAGAGCGTGCGGCATTCGTTACCGAGTTCTATAATTATGCCAAAGCCCATCCCAACGGAGAGGGCATGCTTTGGGGTGAGTGGGTGCTAAGATGAAATATTTGATGATGGTGGCTGTAGCCCTGGTGTTGTCAGCCTGTGCGACCAAGAAAACGAAAGATCTGGATTTTGATGATCTGCCGGCAGAAAAGAAAGCCGCAGCAAAATCGTCCAAGTCAGATAAGTCTCCCAAGGCTGACGCAAATCCTGCCGAGATGGCCCGCAACTCTGGAATCGTGGTGGACCCACAGGATCTGGCGCTCTTGGACCGCATGACCAAGGCGGTGGAACTTTACGTGCACAAAGGCAACAAAAAGGAGTTCAACACTCTTTGCAAGGACAAGCGTTTTGATTGCTTCGTGAATGACAAGTACCACCCAGCAAAAAAGAAGAAAACCGCACGCGGAATTCCTCCCTATGCCAGCGGCTCTAAAATGGGCCTGCAAGGGGAGGAGCGCATTCAGCTTCGGTACGAGTTTTATCCTTAGTTTTTTCTTAAGATGATGGACTTCATCAGGGGCTCCTGATCCGGGAGCTCAAAGTCCAATCCTTGTGCCGGGGCCGGCAGAATCTTGAATGAAAAATCTTTTTTCAGTTTGTTCAGGCGCAGGTGCAGATCCCCTGTCGTCCATTTCTCGTAGTTGGTGCAGAACAGCAGCAGACCGTCTTTTTGCAGGCAGTACATGCAGTTGATCAGCAGCTCGTCAAAGTTCTTGCTGATGGAGAAGACGCCGTTTTTGGATCGCCCGAAAGAGGGTGGATCACAAACGATCATGCCAAATTTTCTTTTGCGACGGATGGTGCCCTTCAGGAACAGGATGCAGTCCTGCACCCAGAACTCGTGATTTTCCGCCTCAGGGTCAAGGCCATTGATGGTGAAGTTGTGTTTGCTCCAGTCGATGAAGTTCTGGGACACGTCCACGGTGCAGACTTCGCGTGCGCCAGCCAAAGCTGACACCACACTGAATCCACTGGTGTAAGAGAACAAATTCAAAACACTGCGGCCTTCGGCGTGATTCTTGACCCACAGGCGGTTTTCACGCTGATCCAGGAACAGGCCCGGCGACAGGCCGGTGTCGCTGCGCAGATCATAGATCACACCGTTTTCCTTGGCCTGCCAGCGCGAAGCGGTGTTGCCGATATGCCAAAGCAGCTCAGCATTCGGGTCTTCCCCGCGATTGAGCATCTTTCGGACAAGAATCTTTTTGTGATATTTCTTTGCGATTTTTTCAAAGCGCAACAAATCCTGAACCGTCGGGTCGGATTCTTTATACCAGTAAACCCACAGGTATTCGCCGTACTGGTCGATGCGGTAAGTGTCCAGTTCGCGGTGGGCAAGGCGCAGGCATTCGTCAGTCAAAGTTGAAAACTTGTACATGCGCTCGCGGCGCTGGAAAGCTTCATTCAGGATTTGCTCTTCCGGATCCGTCGTGAAGTCGTCTTCGGCCCAGCCGGGAAGTGGGGTTTCATAACGGACTTTCTGGCCATTTAATTCAAAGCCCAAAACTTGCGAGTGCAGGCACAGACGGAAATGGTTGGTGCCATTGTGATCGCTGTCACCCAGAACGGCGATGCCATTGGCTTCGGCATGCAGACGGATCTGGTGTGGTTTACCCGTGTGAGGCACCGCTTCCCACAACTGGTAAGGACCCAATGCTTTCACCCACTTGAAACTGGTTTTGGAATTGGGCTCCTGGGTTTCGCGGCTGACGAAGACGTTTTTTTCCTTCTGGATGAAGGATTCATAGGTGAATTCAGTGCGGGCGATTTTTTTGTCGGTCAGGAAAAGGTACTTCTTTTCGACCTTGTGCTGTTCAAAGGCTTGGGTCAGCTGAGCGGCAATTTCAGAACTGGTGGCAAAGACCAAAGCGCCGGAAGTGGCTTTGTCCAGACGATGCACGGTGTAGAGCTTGCGATCCAGTTCTTCTTCATAAATTTCGACACAGCCGCGCTGACCATACTCCGGCGTATGGGTGTTCAGACCTGCAATCTTGTCAACGAAGATGCAGCCCGCTATTTCGGTGTGTTGAAGCTTAATTATCCGTGTCATCCGACTACTATAATTCGGTTTTTATTGTGGGTCACTGGGAGATTCGTTAGAACTTATAGCTGGACCTCGCCGCTCAGACAGTCCTCGTTCGTGTTTTTTTGGCGGTGGCTTCGCGGAGGCTGTTTTACCTCACTGCGGAACTCGCGTCGATGTCCAGCTATAAGTTCTAACGAATCTAACGGAGGCCTTTGTTTTTATGAAAAACCGTATTCTAGTTCTTGCTTTGATGTTGATGCCGTTTTTGGCAGGTTGTGGGATTCAATCTCTTCCTCAATCTAAGAATGCGACTGAGGCGGCTTTGGCTGAGGTCAACAATCAATACAAACGTCGGGCTGATTTGATTCCGAATCTGGTGAATGTTGTTAAGGGTTATGCCAAACACGAAGAGGCTACTTTGACAGCGGTGACGGAAGCTCGTGCCAAAGCGACGGCTATGCAGATTGATCCTTCCAAAGTGACGCCAGAGCAGTTGGCGAAATTCCAACAGGCGCAAAGTGGCTTGTCTCAAGCTTTGGGTCGTTTGATGGTGGTGTCTGAGCAGTATCCTCAGTTGAAAGCGGATCAGAACTTCCGTGATCTTCAGGCGCAGTTGGAAGGCACTGAAAACCGCATCACAATTGCTCGCCAAAGATACATCGAGTCTATCAACGTGTTTAACAACCAGGTCAGCGTTCCGCCGACAAGCTGGACAAATGCGATCATGTATCACTTCGAAAAAATGCCTCAATGGGATATGACTCCGGAAGAAAAGGCTTCTGCTGAAAAAGCTCCGGAAGTGAAGTTCTAGTTTGTCAGGGAACATGCGTTTACTGACAGTTTCCTTTTTTGCTTTCTTCTTGGCCCTGGGTGTTTCCGCCCGGGCTGAGTTTAAGGTTCCTACGCTGACCGGTCCGGTGATGGACGAGGTGGGCTATCTTTCCCGCAATGATCGTCAAGAGCTGATGCAGCTTCTTTATGACTTCAACAAACGCGGGGTCGCTCAAGTTCAGGTTTTGATCGTTCCCACTTTGGATGGCACACCCATCGAGATGGCTTCTATTGCGGTCACCGACAAATGGAAGCTCGGCGACGAGAAAAAAGACAACGGCGTTTTGTTCCTGATTGCCGCCAATGATCGCAAGCTGCGCATCGAAGTCGGGCAGGGCCTTGAAGGTGCCATTCCCGATGTGATCGCCAGCCGGATCATCCGTGATCAGGTGGTGCCGCTTTTCCGCGCCCGTCAGTTTTCTGCCGGGATCGTTCTGGGCACGCATGAAATCCTGCGCCTGGCGGATAAAGAGTTCGCAGAACAAAACGGATTGCAGGAAGGTGTTCCTGCAAAAAGTGACCGTGACGGTTCCGGCGGTGATATTCCTATTGGTGTGATCATCATTCTCTTCATCATTATTTCTATCCTGGGTCGCTTTGGTGGCGGTCGTGGACGTCATCTTCGTGGTGGCGGCTGGGGCGGTGGCTATGGCGGCGGTGGGGGATGTGGGGGATGGTCTTCTGGTGGCGGCGGAGGCGGCTGGTCCGGAGGCGGCGGTGGCTTCAGCGGCGGGGGCTCATCCGGCAGTTGGTAATGCCGTTACTCTCGGTCCTTGGCTTGGGCTATGGCCTTAGTGCCTTGCTCGCTCGGACAGTCCTCGCTCTTTTTGTTTTTTTGTGGCTGCCGCTGGTGGAATTTGGTTCGCTGCGGAACTCGCGCTCAAGGCACTAAGGCCATAGCCCAAGCCAAGGCGGAGTACCGGCTTTCAACCTAGGATTCGCCTTGTTGCTTAAAGCCTAGCCTTGGGTGTGCTGAAGTCGTTTTGGCGGGTTTTGGAAGCGTAATTGTTTTTTTGAGGGAACTTTATGAGTTGGATTAATAAATATCTTTCTGAGGCGGATCTTGCGCGGATTGAGGCTTCTATTTCCAAGGTGGAGGAAACCACTTCGGGAGAGATTGTTCCTGTAATTGTTCGTCGTTCTTCCGCAGTGGGGCATGTGCCTTTGACGCTGACTTTGCTTTTGACTCTGCTTTTGGTCATTGTTGAGTTTCCGTTCAGTGACTGGTTGTGGGTGACTCCTTGGGTTTACCTGTGGCCGGTGATTGTCGTGGTCTTCTTTGGTCTTTCGCAGGTGTTGGCCAAGTCCAAGTGGATTCAGAAAGTGTTTGTGCCTGAAAAGGACGAGCTGGATTCAGTCCATCGTCGTGCTCATCTGGAATTTTATCTGAACCGCATCCATCGCACCGAAAATGGGACGGGGGTTTTGATCTTCGTTTCAGTGATGGAAAAAAAGGCGGTCGTGCTGGCGGATGAAGGTATTTCCCAAAAGCTTCCGAAAGAACACTGGGACGATATCCTGGGTATGCTTGGTAAACATCTGCATGACGGCAAGTGGGCGGATGGATTTGTAGCGGCGATTGAAGCCTGCGGCAAGGACCTTCAAACTCACTTCCCGGTCAATTCCGGTAAAGCCAACGAACTTAAAAATCATCTTATCGTCAAAGATATCTGATCGGCCCGGTCTCACCCCAATTTTTTCCGAGGTGGCACGACGTGATCCACCAGACGAAAAGCCTTGGCCTCGTCGGCACTCATGTAGTGGTCGCGCTCCATGATCTGTTCTAAATGTTCAACCTTTTGCCCCGTGTGTGCGGCATAGATCCCTGTCATTTTCTTCTTTGTTCGCACAAGCTCGCGTGCATGAATTTCGATATCGGTCACCTGACCGCCAAGGCCCCCATCCCCCAGGTGCGGCTGATGTAACAGAATACGACTGTTCGGCATCGCGTGGCGCTTTCCGGGGGTGCCGGCCATTAGTAAAAATGACCCCATGCTGGCAGCCATTCCCAGGCAGTAAGTGGCAACATCGCATTTTATAAACTGCATGACATCATAAATGGCCAGCCCAGCGGAGACAGACCCTCCAGGGGAGTTAATGTAAAGATGAATGTCTTTGTCAGGATCATTCACTTCCAAAAACAGCAGTTGCGCACAAAGGGACATCGCAACTTCGTCATTCACCACGGAACCCAGTATGACAATACGGTCTTTCAAAAGTCGGGAATAGATTTCATAACTGCGTTCCCCGGCGGACGTTGACTCAATAACGAACGGATTGATGGCCATAAGCACCTCCGCAGTTGATAATAAGTAAATATCCATTTACTATCTAGAACTATGGCTAGACCTAAAAAGACCAGTGATTCCGAAGTACTGTCCGCCGCCTTTGATGTCATTGCCCGGGAGGGTTTCGAATCATTTACTTTCGAGCAAGTCGCCAGGGCGACCCATCTTTCCCCGGCAGCCTTGGTGAAAAGATTTAAAAGCAAAAAACAAATGGCATTTCTGGCCCGCAACCAGAAGTGGGATGAGAATCTGGGGCGGGTGAATGCAGAAAAAATTCTGCAACTGAACGGACTGACTGGTCTGTTTGAATTTCTGCGCTTGATCGCCAAAAGCGTGGATTCGGACCGCTTGGGGGAACATCTCCGCTGGCTGGGAACCGAAGCTGAAGACCCCAAAGCGCGAAAAAAGGTCGCCGCCTATTTTGGAGAAACCAGAAAAATCATCCAGCGCCTTTTGGAAGAAGCTGTCGCCCGGAAAGAGCTGAAAAAAATCCCGGACGTCAAAGACTACGCCATGACTTTGGAAGCCCTTATCCAAGGGGCTATTTTTCAATTCGGTTTTTTAAATGAAAAAGGCATCCAAAAACACCTGACAAGCCGCATGACATCCGCTTTATGCCCTTACTTGGAACACGACACAGATTTCGTGAATTTGTAATGACGCCACGTTGCGCTAGCCCAAACCTTGCGTTCTTCCGGGCTTCATTGATAGTCTGGGGCCCTCTGTGCAGTCGTAGTTCAATGGATAGAGCACTTGGCTTCGAACCAAGGGGTTGCAGGTTCGAGTCCTGCCGACTGCACCATCCTTTTTAGCGCTGGCACAACTGCCGACTGCACCCCTTGTCGTTGGGGGATTTATTTAAGAGTGCTTAGGCCTTTAGAAGAACAAACTAAGTCAAAACAGTCGTCTTGGCCAAACTGAATGCCCGCGATTTTGATGTTGTTACGGGGGCCACAGATGGAGCCTGTGTATCGTTGGCGACCTGTTTTATCAAGATTCAAAGCTACGTCATCGGTTTCAATATAAAGGTCTTTATTAAAGCCAATTCCTTCGTCTTCCATTTTGCCTTCGCGACCGACCAACCAAGCGCGAGTAGCAATAGTATTTACTCCTGAATCAGTTTTAGCTGCTAACACGCCAAATGCGCTGCCAAAGCCATCGCCAGTAACATCAATAAGGCTGATCAAAACTTCACGACCAGCGCCATCTACGCCAGTGCAGTTAACTTGAACATTGCCTGCAGAAGCATAAGAGGTCACAAGCGTTGTAAAAATCATCGAGATAATTGTTTTCATCTGTAAGTCTCCTGGAATTACTGAGCAAGGAACTCGTTGATAATCTGATCTGCAGAGTCTTGTGAATACTCATGTGACAAAAGCAGCTGGGATAAATTGTAAATCTCTTCGTTACTTAAACGAGACTTTACACATTTGTCAGTCACTAGTGCTTCAACTGTTTTTACTTCGATAGCTTTATAAGGGAGATCAATAATTCTGAGTTGTTCAATTTGGGCTACGGTTTTCTTCGATGCAGTACAATCCTTGTTCGCAGCGAATGCCGAAGTCGAAGCTAAAATGAAAATAATAGATGCAAATACGGATTTCACAGAACCTCCTGCAGGCATGAATTAAAAGTATTCAAACAGATCGAATATACTTTAACCTGAGAGATCCTTCTTAAAATTTGCCAGAGGATGAAAATCTTCCAGGACTGTATTCTTAATGGACAGTCGAACCCTTTCTTCTTTAACGAGGCCTGGTTAAGCTCTACAAGGCTTTTTTCAGTTTTCCTTTTAGGAATTTGATGAAGACGTCGGCTCTCAATGATAACTGCGCGTTTTTGTAATAGATGGCGTGGATTTGCTCTTTTTGTTCCACGGCGGCGCCGGGCAGGACTTGAACCAAGTCGCCGCTTTCGCGTTCGGGGATTGTCATGAAGTCGCCAAGGCAGGCGATACCGACACCGCTTTTAACCAAGCGAAGAATTGTTTCTCCGCTGGAGGCGCTGAATTTTGCCTTGATAGGGTAGCGGGTGCCACCGCTGTATTTAAGCGGCCAATGGTTCAGCTTTTGGGGATCGGTAAAACCAATCAGGATATGATTCTGCAGGTCCTCGACACTTTTGGGGGTGCCATAGGCTTTCAGATACTGGGGACTCGCCAGAACTCGTCTTCGGCTTTGTCCCAGGCTGACAGCATGAAGGGACGAATCGGCAAGTTCTCCAATTCGAATGGCGACATCGATTCTGTTTTCGATCAGGTCAATATTGCGTTCACTGTTAAACAGCTCCACCTGTACTTCCGGGTACAGTTTGTGGAACTCATTCAGGTAAGGCACCACCGAATGCAGAATAAACGGCGAGGCTGAATCAATACGCAGAACCCCTGATGGAGTGCTTTTGGAACCCACGGATTCTTCGGCGTTTTCCAGGGCCTGAATGACTTCCCGGGAGCTTTGCAGAAATCTTTCACCCTCCGCAGTCAGATCAAGTTTACGTGTGGTTCTTCTTAGCAGCGTCACTCGCAGCTTTTTTTCCAGTCGGGCCAGGGTGCGGCTGATTCCGGAAGGAGTTTGATTCAGCTCCTCAGCGGCGGCGCTGATAGAGCCTGTGTCCACAATCGTTATAAAGGTTTGCAGCTCGTCCAGGGTTGTTTTCATTATTGACTCCGAATCAAATATATTTTGCCCATTCGTGACTAAATGGGCAACCCCAATCCTGATAGATTGGTGGTTATACAAGGAGGCTCAAATGCCTTTAGCAATATACGCACTGATGATCGGAGCGTTTGGAATTGGAACGACTGAATTTGTGATTATGGGATTGTTGCCCCAAATGGCCAAGGACCTGGGGGTGAGTCTTTCGTCAGCGGGACTGCTGGTTAGCGGTTATGCCCTGGGGGTGGCGATCGGGGCACCCGTGCTGTCACTGCTTTCTGCGAAGTGGCCAAAGAAGCGCGCTCTGGTGATTTTGATGGCGATCTTCACTCTGGGGAATCTGATTTGCGCCCTGGCGCCCAGTTATTCCATCTTGATGATCGCGCGGGTGTTAACATCCTTTGCGCACGGAACATTCTTTGGAATCGGATCAGTGCTTGCCACCAGTCTTGTAAAACCAAATCAAAGGGCCACGGCGATTGCTTTGATGTTTACCGGGCTGACCCTGGCGAACGTTTTGGGAGTTCCCTTTGGCACCTGGCTTGGTCAAAATTACGGATGGCATGCGACATTCTGGGCGGTGACTGCAGTGGGACCTTTGGCGATGGCGGCGTTGATCTTCTTTGTTCCTGCACAGAAAGAAACAGGTGATGCGGCAGGTATGGGTAAAGAAATCAGTGTTGTGATGAAACCGCAGGTTTTGCTAAGTCTGCTGTTGACTGTCTTTGGCTTCGCCGGGGTATTTGCCGTTTTCACTTACATTGCACCTATTCTGACGGACGTATCAGGGTTTGCAGTGGCGTCCGTTTCACCGATTCTGTTGCTGTTTGGTGCGGGGCTGGTCGTGGGAAATATTGTCGGTGGCAAGTGGGCGGATAAACACCTGAACCGCACTTTGGTGGGAACTCTGTTGTTGCTGTCTCTGGTTTTATTCGGGTTCACTTTCCTGATGGGTTATAAGCTGGCGGCATTGGCTTTGGTCACTCTGCTGGGCTTTGCTGGTTTTGCGACCGTTCCACCACTGCAAATGCGGGCGCTGGAACATGCGGCGGAAGCTCCGACCTTGGTGTCCGCTCTTAACATTGCTGCCTTCAATCTGGGTAATGCGCTAGGTGCCTGGGCAGGGGGAGTTTCCATCGATAATGGAAATCTGATAACGACAGCCTGGACGGCGCTGGGTATTTCATTGCTGGCCACACTGGTTGCTTACATCAGCGGAAAAGCAAGTGCGGGTTCGGTGGTGGTGAAGGCTGATCGAAGCCTGCTGGGACACTGACGCGGCAAAGGCCCGGCTTGCTGACCGTTCGAAATTTCATGAATTATCTGGGGTCAGCCTTCCGGCATGGCCTTGATGGATGTCCAAACCGGCAATGCAAAGTTGGTTCTTAAAGAAGTCGAGGGCGCAGTACTTG
Organism: Bdellovibrio bacteriovorus; assembly: GCF_002208115.1. Lineage (NCBI taxonomy): Bacteria > Pseudomonadati > Bdellovibrionota > Bdellovibrionia > Bdellovibrionales > Pseudobdellovibrionaceae > Bdellovibrio > Bdellovibrio bacteriovorus. Next base: position 2,639,897 of record NZ_CP020946.1, on the reverse strand, counting down.
AACTGTAAACCGATCAGCAGCCCGAAGCTTCCATGATAATCGTATAGATAGTACCAGTGAAAGTATCGATGATCAGCAGGGCCGCGTATTGTCCGCCACACTGAACGGCCCCCACGGGGCCAACGCCATACTGAATGCCTTTAAGTTCATTCAGCAAAGAAAAGGCATGTTGGGCCTTCATATAGTTGTCAGCGAAAACCACTTTGTCGGCTGAGTTATTGTCACTGTATTCCAGACGCTGCTCCAGCACTGAAATCACATAAGATTTTGCGCCTTCGAGAGTGTCCGTGCCCCATTTGGTAGAGTCACCTTCCCAGGCGCTGTTGTCATTGACCCAGTTAAAGTCCTCTGCGGATTCCAGAGCACCTTCCTTGATCCCATATTCAATCATCATGGCTTTGATGTCTTTGTTAGGCTGAACCTGGGTCACCTTGGATTCTTCGGTGATAGAGGTCAGGATCTCCAGTGCATATTGCAGTTTGCGGGAAGTATAGTTGGCGTCTTTGGCAAAGGAGTTGATGGATAACAGCATGGTCATGGTAAAAATAAGTGCTTTCAATTTCGGCTCCGGTGGGGGTTGATGAAGATGCTTATAGAGGTTTCAAAGACATAAGTTAAATGACATAAGTTAAATTTATAAAAAATTAGTTAATATACGCGGAAAGAATGATGTCCTTTGCGGGGCTGTCTTTCCAGCATTTGTTTGATTCCTGAGGCCCCTCATAGCATCCTTTAAAGGCAAGGAGTGCTGTGATGAGTTCCAAAAATGCCAAAGTCGATGCCTTTATCAAGTCTGAAAAGAAGTGGAAAGACGAAGTACAGCTTATACGCCAGATTGCTTTGGACAGCGGTTTGACGGAAGACTTCAAATGGAGCCTGCCTTGTTATCTGCATGGGGATAAGAATATTGCCATCATCCAGAATTTTAAAGACTCCTGCGCCCTGATGTTCTTTCAGGGGAGTGAGCTTAAAGATGCCAAAAAACTGCTGAAGGCACCCGGGGCGAACTCTCAGTCTGCCAGACGTTTTGAATTCACCAGCGTGGCAGATATTACGAAAGTGAAGGCGGCCATTCGTTCCTATATCAAGGAAGCCGTCAAGATTTCTGAATCTGAAGTGAAAACCGAAAAGAAGCCGGCAAAGATGCCGGTGATGCCTGCAGAATTGAAACAGGCCCTGGATAAAAACAAGAAGCTGAAAGCGGCTTTTGAAAAACTGACCCCGGGTCGTCGTCGGATGTATTTGGTGCATTTCTCTTCCGCAAAACAATCGGCCACTCGCGCTTCTCGGGTGCAAAAGTGCATTCCAAAGATTTTGCAGGGCTTGGGATTGACGGATCGTTAGGCTGTCTGATGCTGTTTTTTCGTTGAGTTTTTCTTGAGAGTTAAACCGGTGTCAGCAATTAAAGCGGCCCATGGTCTTGAAGTGTCCACAGGTCATTTGACCAAAATTTCCTTCTTTATAGATCAAATGTGTAATTAGACTCGTTGTGAGTTTGCCTGCTTGTTAACATCTCCTCGGAGTCGTGTGAAACGAAATTCTTAGTTAACCAGGAGTAAAAGTGAAAGTGAAAGATCTAGTTACAGTTTCGGCGATGTTTGCAGGGACTACGGCACTCATCATGGGTTGCAGTGGAGGCGGCAGCGGCAGTTCCCCATCCACTACGAATCCTTTGGCGAATCTGAGCAGTGATATCACCACCCACATGTCTTCTGCAATTCCGACAACATCAGCATCTTTGGCACAAGGTGTGATCCGTCCGAAAGCGGCGGCGGCTTGGGATACACAGACTACACACATGAAAAGACCAGGCTGTTCTGAAGCTGCAGCATCCTTGAAACAATTCACTTTGGATTTGCTGGATTCAGATTATGAATGTGATGATTATACGCCATCCATATTTGGCAGATTCTCGCAGACAATGGTTATTCTTCAGGTTGTTGGTGACAACATTGATTTTGAAAATGGTGCTCCGAAAATGGGTATGCATACATTCACTGAAGACGTGCCAGTTGAGGGTGGTACTTTCCCGGTTGACTTCTCTGTGACCGTGGCGGCTGTGACATCTGATTATTTCGACGTAAAAATCAACGTAACTGGAACTGCGAGTGGCGAGACCATGATTTCTGGAAACACGATCTATTTCAAAAACCGTAACAACCAAACCAATATCATTGCTTCAGAAGACAATGGCGACAACAGACTTAGCTGGGATGTTTTGTATTGGAACCGTTCTACAGGTGCTATGACTTATACTTATGCAAGCAGAGATGAGGATACATCTGCCGCTGAAGTTCAAAAAATTGTGATCCAAGCTACAGGCGAGTCGCGCGTTGGCCACTCAATGCACAATGCCGGAGACAATGTCTTCTTTACAGCTGATTTTGCAAACGGTGCTGATTCTACAGAAGGAACTGTCGGATTTCGTCAGAGTGGAATGAATCTCATCACCGGTGAGTTCTGCGTGGACGTATCGGATTTGAGTGCTGTTGGAGGTGTTTGTGGTTCGGCTCCGGATATCGATGATTGGGTTCTTTTTGGCCATGTATTTAATAAATCCTATAACGACATGAAAGTCCTATTCGGCGCAAACGAAGCCGCATTGATGACAAACGTTCCTGACTTCAGCCTTACTAATTTCCATACAATTGACTAAGTCAGCTTGGTCTATGAATCGAAAAAGGCCTCCGAGGGAGGCTTTTTTTATAGGGGATTGCAATAGCCCGACAGGATAACACGATAGTTCTTGTCGGAGGTGAAGATCTCAAAAACGCCGTCCTGATAACCTTCGCGGTTGCAGGTCAGGGTTAGGCGATAACGGCAGGAAAGTCCCGAGCGCAGTTGTTTCGGGCAATCGCTGTTCACACTGAAACCCTGGCCGGTAATTGTATGTGAAATGTCATAAATGGTCCCAGAACTGTAATTAGTCAAAAGCATATCTTTTGAGCGTTCCGATCCCACCATCTGCATTCCAAAATCCATGCGAGATTCAACTTGCGCCGAAGCTGCAATTGGTGAAAGCAAGGCAAAGAACATCAAAGTTTTCAGACACTTCATAAGAACCTCCCAAGGTGACAATTCATTGGGCCTGCGCATGGATTTTCAGTCAAACTTTTGGCGGGGAAACAGAAATTTATCTGTTCACACCTTTTTGATGAAACAGGATCTGGTCGTGGGCTCGTTGACCGCTTCAGGGGGATTTGTAATCTGAAAGTCATCCCAAGGAGGATTCATGAAGAGCGTTTTGTTTGTCACCACGTTTTTGTTCGTCTTGCTGGCCAAAGCAGCTCCTGCGCCGGATCGCTGCAAAACCATCACTGAAACCCTCAAAGGCGTTCAACTTCAGCGCATCTGGCTTGAACAGGCGGGGATCTGCATGCTGTCGGTTTCTCCGACGGATGCTTATAAAACTATGGTGTACCGCGATTATGTGCTGACTGAAGACGGAATGTTCATGGTCTTTAATGCCTACGGGACGGACGGGCAGTTCGGGGCGCGGGACTTCTTCCTGTTTCCAAGAAAGCAGACGACGAGCAGCTATCAATGGGTCCCTGAAACAGATGAGCTGATCATTGCACGTTACCGGTGACAAATTCGTCTTTGATGTGAACAAGGCCGTATTGAAGTCGATTTCAGGTGCTGCCAAGGTGGTGGTGGATAAGGTCGCGACCAACAATAAAGGCGGGGTGTCCATCGTCGGCTATCAGGGGCAGATTCTGGATGTGGGCTTTGCGTTGAATCAGGACCCGGCGATGATCAAAGCCGGAAAGTCGGTGCTGACAGGAGCGCAAAGAAACTGTTCTTTGCGCAATCAGGATATTTTCAATTACATGAGTGACGGCGACGTGATTTTCAAATTCAAAAGGGACACCGACTTCCAGCGTCTGGTGTCCGCTTCCTGTCGTTAGAAAGAATGCATCAGCTCTGTGAACTTGCGACGGTCACGGAGCTGGGAATCAAGGTCGTGAAGGGCTTTGTTGATAAAGCGAACTTCGAAAGAGTTGGATTCCGGATTTTCCTCAAGGATGTCGCGATAGATGAATTCGTGCATCACCAAGGCGGCTTTTTGGTTTTCATCCAAAGAGCCCCAAACCAAAGAATCAATTTCGTACAACTGTTCACCGAAACGGGTTTCGTTGGTCTGAACGATGGCAATCTTCAGGCGGCAGCCGCGGCCCAGTTCCATATCACCCTGATCGTTCGGGCCTTCCAAAACAAAGGACGATTTCCAGCGGATTTGCTGTGGCCACTGTTTCAGCCATTGGGTGTATTTCAAAGCTTTCTGGGAATTCACCGGGCGGATGCGCGCGACCAAGTCAGAAACTTTGGCCTGATAGGATCTGGCCGGAGAGTACTGAACAGAAATCCCCTCTTCCTTGGCTTCGGCCAGTTCCAAAGCGACGGTCGGTTGGCTCAGGCAGCTCACCACGTAGCCTCCGTTGCGAACCACGTACTGCGCAAAGGCGCTGGGCGCCGCCAATAAAACGATAACAGCAATCAGATGTTTCATTCTTCTGTCTCCTTTTGCACGGCCGGCAGCAACTGCATGCCCAGCGTGTAGATTTCAGTGCATTCGCCTTGAGTCAGCTTTCCGTAAACCTTTTTCCAGGCCTTTTCGAGTTCTTTTTTTGCCCGGTCCAAATTTTTCGGATTTACAGCCATTGTCAGGTAAACCATTTCCCTTTTTTCAGTGGGAACCTGCGGGAAAATGTCAGTCGAGCGCTTCAGGGCCTCTTTGTGCAATTTTTGCACGTCAAAATTCGGAATGTCGCTTTCAGAGGCCAGGCTGCGCACGGTTTTCACGTAGGTGGTCGGGCTGTTCATTTCCACCAGCCCCAGTTGCAGGAGCTTGTTCATAACAACCTTCGTGCGGTCCGCCGGCACCCCGGTTTCAGCCGAAATCAGCCCCACATCCCATTCCTCGGTGTGCAGGTCCATCGCCGCCAGTACCAGGAAGAAATCGACGCTGGAAACTTCAGAGAACTCTGATTTGCTCAAAACACGCTCGATGGAATGAGTCGCTTTTTTGCGCTTTCTTTCAGAGTCAAACAGGGACTGGGCCTTTTGCACGTCCTCATCGGACAGGCGCAGGCCATTCACAAGCTTGCTGAAGTTGGCAGAGGAGATGGGACGCTTGTTATTGAAAATTTCAGACAGATGTCCTGGAGAAATTTCCACCCGTTGAGCCAGGGCACGCAATGAAAAACGCGGATTTGCCGCACGTCTTTCTTCAAACTTTACATGGAAAAACTTGTTCAACGTTTTCATTTGGCCAAGACACTTACCAACTCAGGTTGCACATGTATATGTCAATTGCGAGGTTTACCTGAGTTTAAGGCTTTTTGGCGGATGAACTGTTCGAAATTTCATGGCGAACACCAAAACGACAAAACCGGCTGTGGTGGCCGGTTTTGTAGGATTTACCTGACTTGAGGAATGCTATCCGTCCCAGGCTCCGTCGTCCGGGGTGTCGCTGATCTGCAGTGCTTTCCAGACTTCCTCGTTGTCGAAGAATTCCGCCTGCTTCACGTTCAGACGTTTTTCATCGTGGCAGGGAACGTAAGCGCTGATGGATCTTGAAATCTTTTTGGCTTTTCCACTGGCGGCCTGCGGGCGCAGAACATCCCAATAGGACTTGCGGCTGAACAGGGCATCATCCCGGCGCAACTGACCATTCAGCATGTCCAGGGTGCAGGCAAAAGTGTTGACCGGCGTTTTGCTGTCGCCTTTTTCGCAGGATTTTGCATAGACCTGCTCGCGGCCCACATGCAACTGCATCAGACCATACAGACTGCCGTTTGGTCCCTGGGCGGTGGCTTTGGGGTTGCAGGTGCTTTCGTAGTGGGTCATGGCATTGAAGATCAAAACCCAGAAGTTGGCCTTGTCGGTGGGCTTCATGATTTTATAGTTCGGACACAATTTATGGATGTCCGGAGAACCTTCCGCAAGGTGAGTGAAGTTTCCAGCCATGTACTCTTTGCGGATCGCGTGACCCCATTCTCCGATTTTGGTGCCAGTTGCATAGTTGTTACAGGACGGACCCCAATTGTACTTGTCGTTGATATCGTCAAGAACCGAAGCCACGAAGGTGAGATTGTCTTTCATTCTAAGGCCGTTGGGCGTTTCCACAAAGCAGTCGGTGCAGGTTCCGGCTTCGGTGCCGCTGGCAAAAGTGGGAGGATGATACAGGATCGCGGCCATAAGCATGGTGCTGATGCATGATGAAAGGATCTTCATTTAGGTTCCTCCTGATTTACCGGCTAGACCTAGGGCGTCATAGGGGTGCCCCCTTGAAAACGCCGTCTTCTATAGAGTCATCGGCCGATGGCTGGACCTTCTATACTGAAAAAATGACTAAATGTTCCCGTTGGGCCCGGAAACAGGACTTTTTAGGGAACATCTCAGTTCGAGACAGGGCAAAATCCTTTGAAAATCCAATAGGATTGAACACAATTTATTGACCATTTTGCCCGGATAAGCGATTCAGTGTTTCTGGAATTTGACCGTGGTCATTTCAGGGGTTTATTTGCCTTAAAAGGTGATAGAATCCTGAGGCCATCTGGAGAGACAAAAAAGAATGAGCAACACAAATATTATCGAAGTCCGCAATCTTGCTGTTGAGTTTAAAACCGAAGACGGGATTGTACAGGCCGTAAAGGGCATCTCTTTCAACCTTCCGAAAGGTAAAACTGTCGGGTTGGTGGGTGAGTCCGGTTCCGGAAAAAGTATCACGTCCCTGGCGATCATGCGTTTGATCGGAAATCCAGGCCGTGTTTCCAGCGGCGAAATTCTTTTTGAAGGCCAGGACCTGCTGAAAGTCTCTGAAAAGAAAATGCGTGAAATCCGTGGTGCACGCATCTCCATGATCTTCCAGGAGCCGATGACTTCTTTGAATCCGGTTCTGACGGTTGCGGATCAAATCACTGAAACCCTGATGCTTCACCAAAACCTGAACAAACAGCAGGCTTTGGACAAAGCTTTGGACCTTCTGAAGCAAGTGGGTATTCCGCACGCTGAAGAGCGTCTGTACTTCTATCCGCACAAATTCTCCGGTGGTCAGCGCCAGCGTATCATGATCGCGATGGCGATTGCTTGTAATCCGGATGTTTTGATCTGTGACGAACCAACCACAGCGTTGGACGTGACAATTCAAAAACAAATCCTGGATCTTCTGGCGGACATCCAAAAAAGAACCCACATGAGTCTTTTGTTCATCACGCACGATCTGGGCGTTGTTGCTGACATCGCTGATGAAGTGATTGTTATGAACAAAGGTGAGATCGTTGAACGTGGCGTTTCCAAAGAAATCTTCGACAACCCGAAGCACCCTTACACCAAAGGTCTTTTGGCGTGCCGTCCGTCTTTGGATGAAAACCCGGTTCGTCTTCCGGTTCTTTCTGACTTCATGAGCGCGACAGGTGAAGAAATCACTCCAGCGGCGCGCGTGTACACTCCGTCTAAAGAAATCGTTCGTGAAGACAAACTTATTCTTGAAGTGAATGACCTGAAAACCCACTTCCCTCACACGGGCGGTGTTCTGGGCCGTGTTCAGAGCTACACAAAAGCAGTGGACGGCGTCAGCTTCAAAGTTAAAAAGGGTCAGACCCTGGGTCTGGTGGGCGAATCCGGTTGCGGTAAAACCACTCTGGGCCGCACGCTGATGCGTTTGATTGAGCCGACGGATGGTCAGATCATCTTCGATGGTCAGGACATCACCAAGCTTGATTACAGCCAAATGCATCCGATCCGCAAAAAAATGCAGATCATCTTCCAGGATCCGTATGCCTCCCTGAATCCGCGTATGACTATCGGGACCATCCTGATGGAGCCAATGCAGATTCACAACATCGGTGACAACAACAATCAGCGCCGCGAAATCGCGGAAGAGATGCTGAAAAAAGTGGGCATGAGCCCGGCGATGATGAATCGTTACCCGCATGAGTTCTCTGGCGGTCAAAGACAGCGTATTTCCATCGCGCGTGCTTTGATGGTTCGCCCTGAATTCATCGTGTGTGACGAGTCCGTGTCCGCTCTGGATGTTTCCATCCAGGCGCAGATCCTGAACCTGTTGTTGGATCTTCAGGACGAGATGAACCTGACATACATCTTTATCTCTCACGATCTGTCTGTGGTGAAATTCATCTCGGACGAAGTGGCAGTGATGTTCGGTGGTAAGATCGTTGAGCACAACACGGCTCAGGCGATCTACGATGCCCCTCAACACGACTACACGAAGAAGCTTCTAAGCGCGATTCCAAAAGGGATCCCGAAAGAGCTGACAGTTTAGTTTATCAAAACATGAAAAGAAAAAGGCCGGTGATGAACCGGCCTTTTTTATTTGTTTTGGCTGTTGTCTTATTTTTTTCCGTAAAGGTGGGGCAGGAAGCCCGCGCCGATCACGCCTGCGTGGTTTTGGGTCTTGGCCACTTCGATCGGGCACTCAAAGACGGCCTTGCTTTGACGGACCATTTTTTTGTAGTGATCCTTCAGGTCTTTTAAGTACATGTTGCGAATCTTGATCAGGCCGCCACTTAAGAAGATTTTTTCAAGGTTGTAGCCGATAGAAAGATTGTAGCAAAGAATCGCCAGAGCCCAGGCCATTTCCTTGAACAGCACCTGGTATTTGGCATCGTTGGCAGCAATCAGTTCTTCTACAGAATTTCCAGTAAAGCCCATTTCGCGGGCACGACGCAGAAGACCCGTTCCGGACGCAATTCCTTCCACTGTGCAGTGATCAATTTTGTCCGGGGATTTCATCAGGCGCTGATAATCAACGACAATATGGCCGTACTCAGAGCCCATACCATCCGACTGGCCCGGCAGACCGTTAAAGATCACACCAGTACCCACACCCGTGCCGATCGTGACAATCGCAAAGGACTTCATTTTCTGAGCGCCACCAACCCAGCCTTCCGCCAAAGCCGCCGCCGTGGCGTCGTGCTGGAAGTACACCGGGGTCTTCCAGGTTTTGTGGATCTCTTTGGTCAACAGATCCAGGATCGGAACGATCTTCCAGCCTGGATAGTTTGCCGGATTCATCAGGGTGCCGGTTTCAGCATTCAAAGGACCTGCGCTGGCAAGGCCGATGCCCTTGAATACCGATGCTTTGGTTTCGTTCGGGAAGCGTTTTTTGAAATCCAAAGCGATGTCCGTCATCAGTTGAATCAGACGTTTTTGGGCTTTGGGAGCTGATTTTTCGCGGTTCATGTCGACTGGAACTTTGATGAAATCCAGCATTTCGCCGGTATCAGAAAGCAGCGCTGCTGCCAGTTTGGTTCCGCCCAGATCAAGACCGATGGTGTAGGTTTTCTTTTTCATATTATTTCTTAACTTGTGCCTTCACTAAAAGAACCAAGGATGAATAAGGCGCCAGTGTGGTGCGCACTTTTCCGCTGTTATTGACGCTGAAGCCTTCGGCGCAACTGCGTGATTTCAGGCGATAGCCTGCATCCACGATGTTGCAGTAGTCACCGGCTGGCAGGTTGGTCTGGAATTCTTTGGTCACAGACTGACTGCCAAAGTTCATGGCCACAAAACCAAAGCGCGGGCGGGCAAACGAGATCACGTCGCGGGCGTGGGTTGACCAGTTGGAAACTGTGAACGCCTTGTCGGTCTGATTGCGGAAGTCCACCATCGCCGCCACTTCCGGCAGGCGGTGTTCGCAGGTCCACGGGGCGCGGCACTGGTTCTGATCATCCAGAATCGGCAGGGTGCGAAGGCTGTCGTTCAATGGCGGTCCCTGATCGAAAGAATTAAAATCAAAGCCGGAATACACTTGCGGGTAACCAAACGGCCACGCCAGCATAAAGATCTGCGCCAGACGGTACAGGTGCTGCTCGGGGCTTGAATATTTCAAAACGGAATAATCATTCGTGCGTTCGATGTCGTGGTTGGTGACAAAGACGATGGAATCAATGCTGCTTGGGAAGCCGCTGGCAATGAACTGCAAAGCATCGGTGTTCTTGTCTTTGAAGGCATAACCCAGACGGTGAGGATAGTCGTAGGCGGTCACATCACTGAACGGGGTGTATTCGCTGTACTGAACAGGGCCTGCCGGGTCATAGATGATTTCAGAATAGATGTAAGCTGATCTTTTCAGCCGTTTCAGGATCTGTTCCAGATCGCGGGCCGGGATGTGTTTCGCGGCATCAATACGGAAGCCTGCCACGCCCAGATCCAGCAGACGGTTTAAGTACTCGGCCTGTTTTTCCTGCACGTAAGTGGATTCGGTTTTCAGGTCCGCCAGATCGACCAGCTCGCAATTTTGCAGCTCGTACAAATCACGGAAATCACGGATGTCGTTATTGCCATTTCTGCCGCAGTGATGGAAATCCTGATGGGAATAAAGACCAGGGTATTCATAGTGACTAAACTGCGTGCCGGCAGAACCCACACCGCCCGGAATGCCGGTCATGTGGTTCAGGATCGCATCGGCATAGACATCCACACCGGCCTGACGGCAGCGGCGGACCATGTCGGCAAATTCAGCCTCAGTCCCTGAACGGGATTCCAGTTTGTAGCTGACCACCTGATAGCGTTCCCACCAGGGGTTGCCCTGCCAGTGAATATGTTCGTGAGGCGGGGAAACCTGAACGGCAGAAAAACCCGCCGGCCCCAGATAGGTTTCGCATTCACGGGCAACATCATTCCACGGCCATTCAAACAATTGAACGAAGACCGTGCGCGGAGCCGCAGCTGCTGACAGGCAAGACGCCAAAGTCAGCAAAATCGCTGTAATACCGAGGGATAAACTGCGGATCATCCGATCTCCTTAAAGCCTTTGATTCAGGCCCGTTTTTTTATCAAACAGGTGGGCCTTTGTCAGGTCGATCTTCAGAGGCAGGGTCTGCTTCATGGAAAAATTATCCATTGAATCCACCAGGATGCGTACGTTGTTTCCGGAAAGTGTTCCGTGAAGCATCTGCTGGCCGCCCAGGTTTTCAGAAATCTCAACTTGGAAGTCCCCCAAAGCAACTTCTTGGGCTCCCAAGGGCCCCTGATTCAAGGAAAAAGCATCCGGGCGGATGCCCAGAATCTGATCTGCTTTGCGGGCTTCAGGCCATGGGATCTTTTCCAGAACCGCACCTTCCAGGAAGTTCATTTCAGGTGAACCAATGAAGGTCGCAATAAAGGTGTTCTTCGGACGGTGGTAAATTTCAGACGGAGTTCCGATCTGCTCAATCACGCCGTCCTTCAGAACCGCGATACGGTCCCCCAAAGTTGTGGCTTCCATCTGATCGTGGGTCACATAGATCATGGTGCTCTTGGAACTATGGTGCAGGCGTTTGATCTCCAGACGCATTTGGGAACGAAGATGCGCATCCAGATTCGACAGCGGCTCATCAAACAAAATCACCGGGGTTTGACGGCTCAAAGCACGGCCCAGGGCCACACGCTGGCGCTGGCCTCCGGAAAGTTCTTTGGGTTTGCGATCCAGAAGGTGTTTGATCTGCAAAAGCTCAGAAATCTCATTCACGCGTTTGGTGATTTCGCCGGCTGCCAGATTCTTCAGCTTCAAACCAAAGCCCATATTTTCTGCCACCGTCATATGCGGGTACAGGGCATAGGATTGGAAGACCATCGCGATGTCGCGGTTTTGCGGTTCGATGTCGTTGATTTTTTTGCCGTCGATGCTGATGGTGCCGGAATCCGCAGATTCAAGGCCCGCCAAAGTTCTTAGCAAAGTCGATTTGCCACAGCCGGAGGGGCCCACCAAAACCAGGAATTCGCCCGGAGCGATATCCAGATCAATGCCCTTTAAGACATCCGCAGAACCGAAACTTTTTTTGATGTTGGAAAACTGAATTTTTGCCATATCAACCCTTCACGCTTCCCATGGTCAGGCCAGAAACCAGATATCGGGAAATACTGATGAACAAAATCAAAACCGGAACGCTGACAATCAAGGCGCCCGCGGCATAAAGACCCCACTGGGTCGCAAGACTTGCCTGGAACGAACGAAGTCCCAACGGCAAAGTGTAAAGTTGCGGGTCCTGCAAAACCACGGCGGCAATCACGTATTCACTCCAACTGCTCATAAAGCTGAATAACGCGGTGATCACCAAAGCTGGCGAGGACACCGGCAGGATGATCTTATAGAAGATCATCCACTTTGAGCAGCCATCCAGCAACGCCGCCTCTTCCAGTTCGCGCGGAATAGTGTCGTAATACGCCTTCATCTGCCAGATACAGAACGGCAGCGCGGTTGAAGAATAAATCAGGAACAAGCCCCAGAAGCTGTCAATCAGGCGCAGCTTTGACAGGATGATATAAAACGGCAGCATCAGCATGGTGGCCGGGAACATCTGGGTCATCAAGAGCGAGAACAGCATCATGTTGCGCCCACGGAAGCGGTATCTTGCCAATGCATACGCACTGGTCGATGCCAAAGCCACACCCAAAAGTGTGGTCGCCGCACTGACCACCAACGAGTTGCGCATCCAGATCAGAAAGTCGGTGGTGGCAAACAGATCCACAAAGTTCTTAAAGGAAGCATTCGGTCCGATGATTTCCAAGGACTGTGTCTGGAAAGCGTTGTCGGGACGTAAAGACACCGACAGCACATACAAAATCGGATAAATCGAAAACAGTGAGAAAAGCAAAATGCTGATCCAGGAGAAGGTCTTTTTAAGCATTACTTCGTCTCCTTCTTGAATTGGCTTTTCAGTGATCCCAGACCCCAGACGACCAGAATCAGGAAGATGATCACGGACACAGAAGCCGCATAGCCATAGCGATACAGGTTGAAGGCCGCTTTATAAACGTAGCTGACCAGAATGTGCGTTTGATCGCCCGGTTCCCCCGAGTTGCTGACCAGCCAGATCACATTCAGATTGTTAAACGTCCAGATAGAACCCAGCAAAGCCGCTGGCGCCATCACCGGCAACAACAACGGCCAGGTGATATGACGGAAGCGCTGCCAAGCATTGGCGCCATCCAGTCTTGCGGCTTCGTACAAAGAGCTTGGAATGGACTGCAGACCACCCAGCGCCACAATCATCATGAACGGGAAGCCCAGCCACACGTTGGTCAAAATACACGCAGCAAAAGCCGTCGTCGGCTGACTGAGCCACTGAACCGGGGACATGTGCAGGAACTGTTGCAGGAAGATATTGATCGGCCCGTATTCCTGATTGAACATCGCACGCCAGGTAAGAGCGGTGATGTATTGAGGCACCGCCCATGGGATGATCAGCAAGGCCCGCCAGAATCCTTTGCCGGCAATCACCTGATTGATGATCACTGCCAGGAACACACCAATAGAAACGTGGAAGACGATGTTCACCACGGTCCAGATAACGGTTTTCAGGAACAGGGAATAGAAGCGGGGATCAGAAAGAGCCGCGACATAGTGATGGAAGCCCACCAGGGACCAGTCCTGGAACGTGCGCAGACTGAAGTTCGAAAACGAAATCGCGATATTATAGAAGAACGGATAGATGATCACCGCAAAGATGCCGATAAACGCCGGCAGCATCATGTAATAGGCAAAACGCTGGGGCCCGCGGAATCCTTTAAAGAACGCCACTAGCGAGTTTCTTGTCAGCCAGATCAACAGAACGATGCCAATGCCGAAAATAGCTTTCAAAACAGTGGCGCCCACACCCGGAGTCAGAACTTCGTTCATGTCACGGATTTGTTGTTCTGCGGTGATTTGCGCCTGTTCTGCGGCGGCTTGCGGTTGCAGGCTTCCCGCCAGAACTTTTTGGTACTGAATGCGCAGACTGTCCCAGACGGCACGCACTTCCGGGGTCACCGGCATCGGTGTTCCAACTTCCATGATGTCGGCAGAAATTTTCAAGAGTGGATTGTTTTTGACGATATCGGATTCACGCGCCTGAAGATTTGACGGCAGAACGCCGACTTTTTCAGCGAACAGCAACTGCACCGGCGTAGAGGTCAGATACTTCAAAAGTTTGACGGCCGCTTCGTAATGAGCCTCGCTTTTCATGTTGGCATTCAGGGAATAGCCCTTGGTTCCCACCAGCGGGCTTGGCCATTTGCCAGTTTCAGAAATCATCGGGATGCGAGCAATACCAAAATCGACTTTGGCCTGCTGATAGTCACCCCAGGACCAGTCACCATTGATTAACATCGCGGCCTTGTTTTCTTTGAACAAAGCATTGGCGGTTTCATAGTCGCATTCTTTTGGGATGATCTTGTCCTGATCACGCAGTTTCAGAATGAACTGGAAAGTGTCTTTCAAAGCCGGGGTGTTCAGGTTCGGAGTGACTCCGTCGGCTTTTAGAAAAGCTTCGCCAAAAGCGGGAATAAACGGGGCAAAGAAGAACGGCTCGGTATAATTGAACACCAGACCCCAGCGGTCGATTTTGCCATCGCCATTGGTGTCCACCGTCATTTTTTTGCCAAGCTCGATCAGTTCCTGTGAATTTTTTGGCGGGGTGGTGATGAACTTCTTGTTGTACAGAAGCATCAGGTGATTTCCGACCGCATCACCGATCATGTAGTGCTTGTTATCGTAAACCGGGGCTGCCAACGGATCAAAATTCTGGAAATAGTCAGAACCCAGAACCTCGTCCAGCGGACGCACTATGCCCATCGTGGCAAAAGGCCCGACCTGATCGCTGGGGCCGTAAACCAGTTCCGGCCCGCTGCCACCCATGGCGGCGGATTGATAGCTTGAACGCAGCTCTTCCGTTTCACGGTACGTGGCCTGAACGGTGATGCCGGGATTTTCTTTTTCAAATTTTTCCAGGGCCTCGGCCAAGACCTGACGGTGGCCATAGATCATCTGGTGCCAGATCTGGATGCGCACATCCTCGGCCCGAGCGGTGAGTGAAGCAAGAATCAGAAAAGGAAAAATCCAGAATTTCATCAGTGACCGGCTTTCTGAATTAGAATCACGGTGCTGCGACCCGGGATTTGGATGCGTTTATCACCCGGGATCAGCAGAACCTGAGAAAGGATGGTATCGACTTTTTCATCCAGCAGCGGATGCAGTTCCCAGTTTTGACCTAAGACACCGTGTTCAAAGCTGCGCGCTTCGCGGGCGGCGTTGAAGAAAATCAAAAGTTTTTCCGAGGACGACTGCAGATGCATCGCAATCAAACCCGGTTCGGCCTGTTTGTCGTTGTCGATAAAGGTCAAAGATCTTTGAATCTCGGACAAATCGTTGAGTTTGAACAGGTCAGAACTTTGACGGACACGCAGCAGGGCTTTGAAGTACTTTTCGGTGCGAGTGATCAGCTCAGGCGTGACTTT
This sequence comes from Bdellovibrio bacteriovorus, assembly GCF_002208115.1. Lineage (NCBI taxonomy): Bacteria > Pseudomonadati > Bdellovibrionota > Bdellovibrionia > Bdellovibrionales > Pseudobdellovibrionaceae > Bdellovibrio > Bdellovibrio bacteriovorus. The sequence continues at coordinate 2,624,675 of NZ_CP020946.1, read as the reverse complement.
CATGCCCGGCTCCTGCAGCCGTGGCTGCCAGAACGACCAGTCATCAATGTTTTTCCAGGCAGGTGGAAGTCCCGCGCCCCAGAAGTTCTGCTGACGGCTCCAGTCGATGCGATTGAAGAAATCACCGGAATTGTAGCTGTCCTGATCGCCGTTCTTGCTGCGCAAAAGCTCCGATCCGGATTCAATAAACGGAATGCCTTGGCTTAGCATTGGCAATGCCAGGGCCAACTGATGCATGCGCTGGCGGTCTTCGGATTTACTCAAAGCAGGGAAGCGGCCGCTGGTATAAAACGGCGCTTTGGCCTGAACGGCATCCCACAAAGTGTAACCATCGTGCGCAGAAACATAGCTGACTGTTTCGAGGGCTTCAGCACTGGTGCCGGTGGGCGCCCCACGATAGTGCAGTTGTCCTGCGGTCACGAATGAACCCCAGTGTTCCTTGAAACGGAAATCACGCAGATTGCCCGCAAGGCCTGCTTTGATCACATCACCAAGATGCAAAATCTTTTCACGCTGACCGTTGCTATCTGGCGGGGTGTTGCGGTTGGCAGGCTCTTTGTTGAAATCAAAATAAAGCCCCGTCGCAAACCCCTGATCGGATTTTTCAGCGGAATTGGTTGTGCCCCCACGAACCGCGTCGCGCAGACGGTCGTTGAAGAAGCCATAGCCGCTGCCATAGGAATTCAGCATGTGCAGCGACTCGGATGGATAGCGGTCATAGAAAGAACCAAATGCCCAGCCTTCGCCGTACAGATAGATTTTGGAGCCGTCGATGCCGTCTTCTTGTTCAGTCAGGCCACGTAATTCGGATTTGATTTTTTCCATCGTGCTGCGGGAGTGGAACGACATCAGGTCAAAGCGGAAGGCATCGATCTTGTAAGTGCGTGCCCAGTGAAGCACGCTGTCGATCATAAGCTTTTCCATCATGCGATGTTCGCTGGCGGTGTCGTTGCAGCAGGAACTTTTTTGAATGTCACCCTCGTCGTTCACTCGGTAGTAATAAAGTGGCACGATCTTATCAAAGACCGAGTAAGGTTCCAGACCGGCCTCGAAGGTGTGATTAAATACAACATCCTGAACCACTCGCAGGTTCATTTTATTGAGGGTCTGAACCATGTTGCGGGTTTCATACACACGGCGGGACCCGTTTGGATCTGTCGCGTAGCTGCCCTCCGGAGTCATAAAGTGAACCGGATCATAGCCCCAGTTGAACGGGTCTTTGGCTTTGATGCGGCCAAGGTAGGCTTGTGCTTCCTGAAGGTCCGAACTTTCGGACTCATAGTTTTCCCAAGAGTCTTTATTTTCCGGAACCGAGCCAAAGTCATTGAACGGGAGCAAATGCACATGGGTCATTCCAGCGTCCGCCAAAGACTGCAGGTACTTGCTGCTGTCGGTGTTGGTTTGTGCAAAAGCCTCATAGCCACCGCGATACGGGAAAGGCACGGTGAAGTCAGCAACGCTGAAATCACGGATATGCAGTTCGTAAATCACAATGTCGTTGAAAGAGCGCAAAGACGGTTTTTGCAGTCGGTCCCAGCCTTGTGGCTTCAGCGCGGGATCCTGCAAGTTCACGATTTGGGATTTGGCGCCGTCCGCAGTCAGGCTGAAGCTGTAAGGATCCGTCACAGTGTGGGATTCGACCTGATCGGTGAGGGGCTGGTAAACTTCAACCTGGTAAAGATAGAAATAGTTGACGTATTTTCCGGGAAGATCCGCGAACCACACGCTGTGTTGTCGCTTCATTGGTACAACAGCCGCTGGATGGGTGTCTTGCGCCTCTTTATATAGCAGCAATTCCACGTTGCGTGCCGTGGGTGCCCATAGTTTTACACCGACACTCGTGGAACGCACGTGGGCGCCAAGGTCATTGCCGTTATAGAAATACATTTGATCCAGAATGCCTGAATACTGCAAAGCCGTGGAATCCAGCACCTGGCCGTTTTTATTGGAAACAAAAAGACGCAAAGGACGACGAATGAGCTGATCAATTTGTGTGGAGGAAAGGTGTTGTGTGCTTAACTCAACGTGGGAATAATCAGTGCGAATCACGGGCAGAAGAATGGAGTCCTGCTGGTGCAGTGAAATGCGTTCTCCGAGGGAAAATACAAGATTTTGGTGAACGCGGAAGCCTTGTGGCAAGCGCAAAACAATGCGCGAGTTGTCCACCCACTGCGCGCGCGCAGGAGCTTTGGCTTCAGAAATTTGTCCCAGCAAAAGTGTGCAAGAAAGTACGAAGCAGAAAATCAATAGTTGTGAACAGGTACGGAAGCGCTTCAAATATTTCCCCCAAAAAGTTTGAGTCTTCGTGCGTAAGGTCTTTTCAGGCGCAGACTTTATGGGTATCCCTCAGCTTTTTCAAGGGAACTCGATGAAAACTATTACGATTGCGTTATTGTTCTTGATTCTAAGCAGCACAACTCACGCTGTGGAAACGACTTTCACCGGATATCTGCGTGGCGGAAGCGGACTGAACATGCAGGGTGGTCACATGAATTGCTTCGGAAACGCGGGAATGCCCGGTAATTTCCTTCGCTTAGGCAATGAGTGCGATTTCTACACTGAATTGGCCATGGTGTTCCACCATGTTAAACCCACCGAAACAGATCCCGTATTTTTCAAAACCCAGTTCCGCATGGTCTATAGCTCTTTAGGCACGCGTCAATGGGAGGCTGCTGCAAACCGCGACACAAGCCAGATTGAAGCGTTTGTGAAGGCTGGTGGTTTTACCGAAATCCCCGGGGAATTCTGGGTTGGTAAAAGATTTTATCGCGATGTCGATCTTCATATTTTTGACTGGTACTACTATGCCGACATGAGCGGCGTGGGTGCGGGGATCGAAGGTCTGCCGTTGGGTGAAGGGCGCTTTGCTTTCGCTCACTTGATTCAGGCTGATGATAATTTGAATGACACCAATGTCGGTCGTCCGGTTTTGAATGCTTTGGATTTGCGTTGGACTGCGGTGCCTTCATTCGCGGATCAGAAGCTGAACTTCTGGGGTGTGTATGCATGGGCGGCGGGAAGCTCCACCGACACCGAAGAATATGTTCCTACGAATGGCTATTCTTTGGCGACACGACTTCAGGGGCCGGTATGGGGTGGTAACAACAACTTTGCCATTTTGTACGGAAAGGGCACGATGCGTGGATTTAATATCTATGCTGACAGCACAGTACCCGCGACGGATGAAAGCCAAAATCGCGCATGGACCTGGAGATTTGTTGAAGACTACACCTATGATGTGACGGATCGTTGGGCGTTGATGTTTGGCTTGGCCGCAGAGATTGCGGACAGTGGCACCGATACCGACAGCAAAAGTCAGATGCAGGCCATCGGTGTTCGTCCGATTTACTTTGTGTCCGATCGTTTCCAATGGGCTTTCGAAGCGGGCTATTCCCGCATCAACAATGAATCTGAAAAAACCGGTGGTGGTGACTATGTCGGGGATCGTGACCTGGGTCGCGTGACGGCGGCAGCTCAGTTGTCCGTCGGAAAAAGCATGTGGGGTCGCCCCGTCATGCGTGCGTTTGTGTCCCACTCATTTTGGAATGACGCCAACCAGGGCGCAAACTTCATCGGAAACCGCGCCCCCGCCTTCAGCGACAAGCTAAGCGGCACAAATTTAGGCTACCAGTTTGAGGCTTGGTTTTAATCTTTAATTTCTATTCTGGTACCAGTTCCACAGTGATTGTGCGAACTGGTCGGCGCTGGTGCTGCCGTCGTGAAGTGACTTCACTCGGCGCAAAGCCGTGGCTTGGTCTTTCTGTTGGATTTTCAAAATACGGAAAAGTTCTGTGACGTTTTTGCCTTTTCCGGCTTTCAGGTCTTTGCCCAAGTTATCATAGTTGATCGTTGCGAACTGTTGGGCTTCCAGTGCCATTTCATCCATGGCATTGGTGGGCGCGGTTGTGGCCGCCGTTGCGGATGCCGGGGCGGGGCCGCTTTTCATGATTTCAGCATCACGGGCGTGGGTTTCCCAGTTCGGCACAAGGGCTTCGTCGCCTTCGGGGGTGGACGGGGATGGAGTGGTGGCGCAGCCTGCGGCAAACAAGGCCATGACGACAAGTCCTTTTGATTTTTTCAGCACAAAAACTCCTTACCCTTTTCCGGTCGGTTCCGGTGGCAACGGGATGATATCAGTTTCGCCGGGGACCTGTGGGAAGGTCAACTCTCGCCATTGTTTTTTGGCCTCTTCAATTTTTTCCTGCGAAGAGGAAACATAGTTCCAGTAAATATAGCGCGGCTCCGGGAACGGTTCGCCGCCCAGAACGATGACTTGGGTGTCCTCGGTGGCGGTGACTTTCAAGGATGAACCCGGCTCCAGGACCACAAAGTCATCCGGCGGAATGATTTTGCCATCGATATCCAGGCTGCCTTTGATGATATAGAATGCCAGCTCCTGCGTGCCGGGATCATAGTGGAAAGTTTTTCCTTTGCTTAGCTTCACATCCATAAAGAACAGTGGCGAATACACATCCACTGGTGATTTTCTGCCCAGGGCTTCTCCGGCAATCAGCATCACATCGGCATCATCGACTTTAAAACGCGGGATGCTGCTTTCCGGGTGATGTTTGAAGCTGGGTTCACGGTCTTCTTCGTTCAGTGGCAGGGCCACCCAGAACTGCAGCAGGTGCAGACGGTGAGCTTTTCCGATAACGTCTTCCGGCAGCTTTTCAGAATGTGAGATTCCTTTGCCCGCAGTCATCCAATTCACGTCCCCCGGTGTCAGCACCTGTTTGTGTCCGAGGCTGTCGTGGTGAAGAACTTTTCCTTCCAGCAGGTAGCTGAGGGTGGACAAACCAATGTGAGGATGAGGGCGCACATTCAGGCCGTCGCCGGCCGCGAAATCAGTGGCAGGGAAATAATCGAAAAAGATGAAGGGCCCTACCATTCGCTTTTTGGAATAGGGGATCAGACGGTGGACTTGAGGTCCTCCGACAGAGACCAGCCTTGGTGCAATTTCCATCAGAATATGATTTTGCGTAGAACTCATAATCGGACCCCTTTTCTTCTGTGAAATATCATGTTAGCTTAAACCAATTTACCAATTGAAGAAAATTATTAGGAGTAGCATGAAAACAAAAAAAGAAATCGTCGATAACTGGTTGCCTCGCTACACAGGCGTGCCGCTGAATGAATTTGGCCATTATATTCTGCTTACAAACTTCGGTAACTACGTGAAAATGTTTGCCGAACAGTTCAACGTGCCGGTGCGCGGTTTGGATAAACCGATGCAAAGTGCCACGGCTGAAAACATCACCATCCTGAATTTCGGTATGGGCAGTGCGTTGGCAGCGACCTGCATGGACTTGCTGTCTGCAATCAATCCCAAGGCTGTTTTGTTCCTGGGTAAATGTGGTGGTATCAAAAAGAAAAATCAACTGGGTGACTTTATCCTTCCGATCGCGGCCATTCGTGGTGAGGGCACCAGTAACGAATACCTGCCGGCAGAAATCCCGGCTCTTCCTTCTTTCCGTCTGCAAAAAGCCGTTTCCACAATGATCGCGAAACACAGTTGCGATTACTGGACTGGAACGGTGTACACCACCAACCGCCGCGTGTGGGAACACGACGAACAGTTCAAAGATTATCTGACCAAGACCCGTGCGATGGCCGTGGATATGGAAACGGCGACGATCTTTGTGACTGGTTTTGTGAATGAAATCCCGCGTGGGGCTTTGTTGCTTGTGTCTGACAATCCGATGATCCCGGACGGTGTAAAAACCGAAGAAAGCGACAAGAAAGTCACGGCGAACTTTGTAGACAAGCATTTGGCGATCGGAATTGATTCCTTGCGTGAGCTGCGTGACTCTGGTGAGTCCGTGAAGCACATGCGCTGGGATTGATTTCAGACATAGTGTCCTTTCCGTAATTTCCAAAATCCCCTCGGGTCGACTAGGGTCAATGCCTAGGAGGCCTGCATGGGGAAGTGGTTTCTACTTATTCTGACGATCTTCACTCTATCAACCGGGTACGCAAACGACGGACTGCCGATGCCGTTGCCGGATGATCCCTATCCGGGTGAACCTTATCCCGTGCCGCCACCAGCTCCGCCTAAAGATGTTCCTTATTCCTTAGGGGGCGGGGAAACGGGTCGTTTCGGCACTAGAACTTTTGATTTCTTTCCACGTTACGATTTGAATCGCATCAAACGCATTCGCTTGGTGGGGCTGCGCAACAATCTGGAGATTGTCGAGGTGCGTATTCAGTACGCGGATGCGTCGGGGGAACGACGCGAATACCGACTGGAAGGGGAGTTGAAATCCAGTGGAGTGCGGGAGACGGTCTTGGACGGGCGTCCCATCTATCGCATAACCGTAAAAGCCTCACCTTCGTACTTCTGGAAAAAGCCCGGTGGATTCCGAGTTGACGTGATCGCAGTGAAGTAGAAATGCCCATTTTTCGAGCATGAAATTTAGATATGAAAATGCAAAAAGGTCTCGGTTTGTGGGTGGCTTTCCTGTGATTTTCACCTTTTTTCATGCAATTAACATATTGTGTCATTCCAGAAGTTGCGATATAACTGGGCCACTTTAAATCACCTAGACGTTTTAATGCACTATTGGGGAGGCTCGTTTTGATCAATCCAGGCACTAACATGCACGCCGACGAAATCGACACAGATTTGGATTCTGACCTAGATAACGAAAAAGAGGTGAAGAAATCGGCCTTCGACGTAGATGTCGACGAAGAACAGGAAACCGCTCTATTGGCGAGCCTGTCTGACAACCTTCTGATGGAAGGTGAAGAAGATGACCTGAACCTAGATGAAGTGGAAAACATCCTTGAGCTGCAAGACACGAACTTCCCGAAGTTCACTTTGGCTAAAAACAAGGCACGTTTCCTGAGAATGGTGAGCTGGTACCGTGGTAAAGAAGAGTGGATCGAAGTAGCTCCTCTTTCTGGCGTGACCAAACTGTTCAAGACGCAAACGAAAGAGCTGGAAGGCATCCGTTCTTCCAAATTGGATTATGAAATGGAACTTGAGACCGGAACTTTGACTCCATCTCAAAGATCTTACCGCCGTGATGAACTTAAAATGTGTAAAGTTCAGGAAAAAATGGCAGTTCACTTGATCTCCAAACTTCAAGTGAAAATCAAATCCGGCCGCCGCTAGTTCAGCACCAACTGGCATAGCTGAATCACAAAAAAACACCATCAAAACCCAGCCCTCAAAAGCTGGGTTTTGTTTTTTCCTAAAAGGTACCTGCTTACTTTTGCAGAAGCACTGCAGCTTACGCGCAGCTTATGCAAAAGTAAGCAGGTACCTTTTTGCCTTTTGTCTGGTTTCTCAGTTGGTGTGCAGCGCTCCTTTTTCATCTATGAATTTTGGTTTAGAGTTTAGGTCGTAGCTTTTACAGAAAGGTTCCGACTATGAAAAAGAACAACAAGTCCGAAAAGCACGCGAAGCCCTCTATCAACATTGGTATCCAGGAAAAAGACCGTCAGAAAATTGCTGATGGCCTGTCCCGTTTGCTGGCAGACTCTTACACTCTTTATTTGAAAACTCACAACTTCCACTGGAATGTCACCGGTCCTCAGTTCCAGACTTTGCATGTGATGTTCGAGGGTCAATACACCGAGCTGGCAACAGCCGTGGATCTGATTGCTGAACGCATCCGCTCTTTGGGTGTGGCCGCTCCGGGCACATACAAGGAATTCGCGAAACTGACCAGCATCGAAGAACCTGTGGGTGTTCCTTCCGCAACAGACATGATCAAACAACTGGTGGAAGGGCAGGAGGCGGTTGTTCGCACGGCTCGTTCCATCTTCCCGTTGGTTGAAAAAGCTGGCGACGAAGTCAGCGCGGATTTGCTGACTCAAAGAATGCAGCTTCACGAAAAAACAGCGTGGATGCTTCGAAGCATGCTGGAATAATTTTTTGGTTTCACAAACCTAAAAAGAAAAAGCCTCCGCAAAGGAGGCTTTTTTTATCTGGATAGCTGTTGATCCAGCAGCTTGCGATAAATGCGCTGATTCTTTTTTAGAGCAGCCTCTACCATCTGATAGGTCTTTTCGTCGATGTCTTTGCGAAAGGCCACATGCAGATTCAAAGTGGTGTCTGGCACCACAAAGACCTGATACTGATCATCCACCCTCAGTTTGCGCAAAATGTATTCTCCGTTGGAGGCTGTCGGGACAAAGATGCCATCCAGTCTTTTGGCGCGGATCTTCTGCAGGTTGCGCTCGATCACATTTTCACCACTTAAAGGTTCGATCTTGATTCCGTGCTTTAGAAGCTCTGTCGGAGTGAAGGAATCCTTGGAGTGCCCCAGAGTGCGTCCGCGGAAGTCCTTGAGTGACGTCGCCCGGGTCAGGGGGGAGTTGCGAGGAATGATAATCGCCGAAGATGTCGTGAATAAGGGTGTTTTGGAAAAGCGCATGTACTTTTCTCGTTCGGGTGAGGGCACCAGGAACAGGGCAACGTCCACCTTCTTGTTTTGCATGTCCCATAAGACGCGTGCAAACGGCGTGGCCACCCAGCGCACTTCGGTGTTAGGCAGTTTCACATAGTCTTTGAAGAACGTGATGCCCGGACCCTCGGGTTCTTCATTCAAAGTGAAAATGTGCGGAGGCAGGTCATAGACATTCACCCGCAACACTTCCCCAAAAGCGAAAGATCCCGAGAAAAACGTCAATATAAAGAGAGCAGATAGAAACTGTGGCATTCCAGAACGTCCTTAATAAACAGCCAGCATCAATATAACAAAGACAGTCCGAAGCGACGAGCAGATTGTGGAAGCTGAATTTGCCGATAAAACCGGCAAGAATTTGGGCATAAATTCGGAAAGGTCGGTCAAGCGGGATTTTTAGACCGACAAAAGTCCAGTGTTTTGGCCTGCTTAAAGTGTCTCAAAAAATATTTGCAACTGGCCCTAAATTCTCAGCGTGATACGCCGATAGGTACAAAGTGAGTCAAATAGGCTTTGTTAATGTTTCAAAAGGGGAGGACTAAATGTCACGTACAGTTATGATCGTGGTGAGCGATAGCCAGGAAACAATCGAAAACACAAAAAAGTACTGGGAGAACCACGATGTGACAGTTCAAGCATATTCATCTGCACAGTTCAGAGAAGGGCTTGATAACGCATTTTTCAGACAACAACTAGTAGCGGGTGTTCCGGCTTTGGCTTCAGGCACAAGCCCGATCAACTCTGACGTGGGTGGTGGTAACGTAATCCAGTTCCCAACGCCAACAGCTACTTCATCCAGCGTTCAGAAAATGGAAGAGCTTGAAGCTCACGCCATCGAAAACGCAATCGTGCAATACAAAGGCAACCTGACGGAAGCGGCAAAAGCTTTGGGTATCGGTCGCGCGACTTTGTATCGTAAAGTAAAGCAATACCACATTGATCCTTCTGCGGCTCGCAAGAAGAAAGTGGCTGCTTAATTCTTCCTTTTGAATTGAAAGACAGGGGCCGGATGAAGATACATCCGGTCTTTGTTTTTACTGGACCGAGATGACGCGGATCTTAGGAATTCTTCTGGCAGTCTCCTGCGCCTATGGGGCGTATCATTTCACTCTGCAGCGCGGATTCGTTAATCCGTATCCGGCAGTGTGTGATCTTGTCGCGGAAAGAATCTTTCTTGACGACAGCAAAATCAAAAACTGGAAAAAGACCTGCAGTCGGCGCAGCCGTCTGGTCACTCCGTATTCTCCGAAAAAACTGATCATCAAGGACATGAACAATGCCCTGGCGTTGCTGAAGGTGTCGCACCTCGAGGTCTATGATTCTTCCGAGGTCGCCAGTATCTGGCGCGGGGAAAGTCTGGAGACCGGCATCGAAAGCCGTTTTGTCGACGGGGAACTGGTCATTTATAAAATTCATCCTGATTCTCCGGCGCAAGAGGCGGGTTTGAAACCCGGTGATGTCATTCAAAGCATCAACGCCGAACAACCCAACCCCTGGGAAGCGCAGACGGAGCAGGGCTCCTACCTGATGCTTCGTCAGGACAGGGAATTTTCTGTCAAAATCAAACCTCGCTCCATCCATCGGTCCGAGGATCTGAATCTTGAAATCAAATCCGCGCAAAACGCGGTGCTGGAAATCCCGTCCTTCCGTGCGGCTTTCTTTGAAGAAGAAAAACTCAAAACGCTGCAACAGCAGATCGCGCCATTGCGCAAGCTGGTGGTGGATTTGCGCGGAAACCCGGGCGGCAACTTCGTCGCGGGTCTGCGTTTTCTGTCGTTGTTCATGTGCAAGTCCGAGGAGGTCGGGCGCCTGGTAAAGCCCCGGGCCCCAGTGAAAGCTCCGGCCGAACTTCCTAATGATTTGCGGGATCAGGAACAACTGGCCGTGCTTGATAACAGCAGCGAGATTTTGTTGAAGACTTACGACAACCCTCAGTGCTTTAAAGGCGAGGTGCGGGTGCTCGTCGATGGGAAAAGCTCTTCTGTGGCTGAAATGGTCGCGCAGGCTTTGAAAGAGTTTAAAAAAGCGCCCCTGCTGGGAAGTCCCAGTCGCGGGCAGTTGCTGGTTGGTGTCTGGTATCCACTGGAAGAGGTGGGGCCGGGGGTGCAGATCTCCATCCCAGAGGCGATTTATCTCAGCCACAAGCAGCATCAAATCGAGGGACAGGGCGTGGATTTGGACCGGGTCCTGTACTACAGCCTCCCGGAAATGCAGGCGGGGATTGATTCTTGGGTGAAAAAGGCCCTCGACTAGAGTCCCGGATGTATGGCGTTTGTCGTCTCACAGTGAGATGATCATAATAATACGTCAAACATCTTTTGTACGTCTGTTCAGGCTCTGTGCAGCTAGAATGAATTGAAGTGGTTATTAAACGGCACGCCCTTCGCAGTGACAATATACAGCACTTGCGAAGGGGTAATAAATGAGGAACGCAAACGTGATCGAATTTCCTAAAGCACAATCAGTAAGAAAAAGACTGCAGGACAAAGCGCAGGAACAAAAAGCGGTTCTTGTTCTTTCCATCGCTTCGGTGCTTTTGATGACGGTGTTCCTGAATCAGTGGCTGGTGCGCGGCCCGGATCAAAACCTGGCTAATGGCGCCAACCGTGGGGTTGCGAGCTTTGAACCTTCCAGCTTCGCCAAAGATGTGAAGTGGGAACACGACCTGGCAAAAAGAATGGCGACAGAAAAATCTGCTATGGCGGCAAGTCTTGCGGAAGCTCCGACATTGCGTGATGAATTGGTGTTTGGTTATCTTGAAGGCAAATACGGCATGAAGCTGGCGCAAGGCCGTATTGAAAGCCTGGAGTTCATTGATGCCCAGGCGGGTGAACACCCGATGGCTATCGAAGACAAAGCCGGCTTCCTTAAAAAGTATTCCGAAGCTTTCGGCATGAACTATTCCGAAGTGTCAGTGGCGTCCAGTGCTGCCGGGGAGCAGGTCTATAGTCTGATTGATTCCTCCAAGCAAATCATCGGTAAAGCCCAGTTCGTTACTGATGATCAAGGTCGTGTTCAGGCGATCAATTTCGCCCACTAATCTCTTTAGTGTTTCCTGTTTCAGGCCGATACGATCTGTATGGTATTTCCAGATCTGTCGGCTCCAGAAGTTAAGCCTCATCATCCAAAATCCAGTACAGTGCCGGTGGCCTTTGTGGCCGATCGTTTTATCGCACTGATACTGGATTTTTTGATTTTATCACCCATCGTCAGTCTGCTGGTTGCAGGCCTTGTTCGTCAGACCAAGACTTTCTTTTTGCTGAATGCGAACTCGGCGGAAGGTGTGGTGGCAGCGGGCCTTGTGGTGCTGGCCGTGGTCTTTATTGTGACATTCCTGCAGTCGGTGTTCTTGTATTTCTGGCAGGCGACTCCGGGTCAGATCTTTCTGCAACTGCGTGTGATTGCGTATCCCGTGTATCAGCCGCGTTTGTCTTATGCTCAGTGTGTGATTCGTTCTTTGTCGTGGAGCTTCAGCTTCGTGCTGCTGGCGTTGCCGTTTATGGAAATCCTCAGTCATCCGCTGCGCCGGGCCTTCCCGGATCGTGCCGCCGATACACTGGTGATCACCCTTAAAAAAGTGCATGATGACGGACCTCATCCGCTGGAGTCGCGATTCATTAATTCCTGGATGCGCATGAGCTTGTTGTTCCTGCTGCTGTTCGGAGTGCTGGGTTACTTTAAGACCTATCACAGTCTGATGGCCGGGGAGTACCGTGAAAAAGGCGGCACACAAGTGGCGGCCTGCAAAGAAATGCGCGGCAGTGCGGATCTTGAAGGTGTGGCGCGCCTGGATGCGGCGTTGTCTTTGTATTTGTTGAATGAAATCTCTGGCGAGTGTCTGGATAAAGAAGCGGAAGTGGCGCTGTGGGGTGACCCGGTCAATGCCCAGCCGCTGGCTTATCTGGCCAAATATCTTTTGGCCGACGGCGAAGCCCAGGAACAATATTTAAGCAAAATCTGTGAGGATTCGTCTTCGTCCACGTGCGCGCTGGCGCGCTACATGGCAGAAGAAGGAAGCTTCGATGATCTGGAGCAGGCCGATGGTCGTCTGTGGACGACGAAGTTCCTGAAGTCTGAGGAGCTGTTTGCCTCCAACGACTTTGCCGGCAGTTTGAAAGCGATCGCTGAATTGCAAAAGAATCCGATTCTGCAGTCCGGTCTTGAAAAACGCTTCGTTCGTTCTGTGTGGGCTTTGCGGGATGCCGAGCTGGGCCCGCAAAGTGGCAATGGCGGTCGTATGCCGGCAAGTGCTGCTGAACAGGAAAGCTGGATTGACGATTTCAAAGAACGTTACGAGGTTCCATGATCATCCCGTGCCCGGAAGACTTTAAAGACTATTCCAAGTACCCGCTGACGATCACGCTGGCGGTGCTGAATGTCTTTATTTTTATTCTGATCTTCAGCGGGGTGAACTCGGGCCTGACCTCATCGCCGGTACTGCAAAAAGACGGACTGGTTCTGACGGGCCGGCTGTATTACCAGTATCTGCAAAACATTCCTGCCGAAATTCTGTATGAAAAGCCCCAGTGGGTGCATCAGATGAATTCGGTCAACGCCGAACAAATGGGGATTCTGGGGGCCTATGCGCTCAGGGACCGCCGCTTCCTGAGTGCCGCTGAAGCCGGGACTTATCGCGGTGATGAAGTGCAGATTGCCACTTGGAAAAAGAATATCGCTGAATTCCGCAAAAAATATCAGGAACAACTGCTGTATCGCTTCGGGCTGAGCTCGGGGGCGAAGGGGCCTCTTTCATGGCTGACGTATCAGTTCTCTCACTCCAACTGGATGCATTTGCTTTCCAATCTGGGCTTCCTGGTTTTACTGGGGGCGGCGGTGGAAGTGATGGCGGGAAGCTGGGTGCTTTTATTTGTCTATATGGCGGGAGGCATGGCCGGGGGGCTCGGCTTCCTGTTGTCTGATACCCATGGAGCCGTGCCGATGGTGGGGGCCAGTGCCTCGATCAGTGCGTTGCTCGCATTTTATTGTGTGGCTGAAACTCGAATGCGAGTGAAGTTTCTATATTTTGCATCGCCGATGCCAGGCCATTATGGCGCGATTTATTTGCCAACCCTGCTGATCATACCTTTGTTCCTGATCGTCGATCTGGCGAACCTGTGGGCGATTCCTGAAGGCCTTGGGGGTGGCGTTGCCTACGCGGCCCACTTGGGTGGCAGCGTGTTTGGCGCCATGCTGGGGCTTGTTTGTAAATTCTATATACCCGTTGACAGAAACGTTACCGGTGGGACACATTACCGCGCAGAGGCTGGAGATCACCCCCTACGTTGAAATGGCGGACCCGAATGAAGCTAATGAAGCTCATTAAGTCAGTGATTGTTCTTACATTGTTGTCTGTTGCTGGAGTTGCAAATGCAGCTTCCCAATCCCAAGCGGTCCCATACTATGGGGAAGAGTTCTATCGCGACCTTCGCGCCGGAGTTTCCGGAGAGACCCTTCAAAACCGAATCAAGTCTGTTCTGCAAAGTTATCATATCGCTGTAAAAGGCTCTTATGATCTTGTAGTGAAAAACTGCATGCAGGGGCAAGGTCACTGCTACCGCCACACGGCCATCGGCTATAAGGCGGCCAGAGTTTTCCTGATGGGGAACTACTACCTTGTTAAAGACGGCAATCAGTATGCGGTTCGCGACGTTTACTGCAATTCGGATCGTGGTCCGGAAGACTTCCGCAGCTCTCCGCCTTCTCCGGGAACTATTCCGAACAACACCGTGATCAACGTTGAGCACACCTGGCCACAAAGCCACTTCACTCGTCGTTTCCCGGATGATGTTCAGAAATCCGATTTGCATCACTTGTTCCCGACGGATTCTCAGTTGAATGCCATCCGCGGTAACCATCCGTTTGGTGAAGTCAGCAAAGATGTGATGGAGTTGAAATGCCCGGATTCCCGTTTCGGTATCGGCTCCTCCGGTTCTGACGAGGTGTTTGAGCCACCTCAAAACCACAAAGGGAATGTGGCTCGTGCGTTGTTCTATTTCTCCATGCGCTATGACCTTCCGATTGATCCCCAGGAAGAAAATGTTCTTCGCAAATGGAACCGCGAAGATCCGGTAGATCAGGACGAAATGAAACGTAATGTTGAGATCTTTAAAGCTCAGGGGAACAGAAATCCGTTCATTGATCACCCAGAACTAGCAGACCGCTTGTCTGATTTCTAAGAGGCGGGTGAAAAAGGCCCATCTGACTGCGTTGTCGGGCCTTCTCCTTCTCTTCGACGTGCTTGGAGCACGCCTCCGTTTCGGAGAAAACCCTCCGCCTTGCATCTGAACCTTTTTGACCCACCTTGACTGGTGGGTTTTGTTTTTTGGGGCAGCATCGCTGCGCTCGCTTTTGGATTCAGGTTGCAATCGTAAACACAAAAGAGTTTTAGGAATTTTGAGTTTTGCTTAAGGACTTGGCAGAAAGGGTGGGTTTTTGTAGGCCCCGGGCATAATTCTTAAAAAATCTGTAATAAGTCGCTTGCAATCGAGTTTTTGTTATGCTGCAATCATTTTTACGGGAGGGGTGATACCAAGGAAGGTCTCGGGGAGCATGATGTTCTCACCTCTATTTTAATTAAATTAAGAAAGGCCACTGGAAACAGTGGCCTTTTTCTTTTTCTAGAACCTTGCCTGACGAACCTGGTGCAGGTGGTGATGAGTGTCGATAGGGCCGTTTATATCGCGGCAGTACAGTTTATCCGCCGTGCTCAAGGCGCAATAGGTGTAGTGATTGGGAGCGGCTTTGACGGACTTGAAAGTCACTCCAGCCGGAGTGACTACGCGAGGCGCGTTTTTAAATAAACTGTCCTCCCAGATATGCACTTCTCCACTGGTTGTGATGGCAATAACGTCGTTCACGCTCACTGCAAAGTCTTTGTATGCAGCTCCGCCATTCATAGTGAATGGAACAAGGCTGTTGTGGGCGGTCAGTCCCCCCCAGCAATCCAATGTCGTGCCTCTCAGTGCGCAGGTGATATTGTCGTTCATTCCAAGTTTTGAATAGCTGTGACCACCTTGAACGGCGCTGCCTGTGGAGTTCGTCGTGCTGTTGTTACCCAGTTTTCCGTTTGTATTGTCACCCCAGCAGCGAATTTGACTGGAAGTTTCCAGGATACCGCACAGGCGGTTACCGGCAATTTTGAAATCCGTGTAGCGATTGCTTGGATCCACGGACGTGGGAGTTGATGAATTGCCCGTGCCTCTTTTGATAAGCCCCAGTCCCCAGCAGTAAATTTCATTGCTTTGACTAAGGGCACACATCGAGTCTGTGCCGTGGCTTCCCAAAACAGGCTTAAATAGAACCGAAGGCAGAATTTTTGACGGTTGGGCTGTGAGGGTGTTCGGACAGGGCATGGCTCCTCCGGAGCCAGAACCCCAGCTTTTTAAATGTCCATCGGTGCCCACCGCGGCGGCGCAATAGGTGTTTGCGGTATACCCCTGGATGGCGATCCCACCAGTTGGTGTATAATCCAGTTTTGTACTGGTTGTGGTACCGTCAGCCAGGTGTCCGAAAAAGTTGTAGCGCGCGCAGTACGAGGCGGTGGGGGTTAAAACGCAGGACATGGAGTCTGAAGTTTCCAACACCTTGCCACCTGTGAAATTCACGGAAGGCTGGATAACACGAGGGGTGAGTCTTGATATGGCACTGCCATTATAGCCGCTGCAAACCGCAGCCCCATCGTTGCGTATAGCACAGATGGAAGCTCCGCCATTCACAGCGTAGTCTGTGTATTGACCGCTGTAATCTATCAGAGTCAGCTCTCCGCGGACTCCCTTGACGGCCGTGCGGTAATTGGTGTCATCTCCGAAACAATAAGCCAGGTCGTCATCAGCAATCCCACAAATGGTTCCTTCGTTGGCTTGGACCGTTTTCCAGACCAGGTTGGAATTCAGCAGGGTCGGAGTCGAATAAATCTTTTTTTCCTGTGTGGCAGTGTAGCCGCCGACGATTTCGCCACCCCAGCACTTCAACTTGAAGTTTTCCGTAATCGCACAGGCTTTGGTGTTACTGCCGCTGATTTTCAAATATTTCGTCGAGCCGTCAATAATGGCCGGAGCGGTGGTGGCGGTGTTCGTTCCATTACCGACTTGATAGTAGTCGTTGCGTCCCCAGCAACGCAGTTGCTGGTTGGTCAGCGTGATACCGCAAACATAAGTGTAGGATGTGACATCACTGTACTTCGTTCCGCCATCTACAAGTGTCAGTACTCCATAGTTGGCAGTCGCGTTGTTGGCGATCGTTTTATAAGTGTTTTCTCCATAGCAATAAAGATCATCCGCCAGAGAAATCGCACAAATAGTACCGTGGGATGGAGACACCTTTTTGAACTTCACGACGCCATCGTCAATATACAAGGTCAATCTTGAGCCGTCAGTGGCCCAACAACGAACTCTGTCATCCGAGGTGATACCACAGCCAATATACTGCTTCAGCGCGATGGACTTGTACTTGATTCCCGGATCATAGTTTGTAGCGGTGAAGTTGCCGTAGGCGGCACAGTACAGGTCGTCCTGATCGCTCAGGGCACAGAAATGAATGCGACTTCCGACAACCTGTTTGAAGCGCATGGCTGGTAAAGGCTCTGCGATTCCTGTCGGGGCTGAAGAACCCAGTCCCCAGCAGCGCAGGCGACCATCTTCCGTCAGCGCACAAGCCGGTGGCGGATTGTTGTCACTGCCATGGGCAAAGCTGATAAGTTTTTGCGAGCTTCGCACGGGATCACGAAGCATATAGTGTTTGGAATGATTTTCCCCGACAAAGAACTCTGGTTGATTGGTGTGGGTCAGATACACACCGAGCGTACTGTCTTTGGTTTCAAGGTTGTTGTTCAGGCTGTCAAACGTGACTTGGGCACTAAGTTGTCCGGCCGGAACTTCAATATAACCTGGATAAAGATTGTGGTCGACCATATACAGGGCGTCGCCGTATGTCTGGAAGTAAACGCGGACGGGCGCGCTTGAAAGTGCGCTCAGGGTTACACCCAAAGTCACGCTGCTTTCGCCTTCCGCCACCACTTGGCTTGGGCCGGTGAGTGATGCGTAATTCAGGCCTGACTTCTGCCAGCTGTATACTGTCGCCTGGGAATAGTCTTGCCAAAGGCCGTTCAGACCACTTTTGCCGACGACACAAAGTGTGATGGAGTCGTTGACGCTGAAGGTGGACTGATTCACGAAAAGACCTGCTTCGACACTTTGTTCAGCAGAATATCCCGCGATGGCAGAGCATGAAATACCCACTCCAAATTTGAATTTGTAGCTGGAAACGCCAATTCCGCCGACGATCATGGACAGATTTGGTATGGAGCTTTTGCCGTTCGGAACCCCTGACACTACAGCTACTGGTGGCTGAGTGCTGAGTGTGGTCTGCAGCGAGAAAGTGTCCTGGATGACATTTTGGAATGTCAGGTTGCCGGTAATAGTAACGGTGTCGCCATCATTTCCGGTGACAGTCTGAACAGCACTCCATTCGCCGTTAGAGCATGTGGCGGTGGTCGCCGAGGGGGCGGTGACATTAATTATGGCTCCATTCGGAGAGCATGTTCCGGATAACGTGAAAGACAGGCCCACGTAACCGTTGTCGATCGGATAGGTCGGTGTGACGTGGCGCTGAATCGTGTAGGATCTCGAAGCCGAAGCCACAGTAGCCCCTGCAATCACTAAGTCTGCATCGACGTTGATGGTTGTATTGTTGGGAATATTTCCAATTGGGAACGACTTGCTCCACAAGCTTTGAGGTGTACAAGTTGTTTCGCCCGAATAGGTTCCGGAGATTTTAACAGTGGCTCCGCCGTCACTGCATATACCGGTAAATTCCACAGTCGTGCCGAAGTATGAAGAATTAGCAGGGCCGACAATGGAGATGCTCGAAGGCACATAGGCAATTGCAGCCGAGACACATTCTGATTCGTTGCCAAAAGTGTCGCGGAATCGAGCATGTAATGTCAGATTTGTATTGCTCGTTTGCGCGGTGAACTGGTTTACAGGGGCGATGGTTTTCCAGATGCCACCCGCAGTGCATGAAGAATCTTCGGTCAAATAATACTCTTTCAAGTAGGAGGGAACATTAAATGACACGCGCAGATTTTTAGAGCTGGTTTGGGACGCGCCGTCATTAATTGTGATTTCCTGGCGGATGGCGTTTTTCGGCATCCAGTAAACAAGAAAACCGGCGTCGGTATTTTGACCATCCGACTGGAAGTTAATTGTGAACGGACCGGGCTGTGTGCTGGTCAGAGGCATCAAACCGCTTGGCACAAAGGAGCCAGAGAAAGAATAGATAGTCTGACCTTGTTGTTTGACGGACAGAATATCTTTGTCTGTTTCGGTTTGGATAGTGGTGGCCGGAACGATATCCATTGCATCGGTTGTATTGACAGTGAAGGCGCAGTTTTCATTGTTATTATAGCCGGGGGATTGTGGGTAGAGGCTGGCTCGAACCATACCGAAGGCCGCGCTGGAAGAGCCCCCCGAGCAGATGTCATAGTCGGTGCTTACGTCGACAATGGGAATTTTGTCAGTAAAACACTGGCTGACAATTCCAGTGGCTGTTCTGAACTTTGCGGAAACTGAATAAAGAGCCGGTGTGGCTGACGGCAGACTCCAGAGGTGGGCCCCGGCGACACGGGCCTGCCAGTTTTCAGCACCCGTGCAATCAGCATTATTAAACAGAGTGTAGCTGGCGAAAACCTGAGGAATATAAAATCGCAGAGTCACAGACTGATCCATCGCGAGTTTCATTTGCATGGGATTCAGCAAAATCCCCATAGCGCCGGAGTAGACTTCAATTTTTTTAACGGCCGAAAGATTCCCGGCAGCGTCTTTGGCCTGCAGGAACAGATATGACTTTCCGTCGGGGAAGGTCACGTTGCTTTTCAGATTTGTGTAAGGTTCAGCAGCAAAGGTAAACAGGTCCGTTGTCGAGACGAATGAGCGGAACGTACACTTGTCATTCAGATTCTGACAGTCCCAACTGATATAGCCTTTATCATTCAGGATGATATCGGGCATCGCCAAAAGTTGCGGCGGGGTCGTATCTTTGTTCAGCGTGACAGTGGCGGACTTGACGTTTTTGGTGGCATCCTTCAACTCGGCTTGTTCAACGGTCAGATCAACTTCGCCGTCCCCCAAAGAAGTCACATCAAGTTGGTATTGCCATAGGCCTGTTTCTGGGCAGGTGAGTGTTTCTTTTTCCACCGAGCCCAGCTTCAGGGTCACAGTACCTTCAGTGGCATCACAATGCCCTTGAAGATTCAGTGTTGAAGTGCTCAGGTCCACATAGTCTGTGGCCGGATCGGTGAGCAGTTTGAAGTCTTCTTTGGTCAGAGCCTGAATGACGGAATCCAAGGTACATCCCGTCAAAAGACAGGTCAGCAGAACAAGGAAACCCCTTGAGATCGCTTTAATTGGATTTGGTGGCAACGTACCGTAAGAGATCATGATTTCTTATCGGAAACCACGGACTTTTTTGTGAGTTTTCTTTCTCGAGAAGTGTTCGATTTTCTCCGCAGAAATTTCATCTTCAATTTATCGCATCTGGTAGCTCCCGGGTGGAGGTTCTTGTCTTGATTTGAGATAGGCTGGAGTTCGTGTGTAAATTAAAATTGATTTAAGGTGTTTGCGGCGTCCGCCGATAGCTGCTTTTACAGTCCGGCTTACAGCATTGAAGAAGACATCCGCTTTAAATAAAAAAAGCCGGCGTTGAGTGCCGGCTTTTTGTCTATTGTTCGAACTGTTTGAAAAAATCGGGATTATAGCTTTCCATCAGGGGAGTTTCGGGAGAAGGCATTTTGCCTTCGTTCATCCACTTTAGAACATTCTGAACAAGCAGAACATCCATGACATAAGCTTTGGTATTCAAAAGTGTACCACCAACACCCTTGCGGCCCCACGGTGGGAAAAAGACCGGGTAGCACTTCAGATTTTCGGTAACGGTTTTGGTGAACTCCGCGACGGTGATGTCGGGGACCGAAGCCGTGGCTGCAATCAGCAGAACCTGCTCCTGGTTCAGAGCTTCACAGTACAGTCGCTTGCCTTCTGCCGCCCGTTCTTTGTTGATAACGTTCAAAGAGCGCTGGGTCTGCTCAAGAAAATCAAAAATAAAACGGTCCGATGTCACGGCCTGAGCGGGGACAGTCAGCATGAGAGCGATGGCGAAAAGCAGAAGGTGCTTCATATAAATCCTTAGTGGTGAGGGATTAAAAATCAATACCGCAAACAATGCAGGGGCCGGGCCAGCTCTATTAAATTTAGAATGGGATTGAGGCTGGGGGGCGTGAAGTCTTTGCCAGAAGGTGTTTAAAGAATGGGCGTTCCCTGGCTGGGCTAAAGGGAAAAAACAAAAAGCCCCTGGGGTGACCAGGGGCTTTTGGGTGGTTTTCTTGAATTGAAGGGAAACTATTCTTCCGCCGGAGCAAAGCCGCGACGAAGAGTGTTCTCGGTCACGCACGCTGGCTCCATGTACTGTTTCAAGTAATCCGGGCCGCCGGTTTTAGAACCAACACCAGACATCTTGAAGCCACCGAACGGATGACGGTCGACCATTGCGCCGGTGATGCCACGGTTGACATAAAGGTTTCCGACTTCCAGTTCTTCTTTCACGCGAGCGATGTTTGCCGGGCTTCTAGAGAACATACCGCCCGTCAGCGCGTACTCGGTGCTGTTGGCGATTTCCAACGCCTGATCCAGATTTTTCGCGCGGATCACAGCCACCACCGGGCCGAAGATTTCAGCCTGAGCCAGCTTCGCGTCGCCTGGAACATCACCAAAGATTGTCGGCGGGGCAAAGAATCCGCCGCCAGGAACCGAGCCCTTGAACAGCAGTTTGTGATTTTTTTCTGCTTCCGCAATCGTTCCCAGGATGCGGTCGTAAGCTTCTTTGTCGACAACTGGACCCATGTAAGCTTTTGGATTTTCAGCCGGGTGGATTTCGATGGATTTCGCTGTTTCCACTAGACGGTCCACGAAACGGTCGTAAACTTCATCCAGCACGATCACGCGGCTGGCAGCAGAACATTTCTGACCGCTGAAACCAAACGCAGAATAGATCACGCCATCAACTGCTTCATCCAGATCCGCATCGTTGTCGATGATCACGGCGTTTTTACCGCCCATCTCGATGATGCAACGTTTGACGTGCTGCTGGCCTGGCTGAACCACCGCTGCGCGGTTCATGATGTGCAGGCCCACGGCTTTGGAACCTGTGAAGGCGATCGTGGTCGTGTACTTGTGGTTCACGATGTACTCGCCGACCTCTTCACCGTAACCCGGAAGGAAGTTGATCACGCCTTGTGGGAATCCGGCTTCCTGGATCATTTTCATCAAGCCCCAGGCAACCACTGTGGACTGCTCTGCAGGTTTCATCACCACGGTGTTGCCCGCAACAGCCGCCGCAGTCACCATGCCGGCCAGAATCGCCAGAGGGAAGTTCCAAGGAGCAATCACCGCCGTCACACCACGGGATTTGTAGATGTAGTGGGACAGTTCACCCGGCAAGCCACCCACGCGAAGTGGTTTTTGCAGCTCGCGCATGTGGCGGGCATAGTAACGGCAGAAGTCGATCGCTTCGCCGATATCGCCGTCAGCTTCCGCCCATGGTTTACCTACTTCAAGGACTTGCGTCGCAATCAGTTTGAAGCGGTCACGGGTCATGATGTCAGCAAGTTTATCAACCAAAGCGGCGCGCTGTTCGCAAGGAACGTTCTTCCAGGTTTTGTAAGCAGTTTGCGCTGCTTGCATGGCTTGTTCAGCCTGCTCCGTTGTTGCCATCTGGATCTTACCCACGATCTGATCGGACTGGGATGGATTCACACGGTCAAAGACTTTGCCGGATTGAAGTTCTTTGTTGTTGATCACGATGTTCACGTTCACTGGCAAAGAGGCTTTCGCATCAGCCAGTGCTTTTTGCATTTTTTCGCGATCAGCCTTCACTGCGAAATCCAACAGCGGTTCGTTATAGAACTTGCCAGGTTTTTTCGGAATAACCGGAGACGTCGGAGTCAATCCTTGCGCCGGATCTTTCAAAAGCTCCGCCATGGATTTGTTGTCGGCGAATTTGCCACGCAGCCAGGATTCGTTGGACGTGTTTTCCAGAAGACGGCGCACCAGGTACGCCATGCCTGGGATCAGTTCCCCCACCGGAGCGTATTCACGCATACGGTAGCCCATGTCCACGATGGTTTTTTTGATGGGTTCTGCCATTCCGTAAAGCATTTGGAATTCCAAAGCCTCTTTCGGGATGTTCAGTTTCTCTGCGTAAAGCATGCACGCCGCCAAAGTTCTGACGTTGTGGGATGCAAAAGCAGGGCGGATGGATTTGATGTTTTCCAGAAGGTACTTCGCGCACAACTCGTAGTTGGCGTCGGATTCAGCCTTGTTGGTGTAAACCGGCACCGGCCAGCCACGCTGTTCAGCTTCGATGGTTTCGTAATCCCAGTAGGCTCCCTTAACAAGTCGAACCCAGAACGGAGTGCCGCGTTTTTGCGCGAACTCTGTCAGGGATTTGACGTCTTCGAAGGAATCGCGCAGGTAAGCCTGAATCACGATGCCAAAAAACTTGTAATTTTTGAATTCAGGTTCGTTGATCAGCTCTGTGAACACTTCCAGTGTCAGGTGTTTGACAGAGTACTGTTCCATGTCCAGATTCACGAACACGCCTTTTTCCATGCCCAGACGGAACACCGGGCGCAGACGGTCTTTCAGGATTTTTTTGGATTCATCCCAAGCCGCATCTTTGATCTGGGAATAAAGTGCCGTCATTTTCACGGACACGTTCACCTTCGGCAAAGCGCCTTCGTGATCGCGGTCGATTTGCGGAACTTCGTCCCATTTCTCGGCGTCTTTCGCCAGCCAGGAGATAAGCTCCATGTACTTGTTGCTGTAATCTTGCGCCTCTTTTTCAGACAGCGTCGCTTCACCCAAAATGTCGACAGTGAAGGTCATTTTGTTTTTGCGGGCTTTTTTAAGAACCGGCAAAGCTTCATCCGGGCTTTCACCAGTGATGAACATTTTTGCCATACCCATAACGTTCTTTTTGATAGCACCAGCCATCAGGCCCGGAGCCAAAGAGCCCAAGCCCAGTCCCACGTTGAATACCGGAGGCAGAGTGCCACCGTCTTCAGAGAAGTATTCTTTCAAGTGGCGCGCGACTTCATCACCCGAGTTGATGGAAGGAAGCACGTCCACGAAACGGAACATGTTGGTTTTGAATTTTTCGTTTTTCATGCTCCATTCCATGATGGAGCCATACCAGAAGTCTTTGGAGAAAATGGAAGCCTTGGATTGGCTTTCCATGCGTTTCAGAATCTCTTCACCACGGGAGACAATTTGCGACTGAATGTCGTTCATATGCTTTTACCTCTACAGAAGGGCCGCATATTCTCACGGGGATATAAAAATTCAAGCGATTAGTGTTCCGGGAATAGGGGTGGAAACAGGGTATTGACGCAAATGGCTAGCGAGCCAGCCATTGGTGTTTCATTTTGCCCACGATTTCGGCTTCCAGAGCGTCGCCACGGCGAATAGGGCCGACCCCGGCCGGAGTGCCGGTCAAAAGCAGGTCGCCGGGTTCAACCGGGAAGTGCTGGCGCACGAATTCGATCAGGTTTTCCAGAGAAAAAATCATCTGGTTGGTGTTCCCCATCTGGCGGGTTTCCCCGTTGATTTTTAGAATAATTTCAAGGTTCTTCAGCTCTTCCAGATCGTCCACCGGGAAGAACGCCGAAAGAGGAGTGGCGCCCTTGAAGCTTTTGGCCAGCGTCCAGGGATGGCCTTTGGATTTCAACTGATTTTGCTTGTCCCGGTCGGTCAGATCCAGGGCAATGCAGGCTTCGTCAATCTGCAGGTTTTCATCAAACTGCAGCGCCAGTTCCACCTCGTGGTGAACCTCTTTCATCCAAGCCGGCACAACCAGTTCTTTGGCGGCCAAAGTGGCGGTGCTTCCGGCCTTCAAAAAGATCATCGGTTCGGTGGGAACCTCGTTACCCAGTTCTTTTGCGTGTTCAGCGTAATTACGGCCGACAGCCCAGATATTGCGAATCATAGTTGAATCCTTTTTAGTTCGATGAATTCAAAAACGCCGTCGGAATTCACATGAAAACCGACGTGCTGGCAGGGACTCCAGTGGGAAAACTCAGCATCAGAGAGATCTTTATCAGCAGGGGCCACACCCATGGCTTCAACCACCCAGTCATAGTGGGAGCACATGAAAATTGTCGCATCTGTTTTGGTGGCGGCATTTTCCAGAAGCTTGCTGATGCGTTTACGAAAATCACTCAGGGTTTCGTCGCCTTTTTGTTCTAGCAGCGCGTCCTGGGTGATCAGCGGCAGACCCAGATGCTGGGACAGGGGGCGGAAGGTGCTATGCGTGCGCTTTTTAGGGGACACCCAAAGCTCCGTCGGTCGCGGCAATTCCTCTTTAAGCACCTTGTCGAGCAGTTTGGAGGCTTGCGCATGTCCCTCGGCCGTGAGATCGGGGTCTCCGGAAAAATCCATGGCTTTCTGGGCGTGTCTAAAGACGTAGATCTTCATTGCGGGGGGCTCTCTTCTGCTTGAAATTAGGGTCTTGCTTTGTTAGGTTCATTTTTCCATAAAGTCCGGGAGTTTGTCATGAGTAAAGAACGAGTTCATCGCTTCGTATCCAAAGATCTGACTGTGCGTATTGCCGCAGTGAATGCGACTGAAGTCGTTCGACATATGCAGGGTCTGCAAAACACTTATCCCTTGGCCACGGTAGCCGTGGGCCGCAGCATGGTGGGCGCCCTTTTGATGGCGGCTCAATTGAAGGACGATCAAATGGTCGGCCTGCTTTTCCGTGGTAACGGCCCGCTGGGAAGTGTTTATGCAGAGGCGTCCTACAACGGACACGTGCGTGGTTACACCGCAAACCCACAATACCAACCAGCCAATTATGACAATGGTTTGTCTTTGAAAGACGCCATCGGCATCGGTTTGTTGAGTGTGGCTCGACATCAGCCATTCCAAAAACAACCGTTCCAAGGAACTGTTGAACTGGTCAGCGGTGAAATCGGGCAGGACATCGCCCACTATCTGCACCAGTCCCACCAAATCCGATCATTGGTTTCTTTGGGTGTATATCTGGACACTTACGGCAAAGTCCGTTCTGCCGGCGGCGTACTGATTGAAGTCATGCCTGGCGTGGACGAAGCGGTCGTGGAAAGAATCCAGAAAAATTACGAAGACAAAAAACCAAACATCTCACAAATGCTTTTGGACGGCGCCACTGCCGAACAATTGGTGGCCCCATTCATGGATGGCATCCCGTTTGAAGAAATCGAACACAAACCGGAAGTTGAATATTTCTGCCCATGCACCAAAGACCGCGTGATGCGAGCTTTGGAACTTTTGACGGTGGAAGATTTCGAAGACATGATCAAAAAATCCGAACCAGTCCACGTGACTTGTCAGGTTTGTGGTCGTCCTTACGAAGTTTCCATTCCTGAGGTTCAGGAGCTTAAAGACAAGCTTCACAAAGAGTCCCTTCACTAGTTAGTTCTTCGTAGCGCGAGGTTTGCAGGCCAGCAAGGCCTTGCCCGGCGCTGCGGGAGACACGGCATCCTGCCTCGTCGCTTCCGCCTGCGGCGGAGGGCCATCCAGGCCCCGCGAAGGTCTCCCTTCGGCCAGCCAAGTCCTTCCTGTCCTGCAATCATCTTCGAATTTCTAGAGTAGGGATCTTTGGAATGGTCTCTAAGCTCATCCACAGAAATAAAGACAGCGCAGGCAATACCAAACCTGACAATCAACGTCTGCGCGAGATAAACGGAAGTCCGTCGTAAAAGCGTCGTCAAAAGAAATGTGTCGACAATTTCATTCGTAAGAACCTGGAACTTCGCGCGCGTGAGCAGTCGTCTCCTCTAATTTCTTTTTAAGTCATTTCGTTCGAAGACGGATTGGGGAGGTCACCGGGCTTTCCCGACCGCAGTCGGCCTTCGCGGGGCCTGGATGGCCCTCCCACCGCAGGTGGGAAGCGACGAGGCACGACGCCGTGCCGACGGAGTGTCGGGAAAGCCCGGTGACTTCCCCAATCCCCCCGTGTTCAAACCAAATCCCGATTTCAAAAAAAGAATTAGAAGAGCGAATCTCCCCAGTCGATTAGGGTCGAGTTGATCCAGCCTACTTTTTCTTGGGCTGTGATGCGGCGGCCTTTGCTGATGTAGTCTAAGGCCTCTTTGCGCATTTCTAGCGCGGTGGGGCCGTGCAAAATCAATACGCCGCTTTCAGTGTCGTGGATGAAGCTTCGGCGGTTCATGTTAACGCTGCTGATGAAACTCAACTTTTTGTCGATCACCAGAATTTTCGAATGCATGATCGAATTGGGTTGGGTCCATTCGTAAATTTCGACATTTTTCAGGTGGCGGTTGATGCCTTGTTTGTTCACGTCTTCGGCGATCTTTGGCGTGCCGTCACCAGCCAGATGAATACGGGTGATGATCTTCACTTTGACTTTGCGCTGAACAGCGCGATCCAACGCTGCACTGATTGCCACGGACGGGCGGAAGTACGGTGTGGTCAGCAGCAGTTCTGATTGGGCTGAATCAATCATGTCGATATAGAACTTTTCCAACTGATAGCCGTCAAAGTAAGGCATCGAAGTGATGTGACGAACCAGTGGTGCGGCATAAGGAAGTGAGCGCAGGCGCATGACCTGATCTGCTGTGGCTTCTTTAGGCACGTTGATGTTTGTGGACCGGTGGCGCTGGGTTTCTGGATCACGCATCCAGAAGGACAGCATCTGGGCCATCACGGATTTTACGAAGGCATAACCACGGATTTCGATTTCGAAATCGTCATAATAAACATAAGCCTCTTCGCCATCGCCGTAGTTCTTCAGGTATTTGTACGCCTTATAGAAAGGTGTATCACTAAATATATAAGAATCGCGAATGTTGCGGCCCCCGGTGATCAGGAAGCTGTCTTTGGTGTTGGTGCTGGAATGACCAACAATCAGTTTCGTGTGATTCACCCGGTGGAACTTGTCAAACCAGCCGCCGTTGTTTTCATCAGACAGTACGTATTTATAGTACTGCACTTTGATGTTCGGAAGACCCTGTTGCAAGCGATCCAGAATCGCCTTGTCCTTTTTAGTCATAGTGACTTCCGGGACCAGAATGCGAATCTGTGTTCCTTGCTGACCATGATAGCGAAGAGCACTGGACAGCACCATGCCATAAAAGTCCGCCGAGAAGTTCAAAGAAGAAACCCAGATGATGTCAAACTTCGGAGCTTTGGAAAAATCCAGCTCGGCCAGTGGATTCTTTTTGTTGAAGTCCCTGCGGCTTAGTGGTGAGCCCGTTAGCGCCAGGATCTTTTGATTGATCGACACGTAAGGGTCACGCAGATTCACCAGTTTGTCGAAGGTCTGCGGGCAGGTTGTATAGTTGAAGTCCTGCTTCCAGAAGAACGCGGTCACGTCGTTGCCGAAGTTCCCATCGGGACGGGCGCAGATGTCGATTTGGTTGGTCAACTTGATCCACTCCTGGGACACGCGGCCCAGATCCACCAGCTGCAGACCGTTGGTCCATGTTGAGGACTTGTCGGGATCACGGAACGAGAACTTACAATAGTTCACACGTGGAGTGAATTTCACTCTTATTTTCTGACCGTTTTCACGGTTGTAGTACCAGTTGAATTCATACACACGGCTTTGCTTTTCGCCCGAGAAAATCCATGAGCCAGGATGAATGATGTCGCCATCACACTCCAGTCGTGCTTTCAGGTATTTTTTCTGCTGGTTGCTTCTTTCGTCACGGAAAGGACTGTTTTCAACCGGCAAGTCGTTTTCAAAGCGCAGAATGTAGGTGCCATAAAACATATGTTCAATCGGGAAGGAGCCCTGTTGGGAGCCGAATTTGAAGTCATCCATTGAACGGATTCTAAGCACTTCTTCTTTTTCAAACAGGCGGGGGCGGAAGGTGGCCTCAAACCACGGACCCAGGCCCGACCATTCACGCAAGTAAAGCTTCGAGGACAGCTGGTTGATCTCGGCGTTGCGCTCTTTCAGCAAGGCTTCAACATAGGGCCAGTTTTCATGGGCATGATCGAGGTCTTTTCGAAACTTTGCGTTTTCCTGTCCTTTTTGGAATAGCTCCTGATTGTACTTCCAGTCTTTGTTCCAATAACGGGAAAGTTCGACGTCGATTTCCTGAATGCGGTTGGCGCGTTCATCGTCATACATCACAGAGCTCGGTGCGCGCTGCGGGCCCGTGCATGAAGTCAGTAATGTGATGGCCAGTAAAAGGCCTCCCAAATGCTTGTTCATCAGATACTAAAACGGCTGCTCAGAGGGAAAAGTTAACGATTTTCTTTAAGAAATTTCCAAAAATTAACATCACCCTGTTTCGTCGCCTGAACAATCTTTAGACACCTCTTTCGGGGTCTTGGTTGAGGGCAGGGCGGACCGGGCTTTGCTTGTGTTTAAGGTATGGAAAACACAAGATCTTCGTCTCAAAATGAGATCCCCGTGAAATGGCTGTCGGTCTTTGCGATCGTAAGTCTGGTGGTCGCCGTACTTAGTTTCGGCTACGAAGTTCACCGCGCCCAGGATTCTGTTCGTCAATACGTCGGGATTTGGGAAGACGATATTGCCCGCGCTAAACTTTTCCAGGGCGACCCAACATTGCAAAATAAAATTCTGAAACAGCTTAAAGAAGTCCACACGGCCGTTGTAAAAAGCGAAGTTCAGAACCCTGAATCCCTGCAGTGCCTGATTTCCACGGAAGTGCCAATCACCCTGAACTCTTTGCCAGCCGGTAAAATGGCGGTGTGCTTCGGTCTATCCGAGTTGGCGGTTAAAGCTCTGACTTCACCGGTGTTTATGTTGGGTGTGGTATTGGGTTTGATTCTGTTGGGGTTCGGCTATCGTCGTGAATTTTTGGCGCGTCTGCACGAACAAAAACTTGAATCTGAACTTGCTCGCAACAAAGAAATCTCAGAAATTTCCCGCCAGGTGGCCCATGATATCCGTGGTCCGTTGATGGCATTGACCACTTTAAGTCTCCTCCAGGTGGCCCATGATATCCGTGGTCCGTTGATGGCATTGACCACTTTAAGTCAGTTGTCCCATGATATGAGCACAGAAAAGAAAGAGCTGTTTGATCACGCCGTAGCCCGTATCAAAGGCATCGCCGAAGATCTGCTGGCGAAGGGTCGCAAGCAAAATACGCAAAGCAGCTTGCCGGTTGTGAAGACCGTGCAACCTGATTTGACGGATTTGATGGATTCTTTGTTGAAAGAGTATCGTTTCTCACACCCTGCGGTGAACTTCACATGGCATAAACACATTCATTCTGATGCGGTGAAGGTGAATCTGGAATCAGTGAAAATCCAGCGTGTGGTCAGCAATCTGCTGAACAATGCCCTGGAAGCGCTGCCGGAATCAGAGGCTTCGATCAATCTGACTTTGATGGAGCGTCAGGATCACTGGCTGCTTCAGATTATGGATAATGGCAGCGGTATCCCTGAGGACATTTTGCCAAAACTGGCGCAAGAGGGCGTGAGCTACGGCAAAGACAACGGCAACGGTTTGGGTCTGTATGATGCCAAGAAAACTCTGGAATCGGTGGGCGGTGACCTGCAGATTCGTTCCCGCGTCGGTGTGGGGACTCAGGTGGTTCTGCGATTCCCCAAGCCGGTCGAGGCGGGGCTTGACCGCGCGGTGGCGACTCATCATCCTTAATCCATGTACCGCTCATGGAAATATCTGGTTGTAAAAAATGAACAGGACCTGAAGAACCGCGAACGCCTGCAAAGACTGGCAAGGCATCGCGGGCTTCCGGGCTTTTTGATGATCTTTGTTTTCGCCGCATGTGCCCTGATCAGCCTGGGGCTTGCCGGTTTCTTCTTGCAAATGGCTTATTCCCATCAGCTTCCGATGTGGTCCTCCGTGGGCAGTGCACTGGCGATGTTGCTTTTGGCGGGGACTTTTGTTTTTGGTTCCCGCGTGTTTTTGCGGGAACGACGTCTGGACGTATTAAGAAAATTTTTGCGTCACCCGGAAAGTGGATGCTTTGTTGTCGGGAAGCTGACGTCATTTAATTACGTTGCGGGCGACAGCCGCAAGCTTTCCCGCTATTTCGTGGAAGGTGAAGCGGAAGGGCCGCAGGGGCAGTCGTTGTTTGTGGGGGAATTCTTTGATGCCGACATCTGGCCCTTCACCACAGAGGAAGGCGACCGTCAGATCCAAAAAGATGATGACTGGTATGACCTGAAAGGAAAGCGCCGAACGCTGCCGGTGCCGGCCTATTTTGTCTGTGAAGCGAAAGATCCAAAAATCGGGGTGATGGTGGGCATCGATCAGGCGTTGTTGAATGATGCCCTTAAGCGCAGTGACATGAAGACGGTCTAGTTGTCGATCTCAATTCCCAGAACGTTTTCGATGGTCTTTTCATAGATGTCTTTTTTCTTGGCTTTGACCGGGGCCGTCTCGCGACGGCGCTCGCTGCCAGCAGCGGCTGGGAAGGCGGCAAACAGATCGCGCTCTTTGCCATCAGCACTGATTTCAAACTTGAACTCGCGGTCCTTGCAAATCGCGATCAAAGCTGCCGTGCCACTGAAGGATTTGGCCGTCGTGATTTGCAGTTCGCTGATATTCAGGGTGGTGATCTTGATTTTCAGATCCTGCTCGCGCGGATTTTCAATATTTTCAATGGCACACGGGAAAGTCAGCAATGTCGGATTCTGATGACTTGCGAACACCTGGGCGGGGAATGCCGGTTCCTGCGGAGTTGTGCCGGTGAACTTCATTTCACTGACCACCAGACCCCAGGGGTTTTCCAGGCTGCGCTCGGTGGTGTTCAGACGGATTTGTGTGGTGGCGAACAGTTGGTTCTTTTGTGTGTCTTCGGTGATTTGAAGTTGCAGCAGGGCCTTATAGCTGCCATCGGAAAGAAGCTTTAAGCTGATCAGGCGTCCGATCTGGGACATGTTTTTCTGCTGCACTTTTTCACGCAGGCGGCTGACTTCGCGGATGCGCTCTTCACCCAGCTTGGGCGCCATCAAAAATGCCAGCGAGGTTTGCGACTGCCAGAAGTTGTTGGAGTCATAGTTAAAGAAACGCTCCAGATACTGGCGCAGGAAGGTCATGCGCTCCATTTCGCCCATCTGGATGTTTTGCAGGGATTCTTTCCCGGCATCAATGGTCACGGCGACCACACGCGGATTGTTCTTAAGCTGCCAGTACAGGTAAGTGACGACCGAAGCCCAAATCACCGACGCTGCCAGCAGGACCGACAAAACCCGCGTTTTCATTATTCACCTTTTTCCAAAGGCAGAATTTCTATCATCTGATCGCGGTGGTATTTTTTGTTCGGGCCTTCATCAACCCACTGGTCAATTTTGTAAAGTTTGATTTTGGCTTTGCCGCTTTGGAAGTATTTTTTGTCCGCTTTGCCAGTGGTTTCTTTCAGCAAAGTGGCAGGGCCATTCTGGAAGAAATCCAACTGAGCCTTCATTTTTTCAGTTTCCAGGCGCATCAGTTCCATGTCTTTTTCGTCGTTATAATAGTAATTGGCAGCCACAGCAGAAACGACCCCCAGAATGCCACCCCAGTACAGGGCATGCAGTTCAGGACGTTCATCTTCAGGGGCGGTGGCAGCACCAATCGCAGCCCCCACACCGATACCGATTCCGGTGGCAGCCAGACGGCTTTTTTGGTTGGTGGCACAGGCAGACATCAGCAGGCAGAATCCAAGAAGCAAACACATTGATTTCATGTAACCAATGTTAAGTTTAAAACCGGGATCAGGCAAACTCTACTTCATGAGATGTTTGTAAAGAGGCAGGTACATGTCGTCTTCGGGAGCAAACTGCAGATCCTCACGTCGGGGATTTTCATTGAAAGTCACCGGTGCATTCAGGATCAGGGCCAGCGGACAGCGTTCCGCCGCTTCACCCATCATCAAAACTGCCGAGACAGCCAGACTGTCGGCGAGATTGATCTTGGTCATCTTCAGTTCACGGCCAAAGATGTCCTTTTCACCCACCATATTGCGAACTGGATCAAAGCCTGCAAAGGACAGGGCAATACCGGTCACACCGTTGCGCAAAGGACTGGTGTGGGAATCCGTTACGATGATACCCAGGTTTTTAAGTCCTGTGCGCTCGCAAAGGGACCGGCGCAGTTTTTCCGCAGAAAGATAGGGATCCTGCGGGTACAGGATATAGTCGCCGTTTTCAGAATTGGATTCATCAATCCCGGCCGCAGGCAACAGCAGACCTTCTTTGATCGTCAAGGACACGCCGTGACCGATTTCACCCAGGTAGTGATCAGCCTCGCGGCGGATCAGGTCTTTTTTGTCGATGCTGTTTAAAGGAACCAGGCGGTTTTCCGCCAGAGAGATCACTTTGGAGGTGATGGCAAGAAGGACTCCTTCCTGCCATTGGGATTTTTCGACATGAGCCAGGATGAAATCCACCAGATCCCCACCTTGATGGAAGATCGCTGTGCGAACCGGAGAGATCATCAGTGGCTTTGTCATAATTAGTGACCCAGGCGCTGGATGATGGCGTCGGTGAAGGACACTGTTGTGCCTTTACCACCCAAGTCACCAGTTCTTGCGTTGACGTCAGAAAGTGCGGCAATCAAGGCCTTCATGATCGCATCGGCTTTGGCGTTTTCGCCCACGTGCTGAAGCATCATCACTGCAGATTGCAGCAAGGCTGTTGGATTGGCTTTGTTTTGACCTGCGATATCCGGAGCAGAACCGTGAACCGCTTCAAAGATCGCGTGATTTGCGCCGATGTTTGCGCCTGGAACCACACCCAGACCGCCCACCAGACCCGCGCACAGGTCCGAAAGAATGTCGCCGTAAAGGTTTTCAGTCACGATCACGTCAAACTGCTGAGGTTTGGTCACCAACTGCATGCAGGCATTATCAACGATAACGTCTTTGGTGGTGATGGTTGGATACTGCCAGCCCACTTCCTGTGCCACTTTCAGGAACAGACCGTCGGAAAGCTTCATGATGTTGGCCTTGTGCACGATCGCCATGCGAGGCTTGCCGGTTTTCTGAGCCAGATCGTAAGCATAACGGGCAATGCGCTCAGAACCTTTGCGGGTGATGCGCTTGATGCTTTCAGCAGTGTCCTCATCGACCATGCGTTCGATGCCCGCATAAAGGTCTTCGGTGTTTTCGCGCACGATGGTCAAATCCACGTCAGAACAAACACAGTGAACACCAGGCAAAGAACGAACTGGGCGCACGTTGGCGTACAGATCGAACTTTTGTCTCATGGTCACGTTGATGGATTTATGACCGCCACCCACTGGAGTGGTTGTCGGGCCTTTGATTGCCAGCTTGGTTTTGTTGATGGAGTCAATGGTGGTCTGAGGCAAAAGTTCGCCCACAGAGTTCAGGGCCACTTCACCGGCCTGATGCTCTTCGTATTCGAAAGGAGCGTGTACGTGTTTAAGAACGCGAACGACCTGAGTCATAATCTCTGGGCCGATACCATCGCCGGGAATCACTGTCAGTTTCATCATGAGGGGACCTTTCTGGTTGAAAGGTTTTTACTTATCAAAATTGCGGTCTTTTTCCAAGGATTGAACGTCGCGCGCGCGGCTGGCGGGAGGAGCTTTTCTTCAGCTCACCACCAGGGAAGGTAGGATGTGGGATGTGTTGTGTGGACCGCTAAGGTTTCCCCGATTGGGGTGGGGTCCGAT
The DNA here is from genome assembly GCF_002208115.1 of Bdellovibrio bacteriovorus. Lineage (NCBI taxonomy): Bacteria > Pseudomonadati > Bdellovibrionota > Bdellovibrionia > Bdellovibrionales > Pseudobdellovibrionaceae > Bdellovibrio > Bdellovibrio bacteriovorus. The sequence continues at coordinate 2,590,593 of NZ_CP020946.1, read as the reverse complement.
TGTCTCTATTTGAGACATACTTCCTACTAAAGCAATCGGCGGGCCAGTTTGTTTGGGATCCTTTTGCACCACACTTTGCGGCGAAGGGGTGTTCAAAGCTTTTACACGTAAAACCTCATGTAAAATCAATTACTTAGGGCGATTTTAAGGGGCTGTCGCTAAACCTGACGGCTTTTCCTTGGCGCTGGGCGGTTTTAGGGCTGAATCACGAGGCCCTTGAATAGACCAATAAAAGCAATCAGTTAGGACAAAACATTCGCGCGGGCCAAGGTGGCCCTTTCCTTGTAATACACCAAGGCAGAGGAGGTCGCTCTCATGTGGAAGTGGCTTGGGACCGCGTTGGTCCTATCAATAGCATTAGTTGTTCAAGCCTGCGCGCCGAAATCCCAGGAAGACTGTGGTTTCGTGCAAAACGTGTATGGCGAACGAATCTCCTGGAAAAGCGATGCTCCAGTGACCATGCAACTGCATACCTCGATTCCGGATTCCATGGTGCCAGCAATCATGCGAGCAGCAGAAACCTGGGAACGCACCGCCGGACGCAAACTGATCAATATCATTCAATATCCACGTTATAGCGGACCGATCGTTCCTCACAAAGACGGGCAGAATATCATCTATTTGATGGATGCCTGGGAAAGCAACCGCGCTTCGGAACAGGGGCGAACAAGTGTTTACTGGATCGGGGACCTTATTAAGGAAGCCGACATCCGTTTGAACGGCTATGACTTTAATTTCTATTGGAATGGTGCCACTTTGACGACGGCGGTGAATCCGTCCCGCAAAAGCTCCGGCCCGGTGAATATTGAGGCTTTGGTGCTTCATGAAATGGGTCACGTGCTCGGCCTGAAACACAAGGATGGCGCGGGTTCCGTGATGGCGACCTATCTGTCCAGCGGTGATGACCGAGTGGTGCTGGCAGAGACAGACAGCTCAGCCCTGCAGTGCGAGTACTAGCGCCTAGCAGTGTAAAATGTCCATGTAAGTTTATTTAAGTTGTTGGAACTGAAAAAAGCTAACTAGACTTTGATTTCGCGCCTGAGAACGCAGGTGAAGGAGAACAAGATGAGAGTGATCACTTTGGATAAAAACGCACAAGTTGAAGCGGTGGTGACCGAGTCTGTTGTTGAATCCTTTTCTCCTGTGGCTCACAAAGCTTACCACGAGATGGCCGACAAACCTGTTGTGGAAGTGGATGCTTTGGCTCAGTTGCACGCCAATCTTGAGATGCTTCAGGATCTGCAAACTCGTCTGGCGTTTGTAATGCGTGAAGTTCGTTATTTGATGAAAGTCTAAGGAACACCCGTTCCGGAGAGTTCTTTTTCTCCACCCGGGGAAGAATATTTTCTTACTGCGTACTTCTGTATGATGACAGTTTAAACAAATTCCGATTAAATTTCGGATATGAAACAAAATCCTGAAGAATTTCAAGCTTACTTTCAAACTCATTTCGACAAATGGGGACTAACTAAAACTGAATGTGAAGTGGGTAGCCTGATTCTTCTTGGCCTCAGTCTGCGCGAGATCGCGGACAGGCGGGGCACTTCTGAAACGACAACTCGTCAGCAAGCCCTGAGCCTTTACAAAAAAGCCTCAGTGGAGGGACGTCATCAGTTGTCGGCTTATTTCCTGGAAAATCTGCTGGCCGCGCAAACGAGCCTTAAGCCTTTCGCTCAAAGCGGCTCGGAATCCCTTTAGGAATGTGATAGACAACCCAGTCGCCATCGCGCTGGCGGGTCATGCCGTCTGTGATGACGGGTTTGTCGAAAGCAAACTCTTCACGGAATGTCTGGAAATTGGAACTGCTGACGCTTTTTCCGTCTTCCTCAATCTTGTCTTTGAAAGAACGCTGACCGGAAACGGTGGCGCGATCGTTTTGAATCGTCACCTTTACGGAATCCTTTTCATGCTCGGGCACATAGGCACGCAGAATATAGAAATCCGGATTTTCCTTTAGCTGACTGCCGCGGTCTTCAACCTTGTAAAACGGATCGGCTTCTTTGGTGGCGTATTTGCCGGCGGCTTTTACAAAGTCCTTGCGGGTTTCAGCCAGTTCACGCACATAGCGTTTCTTCTGAATGTTCAAAGATTCGCGGTTGGCATCCTCGGTTTTCATGTAAGTGCTTTGGAAACGGTCATGCTGGTTGTCCAGCTGGTTTTCATAAGCCACTTTCTGATCCTGCAGGCGGGAAGAGTACTGTTTGTTCAGATTCTGTTCGCGGGATTCCCACTGCGTCTGCTGCTGGTCATAGCGTTTTGCAAAATCACTGTCCTGACGAGCCAGTTGTTTTTGCTGCTTTTCATTTTCCTGAACCAGAACTTTTTCGCCGCGTTCGCGCAATTCGCCATATTCTTTTTCATTGCGTGCACGCACGCGCTCCTGCACGTTGCGGCCGCGCTCAACTTCGCTTTTCAGGCTGGCATCGTTTTGCGTGCGTTGCTGTTCCAGGCGTCGATCGCTGAACTCATTCAGTTGGGACATGTCCTTGTTGTATTTTTCTTTGGCGCCCTTGATGTCATCGGCACTTTTGGTGCGCACGTATTCCACTCGTTCGGCGGCGTCTTTTTCAATGCTGGCCACTTTTTCGCGGGAATCTGTCTGGGCCTGCGCAATCTGTTCAGCGCGTTTTTGACGGGTGGTGGTCAGCTTTTCGTCATAGCCTTTGGCAATAGCCTGGGTGCGGGAATTGTATTTCTCAGTCAGACGCTGACGGTCCTCATGAGCTTCGGAGGCGGCCTGTTGCTGGCTTTTGCGGATGTGATTGATGGCGGCTTCATTCTGCTCCTGAAGTCCGGCCTTCTTATCGTTATAATAGTCCTTGAGATCAGAAAGTTGTGCTTCGTTCTCTTTCACGAGCTGCTTTTTTTTGCGCGCGTGATCGGCTTGAAGTTCACTCAAATCCGCTTGCTGGGCTTTTCTCGTGGAATTGTCAATTGACGACATGAAACCAGTGTATCAAATCGACACACAGGTTTTAAGGTGCCGGGGCGGGCTCGGCAGGAATCTGGCCTTTCGGGTTGGGGCAGTGAGGTTGGAAATCACTGGTGCGCCCATAACAGCGCCAGGTATCAATGTAGGTAACCTCTTCATCGGCGGCCACGGGATAGTAATAGCGGTATTGGACGTGATCCAACGTGCTTTCGACTAGACGGAAGTCTTGCGTCTCGGGTTGTTGTGCCTGGGGGGCGGCGGTCTTTTTTGTGATCTTCAAAAGAAAGACCCGGTACTCGGCCTGTGCAAAGGCCGGCAGCAGAACAAATAAGAAAGCCGATAAGAAGATCCGATATTTCACAGTTCTTCCTATCGGCTTTGCGGTGGGAATCTTGAAAGACACCAAATCCGACCTCTTCAGAATAACACTCTGTCGGCACATCGCATTAAATAAGCGCGGTGATGTCGAATTAATACTCTAAGCTTTAGACGAAATATCGAAGATCCCATATTGGCTGAAGCAAGTCGGGGAAAGTGTGCAAACTTTAAACGAAAAAACGGGAATTATTAGTTCCCGTTTTCTTTAGTGTGCGTGTTCGTGATTGGCGCGGACCGTGTTTTCCACGATGTGGAAGTAGGCCCTGACCAGCATCTGGTAGGAATCCTGATCCAGTGCCTGCAAGTACGCCATTTTTTCAAAGTAGGTCTTTTTCGCGATCAGTTCTGTCATGACATCCTGGACCTTCTTCATCTTATCGAAGCTGTAGAAGTCCTTATCGTCTGCCACTTCCTTAAGGACCGTGGCGATCGACTTGTTGTCAAAAAGAACATGAACACCCATGGCGGAATGAGACAGCAAAGCTTCCATTCGTTCCAGACTTGTTTCTTCTAAGTTGACCAAGAGCGCCTCCTGCTGACGTCTTAAGTTGAATGGTGAGGAATATTGTCCACACTTGCAAGACCAAAAATGCGTCTATGACAGGGGCCGTCGAGAGTGTCTTTTTTCTAGTTGTTGGCTGAAGGGATTGTCTCAATAATAAAAAGGTGAAGGAGGCGAAAACAAGGACCCGCGCAAAGAAGAAACCAAGCACCTCCTCCGAAAAAGAACTCATTCTGGTTGATGAGGCGGCTGGACTTATTTTTGAGAATGAAAAAGACCTTTTTGGCTATTTCCAAAGCGCCATCGATAAGCTGGAAGAAGAGTATATCGCTCTGCGTTCGGCTGAGGATTTCACTGACGAAGAGCAAATTGAACGCGAGCATTATTTGGAGTCCACATTGGACGAACCAGATGAAGTCTGGATGGATGACAAAACCTTCGAAGAATTTGCCATCTATCACTTCATTAAAAGTTTCGAAGAGGGCAATGAAGCCTTCAAATACGTCGCGGTCGCGTACGTGTCCAGTGAAGACGAGTACCCTTCATTCGTGTTCATCCATTTCCCATCCAAAGACAGTCGCGTGTGGCAGAACTATCAGCGCGGTGAAATGGTCTATGATAAGACCTTCGAAGAAGTATCCGCAGGCTCGGTGGAAGGTGATGCCATGGGCGAAGGGGATCCTTTGGCCATGGGTCTTTATCAGGCGATGCTGAAAGTGCGTGGGGAAAAGGACATTCCACAGGAAAAGTTCAAAGACTACGCCGACCTTCGTGAAGAAACTATCGAAAGTGCCGATGAAATCTGGCGCAAAAACGATTTGGACGGAAACATCCTGGTCAGCTTCATCCGCGAATTCCCGGATCACGAAACCACCAAGGACCTGATCTATATCGCGGTCACTCAGGAAGACGAAGACTCCAACGTTCATTCGTTGCTGTTCTCGTTCCCAACGACCGACAAGACGCTGGCAGATCGCTACCGACAAGGCGAAAACTTGCAGGCCGAAGAAGTCAGCCAGGAATCCGCCCACTAGGCGGCCGTTGAAAACGGCCCATCTGACTGCGTTGTCGGGCGACCTTCTCGCTCCGACGTGCAGGAGCACGCCTGCGCTGCGAGGGTCTACTCCGCCTTGCATCTGGGCCGTTTTGAACGGCCGTGGTCGCAAAAGGTACCTGCTTACTTTTGCATAAACACCGCGTAAAAATGAAAAAAGCCACTCTGGGGGAAGAGTGGCTTTTTTGCGTTTGGGGGTTGGGACTTATTTAGAAGCAGTAGTTGTTCGCCATGGACTGGAACTGGGAAGTTGTGAACTGACCAGACTTGCCATAGAACGGGTGCAGCTTCTGCAGGACACCGGCGCGGGTTGAGCCGTTGTCGTTAGCGTAGTCTGCTGGGTTTGCAGAGAACAGTGGCAACAGACCGTCGACCGTGTTGATCGCTTTGTTGGTGGAGGCATCGTAGTTGGAGATCTTCAATGCATCGTATTCACCATTTGGATCTTTCAGATCAACCAGGATGTTGACGTTGTTGAAGAAAGTCTGTGGATCTGTGTAACCCATGCCGGAAGCAACAGTCACAACATCAGACCATTTCAAAGTCGTCTTCCAGCCAGTCAGGTATTGACCGTTCGCCGGGTTCATCAAAGCGAAGTTCAAAGCGGAAGTGTCCAGGTTGGTGTAACCGGATGGGTTTGCCAGCCATTTCCACAAAGAGATATAAGAACCGCCGGTTTTGAAAGTCGCTGGAAGTGAAGTCAGGCGCAGGTAAACGTATTCCATGCGAACATAGTTGCTGGAATCAACGAAGACCTTCATTTTACCGGTGATCTCGTTGCCGGAAGCCTGATTGCAATAAGCCAGAGCTTTAGAAGAAGCAGAACCAATGTCTGTGACTGGTGTGCGGCTGGAAGAATCCGTAGAGCCTGCTACCTGCTGGCTGGATCCGCAAGCTGTCAACATGGACAGTGCACCGAGTGTCAGAAGAGTTGTGAAGATTTGTTTCGCATTTTTCATAAAGCCCCCTAATGCCAATCTATAAAGCAACAGCGGTGCCATAGGTCAGACTGAGACAAAATAAAAAACCACCTGATTTCAGGTGGTTGCAAATTCCATCATTCTCAGGGTGATACGTTCCCAGAGTGAAACGTCAAACTTCTAAGAGGGTGCCGCGCAAGGCGTGTCACTTTGCGCGCAGGTTTCTCATTCTAGTGCAGTGTCACGGTGATGTGTCCGGAGATACTTAAACCCTCAATCGTCATAGAACCCATGGAAGGTCCGTTGCCCGCGCGAATGGCGCCGATGTGAATGCGATCAAAGTGAGACGGAAGCTGAGTGGTAGAAATGGTTTTTCCATCCTTGATCACCGTCATTTGCAATGAGCCATATCTTTCTCCTACAACTGTGATGTTTTCCAGGGTGATACCGAAAGCTTTGCTGACCGCCTGAAGGTGGTTCATGACTTCAACCCCGGTCATGGGTTGACCGGAAACCCGTCTTACTTCAAACATAAAAAGCAGGCTGCTGGCCAAATCGGCCGAGCCGTAGACTTTCGACATCTCGTCGTCTGTCAGAGGTTGAAGTTTGGCGTGGGAAGGAACAGTGCCAAGCAGAAGACCAGCGATCAGAAGGAACAAGAGGGCTTTCATAAAAACTCCTTGATTGTGAATGGAGATGTTCTAATGAAAGAATGCAAAAAATAAAAGAGCGCCAGTTTCGTCACCGGCGCGTTTAAGTCTGAAATCTCATTGTTTGTTTATGGTGGATTACACTTAAGACAGGCTGAAAAATCTTCTAAGCAGGTTCGCCGTTCCCGTCGTCTCTGCCGAACACGGGGCCGTAAGAACCTGAATGAACACGTTCCCACCACTGGCCGTTTTGGCGCAGATCCTTGAAGTCACTGAAGCGGTATTCGTAGCGTTCAAAACGCAGGAATCTTGGCGAGGTTCCTTTGAACGGATCCTTGCTGAACAGGGTCATCACGTCGGGGGATTGTTCAAATACGCGGGTTGCGAGGTTTTGCAGCCACATGTTTTCGTTGAAGTTCTCTAGAGCCGCAAACCACATCTGCCAGTCCATGCGCGGCTGGTGGGGAGCACACACCGGAGGAGCTTTCTTCAGGCTGCCAGGCTTAAATTGGAACTCATAATCTTCCCAGTTCAATCCGTCGTTGCTTCCCTGTAAAACCACTTCCGGGCGGGTCTTCGTCATCACCGCAAACAGCCCATAGGGATTATTGATGCGGAACGGATAGAAGAAGCGCATGTACGGCAACATGAAATTTAATTTCGTGCTGTTTTCAGAAAGCGTTTTCAGAATCCAAAACAGGGACGACGGAACCAGAATCAATGCCGGAATCAGCATCACCGCAGTAGGCAGAGTGGTGGCTTCAACCCAGTTGATTTTGAAACCCCACGCCGAATCCGGCAGCACGGCCAGGCAAAGTCCGATGGTCAGCAGATTAAAGAAGCCATAGTTGCCAGTCAGGATGATCAGGAATTGCAAAGTCAAAAGCAGCGCCACGGCAACGACCTGGATTTTTCCGGGAACCAGCATCAGGAACGGACACACCAGTTCAATAAAGAACATGATCACGGTGCTCATTTTCTGGAACCAGCGGGGCATCTTGTGCGCGAAGTAAGCCACTGGCGTGGGCAGCGGCTGTGTCCAGTAGTGATAAGTCAGGGCCGTCAGGTCCTTCCAACTGCCATCTTTGTGCGTAAGTTTTACGATGCCGGATAAGAACATCAGTTTGAACAACAGGAAAATCACCAGCCCCAGCATGATCGGATGCAGGTTGTGCGCCGCCAGTGGAATCCACTCCCACTGCCAAGGGGCGAAGAACAATCCCAAAAAGCCCAGCTCAAGAAGCAAGCTGTCCCACTGATAACTTAAAAAGATCTGCCCGCAACTGACAAAAGAAAGGTAGCAGATGAAACACGTCAAAAACATAAAGCTCTGAGAAAACCCCAGAAATGCCAGAGAAGAAGCGGTCATGCCGATAAAGCAGAAAAGTTTCAAAGTTAAATCGCCGGAAGAAAACCAGAACAGACTGGGAACGTGATAGAAGCGCTCCGCTTTAAGCTCTTTATCCAGAAGATTCAGCAGATGATCAATCGACAAGATGCCTTGAGATCCATAAAGACCCAATACCTGTGGCAACAAAGACAAAAAGGCGACAAAGTAAGCCAGCGCCAGTGTCTTTGAAATGATCCAGCTTGCGATGTTGTAGTCTTCAATTAACATATCCATTCTTTCTGTCGCTGATTTCCGGCACGCTTATCTGAAATCAATAGCAAGTCCAAGGTGCTTCCTTTTAGCCTGATCCCGGGTCGCATACATCAATCATAACCCAGGAGAATATATGAAAGCATTCGTTCTATCTCTCTTTGCAGTGGTGGCCTTGTCAAGTGCCACGTCTTTTGCTGCTGAGGAAGTGGTCAATCTTCAGGAAATTCAAGAAAACTTCGTAGTGGAACCTGTTTTTGAGGCCAATCGCCTTAGTTGTCCTTCCGACATGATGCCCATTGCGAAGTATTGCTGGAACACGGGACGCGGGTGTTTCGTGAAATGCGGAGTGGTCTGCCATCCGAAGCGTGAAACTCCGCCACCTGTTCCGGAGCCTAACTTTGTTGAATAAATAAAAAAAGCGCGCCTTTTAAGGGGCGCGCTTTTGAGTTCGCTCTAGGATCTTGTGACCACCCGGTTCACCAGAACCAGAATCACCGCGCCACCAATACCGATGGCAATGCCCTCCCAACTGAATGCGTTGTACTTGGGCCAGTGAAACACCCGGGGCGTCAGGAAGTTTCCAATGAAAGATCCCGCAAGGCCCAAAAGAATCGTTCGAATCCATCCCATGTTTTCGCTGCCGGGGATGATGATCTTCGCAACCACGCCCACGCCCAGTCCCAGCAGGGACCAAAGCACAAACTGATTAAACCAAGGATGATTCAAAACCATATTCACGTACGTCATAAAGTTCCTTATGCTTCGCCGATCTCAACCCATGTAATGCCATCGCCGCCACCTTCCGGTGATCCGGCTTTCCATTTTTTCACGTAAATGGAGCGGGACAGGTAGGTGCGCACGGCTTTCTTCAAAGCTTCCGTGCCATGGCCGTGGATGACCTTAATACGATCTTCGCGGGCTTGGGCGGCTTTGTCCAATGCCAATTCCAGTTCCTGCAAGGCATCTTCGACCGTGCGGCCGCGCAGATCCAAAGTGCGATCATCGTCAGCCAAAGCCACGGTGATGTTGGAGCTTTGACGGACCAGTTGGGACGTCGGATTGGACGGTTTCCCCGCAGGTTTCAAAATAGTCCATGGCAGTTGCAGGCGCACAGAGCCTGACAAAATCATGACTTCACCCTTGGAGTTTGGCGTGCTCTGGATGATGCCATCCTGATTCAAGGTCGGAACATACACCTTGGATCCCGGTGGGAACTTCTTACCAAACTCTTCGGCGGTTTCCGGTGCTCCCGGCTGCGTGATCGGTTTGGCTTTCACGATTTCTGGCAGCTTGTATTTGATTTCCTGCAAAGCGGTGTGACGTTTGAAGGTCTCATCGGCTTTGGCGTGGGCAATGGCTTCTTCCACTTTGCGCTCGGCTTTTTTCAGCGTGCGCTGCAACCATTCGTCCTTGTCCTTGTTGAACTGCTCAAGCATGCCTTCATACTTGCGCTTCATCTCGGTGGCTTTCTTGGTTTCTTTTTTCAGGTGTTCCTGCAAAAGATTGATATCCGCCTTCAGTTGCTCGATCTGCTCAAGACCTTCCAGGCGGGCGCGTGTGGCCGGAGCCAGCACATCCAAAGCGCGCTGAACGATATTTTGCGCAACGCCCACGCGTTTGGCTGTTTGAATCGCCATGGAATCCCCGGGAATACCAGCCAGAAACTGATAAGTCGGGCGGCCGGTTTTCGGGTCGTACTCCAGGCTTCCGTTATAGACGCGGCTTTGTTCGTCCCAGCCTGATTTCAACGGGCCCAAGTGGGACGTGATCACGGCAAAGACGTCGTTGTTCGAGAATTCTTCGATAAAGGCACGGCCCAAAGCGCTGCCTTCTTCCGGATCGGTGGATCCGCAGATCTCGTCGATTAGAATCAGGTTGTCGCGGCCTTTGACAGATGCGGCTTTACCTAGAATTTTCAAATGAGCGGCAAAAGTGGAAAGTTCTTCATCCACACTTTGTGCATCTCCAATGCCGATCAGGACATTCTTAAAGAACGGCAGCTTGGAGGTTTCGCTGGCACAGATCGGCAGACCACAGCGGGCCATTTGCGCCGCCAGGCCGATGGATTTCAAAAGCACGGTTTTACCACCGGCATTGGGACCACTTAAAAGCAAAATACTTTTGTGACCTTCCAGCAGCACGGTGTTGGCGATGACTTTTTTTCCGGACAGTTGCAGCAACGGATGGCGAACCTCGATCAGCTCCATGCTGTCATCAGAAAACTCAATCGGGTGGGCTTCCACCTGATTGGCAAACTGGGCTTGGGCAAAACGCACGTCGGCGTCTTTCATCAGCACTTGCGAGCTTTCAATGTCCAAAGACTTGGAAGACAGATAACGGGAAAGCTCGGTCAGAAGTCTTTCGATCTCGTCTTCAATCTCCACCTCGATCTGCCGCAGGCGGTTGTTGGACGGGATCACTTTTTCCGGTTCAATGAACACGGTCTGTTTGGTCTGGGAAGATCCGTGAATCACACCTGGCAAGTGGTGTTGCATGCCGCTTCGAACCGGCAAGACCCAGCGACCGTCACGGGTGGTGACGTACTTGTCCTGAAGGACGTTTTCCATCTGATGATCTTTTACCAGACGATCCAGGGTGTTTTGCACTTCACGCGCCAGACGCTCTTTTTCGCGGAAAAGTCGGAACAGGGTTTCGCTGGCGTCCGATCTGATGTCCCCGCTGGGAGTCAGGATCTGGTCAATCGCAGAGACGGGTTCCTCGGCCTTCATCAGGCTTTGGTGAATGCGCTGGGCCCAGTCGTTTTGTACCGGGTGCAGGGCTTCTTTCAGCGCCAAAGCTTCCAGGCAGAAGCTTCTGACATCTTTCATTTCCAAAGTTTTCAGAACCGCGTTTTTTTTCAGGCGCAGAATCCAGGTTGAATAAAGATCCAGGCTGGTCATGAACGGGCGGACGCCTTGGTTTAAGACTTCCGTGGCGTTCTTGATTTCCTGAAAGCTTGCGTGCGCCTCTTGCGGAGTTTTCAATGGCTCCGTTTGCATAATGGCTTCACGACCCATGTCACTGGTGGCGTGGGATTTGATTTTTTCTAGAATTTCTATCCAGTCAAGAACGACGAGATCTTGCATTGAGGGCTCCTCGGCCAATCACTGCTCCCAGCACAAGTATAATAACAATCCAGTCCCAATGACCCCATTGGACAAAGAAAGTAAGGGGAGCGTTTTTAAGATACTTTATCACGAACTGTCCGCTCCATTCTTCATGGAGTGGCGATTTTTGTAGAACGTCACCGTTTGCCAAAACAGCGGTGCTGACGCCAGTGTTGGTTGAACGCACCAGCGGACGGCGCACTTCAATGGCCCGGGCCAGAGTCATGTACAGGTGCTGTTGCGGCTCAAAGGTTTTTCCAAACCAAGAGTCATTGGTCACGTTCACCAGAATATCTGCGCCTTTTTCGGCAAGCCCACGGGTGAAGGACGGGTAAAGACCTTCATAGCAGATCTGGCCGCCCCATTTGATGACTCCTTGCGGGGTTTCCCACTTCATCACTTCCGGTCCATGGCCGCGGCCGAAGTTTGAAACAAACGGCAAAAGCTTCAGCAGGAACGGGAACTGCTCACTCAGAGGCAGGTATTCACCAAACGCCAGAAGCTCCGTCTTGCGGTAAGGTTTGTCCAGGTTGTTACCCAACTGATCTACCAGGAAAAGCGCGTTGTAAGTGGAGGTGTCCTGCTTTTCGTCGGCCTTGGGATCTTTGGAATAAGCCCCGGTGATCAGCGGGCGGCCCAGGGGTTGAAGACCGGAAATCAGGATCTGGGTGTGTTTGCGGTCCAAAAGATGCTGATCCAGATAATCCGGGAAGGCCGTTTCGGGCCAGATCAGGATGTCGGTCTGCGGATACTTTTGCATAGCAGCAAAAGACAGATCCAGGAACTTGCGGGTGATGACTTCCTGATAAGCGCGGCCCTGTTCGGCGTAGATCTTTTCCAGATTGCCGATATTGGCCTGAACCACGGTGGCCTTGGTTTCGCCGTCAAACTTGTTCCAGGCTTTCCCATGCCAGAAGCCCCAGCCCACCAAAGCAGCAAAAGTCAGCGCCAGCAATGACAGGTGACTTAAGGCTTTTTTGACAAAGCTTTGTTTCAGCCACACGTAACCCATCCAGGCGTTGAAAAGCAATACCACCGTGGAAAGCCCGTGGAAACCGACCAGATCCGCCAGATGATACATCGGAATTTTCGACCAGATCAGAGTGTAACCCAAGTGCCATTCAAAGATGACCGGCCAGGTTCGCTCCAAAAGCGCGTGCAAAAGAGCGATCGTAAACAGTGTCTGTCCGCCGGAAAGCTTGAATCTGAGGCGCAGCCAGGTTGCTGCCGCCACGGCCACCGGGATATAGAGATGCATAAACGCACAAAAAAGCAGCAGCGCCAAATAGGACACGGCCCACGGAAGCTGACCGAATTCATGTGCGGTGTAGGCGATCCAGTGAAAACCAATCAAGGTCAGAATGAACTGCGTGACCCATCCGGCCCAGAAAGATTTCTTCACCGACGAGGATTCTTCCGTCACGTAAATCCACAGCGGCGTGTAGCAGAAGATCAGCGCCCAAGGTGGAAACGGAATGTAACTTGTGCCGACGAGAATTCCGGAGAGAATCGCCCAACGAAAATCGTAGGCTTTATGCTTGAAAAATTGAAACCATCTCTTCATCATGGTATTAGTAACATAAAGAGTGAGTGAGTCCACGTGAAATTGAAGATCAGATGCCCATCATGCGCGAAATTGTACGAGGTTGAAAGTGACGACATCCAGACGGAGTCGCCGCTGTTTCAGTGCATTTCCTGCGAGGGCCGATTCAGTTTCGAATATCCTCCTCAAGATCCGGCGAATGTGATCTGTTTTGCAGTTTCTCTTGAAGCTGAAGAGAGCTCACCTGCTGAATCCGCTCCTGAGCTGGAGAAAAGCGAGCTTGTTCTTGCTGCTAAGCGACAAGAGGATCATGCGATCGAGCCGGGCGCTCAGGAAATGAAATCCTGCCCGAAGTGCGGGGCTTTGAACGGTCGCCGTGCGAAAGAGTGTTACTCTTGCCACGTGATCTTTGAAAAGCTGGAAGGTCTGCCAAAGGATCCTTCTTTGAAAGCGCAGCCAAGCCTTGTGCGCAAGTGGAAGAACCTGGTTGAAAACTTTGACAACGAAGATCTGCATGACGAGTTTATCCGTTCTTGTCATGAACTGGATGCTTTGCGCTTTGCTATCTTGAAGTATGAAGACCTTAAAACCGCTCAAGGTGGCGATCCACAGTGTGATCAGATGATCGCACGTATCAACTCTTTGATGATGGTGGGACTGAGCCAAAAACCTACGGCGAAAGATCCGACGGTGAAGCCAAAATGGAACAAGTACATGTACTGGGGTCCGTTTGGTCTGAGTGCGCTGTTGATTTTGTTGGGTATGATCAACCTGGGTCACCGCAATCTGATCGGTGTGGGTGTGGCGCTAGCGTGTATGGCGGCCGGACTGATCGTCATGATCAAAGGCAAAATCTCCGCCTCCGATTTCCTGGATTAAAAAACAAAAGGCTCCCATCGGGAGCCTTTTTAGTTTTTCGTTATCAATTAATTAAAGACAGTAGTTGTTTTCGTTGAAGTAGCGGCGGCACAGTGATGTGCCGTTTTGGCAGTCCGATGGCGTGTTGGATGTGTAGGATCCTGTGCGGGAGCAGTTTTTGGTGCCGCCGTCTTTGACCTCAGCCACGAATTCGCCAGAGGCTGTGACTTTGCCGTTGGATGTGATTTTGTATCTGACAGTGTTGATACCTGGATCCAGAAGCGGGCGTTGCAGCAAGGTGGCGATCCACAGGTTGATGGATTTCTTGCTTTGGCTTTTGGCGCTGTCGTAATCAACAGTTTTGGTTCTTTGTGATCCGTCCTGGTGCAGGGCGGTCAGCGTGACCGAGTCACCCTTAACACCCTTCGGGCCGACGAAGTAGTCGTACTCGCCCGCCGTCAGAATTTCTTCGCGGCAGATGAACGAGCCGTGGGATGGACCGCCTGGGTTGTTCCCGAAGCAGTGGACGACGATTCTTCCTTGAGCAAGAACAGCTGTTTTTTGATTTCCGTTTTTGAAGCCGACTTCGGCGTGGGCAGACAGACCTAGCAAGAAAATGAATACTGAAAATACCGATTTCATAAAGTTCCCCCTGTGCAATCAAGTCTGGCACGATCCAGACTTGAATTGCAACACAGGAGCGACTTTTACGGCACAGGGCACAGATTGTCTTTTTGGCAGTGGATGATTCTGTCGCGCAACTGGGTCATTTCATCCAAGTTGTGCTCAAGCTCGACATCAAAGCCCACAGCTTTTCCGCCTTTTTGCGATACCGAGATGAACTCACGCACATACTGGAATTTGTCATAAGCGTACTTTTCCCCGGTGGAGGTGTTGATGAACTCCAAAGGAGCGCCCGAACCCAGGTGGGTCAGGAAGCGTTTGCGCTGTTGTTTGGCTTTGGTCAGACCGTTTTTCAGGTTGCTGTAACACTTTACTTCGCCCACCATCGCAACTTTCTGAGTGTTGTGATCCATCAAAACCATGTCCAGTTCACCTACGGTGCGACCTTTCAGGTTGTAGGCAATGCCCACGATCACTTCATATTGGGGAGCAGGGTATTTTTCAGAAAACTCAGCGCGGGCGACCTCTTCGCACACTGCACCGGGATCACGATAATGACGGGCTTGATTGCGGATTTTCTCGAAAGTCTCATCCATACCCGCAAATGCAGACGCCGATGAAAGCAACAACAACAGAACGACAACAAACTTATTCATGGAATGCCCCCGAATGGAGGCAAGTGTGCCACAGGGTGGGGCTGATTCCCAGTGGTGGATGGGACCTGGGAAAAACCGATAGGCCTGTCCAGATTGTTGACAGTGAAAGACGTAAAAAAGGAGCCTCGTGGGCTCCTTTTTAGGCGGGAAGGGAGATATTAGAACCCTTCGTTTTCCTGTTTTGTACCGAGTTTGCTTGGGCGAACTTTGGTGCCCATGGCATCGATCAGAGACCGGCCAAAGTGGCTCATCTCTTTGGCGGTGGCATCAACGCCGTCTTCGGCGGCGCGGGAATTTTTGTCATTAGGATCCCCACTGAAGCTTTTCATATTGGCCGTGTTCACCGCGATCACACCCGTGGCGCCCACGCCCTGATCCAGGATGGTCAGTGCTTTATACAGATTCAACTGACGGGATGTGCGGGTTTTGGAAGCCAGTTGTGACTGGGCATCCCCCGTAGCCAAGATGTATTTTTTCACGTCACTGGCAGAGAAAGACTGTTTGTGTGCCATCACCAAAGCAGCTGCACCTGTCACAAATGCGGTGGCTTGCGATGTGCCCGTCATATAACCGTAAGAGTTCCCCGGAAGGCAGGACAGAATGTTCTGGCCCGGAGCTGCGATATCCACAGTCTCGACACCATAATTGGACGATGCCAAAACTTGCGTGCTTGGATCGATCGCCGTGACTGAGATGATGTTGCTCAGTTTATAATCGGCCGGATAGTAGTGATGTTGATCCGAGTTGGATCTTTCATTCCCCGCCGCCGCGACAAAAAGGATGCCCTTTTTCTCGGCTTCGGCGATGGCATCATGCTCTTCTTGTGAAAACTCAGTACCACCACCTGAATAGTTGATGATGTGTGCGCCCATCTTCACTGCGTAGCGGATGGAAGCCACGGTGTTTTTCAAGTTATCCGTGCCCGGAACTTTCGGGTCATAGTATTTTAGAATCATCAGGCTGACTTCCGGGGCGATCCCGGTGATGCCTTTGCCGTTTCCGGCCTCTGCGCCGATGATGCCGGCGATATGCGTGCCGTGTCCGTGATTGTCATCCAGTTTTGGATTGTTGGAAACAAAGTTCCAGCCATAGACGTCATCCACAAAACCATTGCCGTCATCGTCAATGCCATTGGTGGCTTTGTCGCGGCCCATGGCATCTTTGCCGGTTTCACCCGGGTTGCGCCAAAGGTTGCCCGCCAAGTCTTCGTGTTTGATGTCGATGCCGGTGTCGATCACGGCAATCACGATGTCACGACTGCCCTTGGTGACGGACCACGCTCGAGCCGCATCGGATTTTTTCAGTCCCCAGGCCTGACTGATGGCGGGGTCGTTGAAAAGCGCACTCGGTTCATCAATGACTTTGTCCGTCTGAGAGGTGATGAATGATTTTTCCAGAGCACGTGTGCTGTCTTTTTTAGAGCTTTGAGAACGGGAAGGGGAATGTTCTTCTGTGGAATACAGGTATAGACCCAGTCCACCAAAAAACACCAAACCGGTACAGCCAGCTGCAACAATCATCTTGCGAGAAAACATGAAGTATTCCCCTTTCTCCACAAACACTTATCGGAATTTAAAGGGCCAGCATAAGCACGAAAGGGTTTGATCTCATCTTGAGACGGTCGGGCCAGTGTGGGCATACATTATATAGATATTGCCGGAATGGTTTAAACTAAAGCCTGGAGGCCCCTAACCGAAGAGAAGAACATGAAAAAGTTTAGAATGTTTCTGACCTTCAGCGCTTTGTTCCTGATCTCGTGCAATCAGACTGTGGGGTCAGGTGAGCTGGATTTGGGAAGCTTGAGCGAAGACGCCACCTTCCACAATCAAACCGAAACCGGAACTTCCTCCGGCAGCGAATTTCATTACGTTAAAATGGATCTGAAAGCCAACGGGGACTTCGAGCAAACCGAAGCTTTGTTTGACCAGACAGGGTCTGGAACCAGTTGCCTTCTTAAAGGTACTTGGGCCGTTGAGCCGGGCACCGTGGATTCGGAAGTTGGCAACGAGCTTGTCGTGACGGTGACAGAGCTGAATGGCAGCGCTGTGGCGCTTGAAAAGCGTTACGACCTGCGTGAGCTGAGCTATCAGAGCCTGAAATACAAATGGAACGAAAATTTGGACCTGTTGGATCTGACCAACACCTTGTATGCAGACTATCCCGAATACACAGCCGCTCAAGCCGGTCTTGTCGCGGACACCTTCTGCAACCGCTAAAGCTTTCGAATTCTTATCCCCAGTCTCGGATCTTGGACCACGGCTGGGGGATTCTTTTAAGAATGCCTCCTCAGATTGCATATATTTGATCTTATGGCGGCACTTCGTTCGCATTACGTCTCTGCATCCGATTAACGGAAAAGGAGACAAAAATGAAAGTTCAGAATTTTAACAAAGTATTGGTTATGGCTATCGTAGTGGCGGCTGCGCCATTCGCACAAGCGAGCTCTCTCACTGGTTCCGAGCTCAATTCTGTCAGAGGCGTTCTTCGCGCCATGAATATCGATGAATCGCAGTTATCCAATGAGGAGATTGAAGCGCTTCGTCAGCGGGGGAGTGAAATCCGCTCTTATGAAAAGTCCAAAGCCGATCTGCTAGAAGATGCTAAAGATGGTTCAATTTATAGAACCTGTGGCGCGGGATCTCATGGTGGAAGCGGCGACCCTGTTTAATTTGATTGAGGAATATCATGAAAAGTATCATCGCTAAGCATGTAAATGGAAAAGAGTTCTCAAGCTTGAAATCTCCTGTGCTGCTGGAGATGATCTTTGATGATTTGATTCTGCTACTACGTTTTATTCATGAAGCTGAAAAGAGCGGGTCTTTAAGTGGCCCGTTCTTTTTCACAAATCAGATCGATTACCTTGATAAAACTTGGCATCACTTTATCCTGCATACGAAGTTTTACAGTGATTTTTGTGACCGAGAGTTTGGTGAGTACCTGCACCATTCCCCTGAGACTGTTTGTGATAACGAAGGGGAGGTAGATGGTCAGATGGTTGCAATAGCTCTTGAGCAGCAAATGAATTTGTTAGAGTCTAAAATGGGTGTTGATTTTGTGAATAGGATATTCTTTCTTTATCCAGAACTGCTCGGTGTTTAGGAGATCGTACATGTATTCAAAAGACCTTGGAAGTGGCTTTACGGTGAAAGAGGTATCTGCGGTAGAGCTCAATGCCTGCTTAGATGAACACTTCGCATCTGTATATTCAAACAGGCATGAGGCTGAGGCAGTTCCGTTCGATGACCCTCAAGCGCAGGCGAAAATTGATGAACGTCGTAAGCAGGAGCAGAGATACCGGCTGAGACTGGCTGTGTTTTTCGAGGGCAGTATCGTTGGGTGGCACTATGGTCATGCAACGGATGCTGAAACCTATTATATGCAAAACTCAGCGGTACTGCCATCCTTTCGCGGCATAGGCCTTTATGCCAAACTCCTGACCTGCACGCTTCAAAAGCTTCAGGAAGAAGGATTCCAGGTTGTTACCAGCATTCATCACCCTAACAACCCGTCGGTCTTGATTCCGAAGTTAAAGGCTGGGTTTATCGTTACGGGGATGCAGTTTCATGAACGCTTTCGTTCGTTGATAGAGCTGAAATACATTTATAACCCTGAGCGCAGAAAGCTGTTCTGTCGGAGTTTGGGACTGGATATCTAAATAAAAAAAGCCACCTTGTCGGGTGGCTTTTTTGTTTGAGATTATCTGGAAAGCTTTAGCAATTCTTCCGGGAACAGCGAGCCTTTGTCCTGATGAAGCAGTCTTTGATAGAAGACGTAATTTCGCATTGTCAGTTTGATGTAAGATCGGGTCTCTTCGTACGGAACCTCTTCAATGAATTCCACGGAATCATCACGGTAGCGGGTTTTCAACCAGCCGCGGATGGCGCTGTCGTTGGCATTGTAACCGGACACTGCCAAAATGTACTGATCCTTGTACTTGCGCATCAGATTCTTCAATTCAAAGGCCCCCAGCGGGACGTTGATTTCAGGCTTGTACAGGTCCAGAGCCTCGCCATAAGGCAGACCGTTTTGTTTGGCTAGCTGCTTTGCTACGCTGGGCAGAAGCTGCATCAGGCCGAAGGCATCCACGGGGCTGCGCGCTTCTGGGTTGAAGGCGGATTCCTGACGGATGATCGAGAAAATGAATTCCTGCGGAATGCCGCTTTTTTTGGAAGCAGCAGCAATGATGTCGCCATACGCCTGCGGGAACAGCAGATCCGGATGGTCATTTAGCAAACGATCCTTCACCTGAGGTTCCAGCGCCCCAATCGCCGAGAACAGCGGCAGGTAAAGACCGGAACGGGCATAGCCGGAAGACACTGCAAGCCAGGTCTTTTCAGAAGTGACATTGCGTTTTTTCAGATCATCCACGGCGATGTTCAGGATTTTTTCCGCGAACGGTTTTTCGTTCACGGCAATTAGCCACTCCGTCGTCAAACGGGTTTGTGCATCCAGTTCTTCAACTGAAAACAGGCTCAATCCCTGCAGTTCGTTCACATCCACTTTCAGTGGCGGGAATTCCCAGCCCAGTTCGCGGTAGGCCAATACGCCATAGTAACCGAGAGGATCTTCTTTGATCAGGGTTTGCAGTTCAACTTGCGCCTCGGGAGCTTGATCCAGCTTCTTCAGCGTGCGCGCCAGCCAGAAACGGGCGCGCGCCTTGTCGGAAGAATCCTTCACCAGATCCTTCATCTGCTCAAGGCTGCTTTTCGCCTCGGGCCATTGGGAAAGCTTGTAGTAGTTCCAGGATTTCAGCCACGCGATCTTGTCACGTAAGCCCGCAAAGCTGACAGGCTGCTGATAGCTGGCTTCAAAGTATTCCAAGGCTTTCTTGAAATCTCCTTTTTCTTCGTCGATGCGACCCAGAATGAAATAAACCTCATCCATCGGATAGGACCCACGAAGCAGGCGGTGAGTTTCATTCAATACTTTCACCGCACGGGACGTTTGGTCCTCCGTCCACAAAGTTTTTGCAAACAGAACTTGAGAATCATGGAAGCGGGCAATCGAACGGCGGTCTTTTTTGTTTTTCTGGAACTGAGTTTTGGACCAGTTCACGACATCGGCGGTCGCATTGATGTATTCCGTGCGACGCTGCGCCACTTTGTAAGTCTGACGGATGTTTTTCAAAGCCTGGAACTGTTCATCCGCCGTGGCTTCTTTTGCCGCCAGAATTTTCTTATAGGTCGCAAGAGCCTGATCAAATTCACGATGGAAACGATAGTCCGAGGCCACAGCACTCAGGTCTTTGTACGCCGGAAGCGGGTTCAGGCGCGGAGAGTTTTTATAAAGCTGGGTCTGAATGCTTTGAATGTCCTCTTTCAATTCGAGCTTTTGCGCGATCAAAAGGGCTTTCATGTAGTATTCTTCTTTTTTCTTTTTATTGGATTCAGCGCGGGCTTTTTCAATGTACGCCGGCAGGTCGTCCTGAAGCTCTTCAGAAGCCAAAGCCTCTTTCAGTTTGATGTCGATATAAAGCTCGCGGTACCACGGCGCCACGTTTGCTGGCAGCTCTGCCAGGGTGTTAATGCGCTCACAGGATTCGTAAGCACGCAGCAAAGCCAGATCATGCAGCGGGAACTCGGGGATCAGGGAAAGGCGGGTGAAGCCTGCGCAGGCCTCTTGGGGCTGCTTTTCTTTTTTTGCCATGGAAACGGTGTAGGTCTTCCACCACAGAATGTTATTTTCGTTAGAACCGACTTCCAGTTTTTCCAGATCAGAAATAGGAGCAGATCTCCACTTTGCTATAAAGTTTGGCAACGGCGGAGTCAGGCGCTTGTCAATACGGGAATCAAAACGCGAGGTGGTCGCGCAACCAAGAATCACAGAGAAGAATGTCAGGGCTAGTACTATACGAGGCATACCAGTAAGGGTATGCCCATTCAGAGGAAGAAACAACCCCGCAGGGCGGAAAGCCATTCTAAAGTTGGCTTTCCGCTGCGCGCGGTCTTGCAGGTCGTCTTAGAAGCGACCGCGCTGAAGAGCTTCGATGCGAACTTCCAGAGGAGGGTGAGTCATGAACAATTTGGCGATTCCACCTTTGTCGCGGTTGGAAATCATCAAAGTCGCAGTCTGACCTTCTTCCGGTGGAATTGGCAGATCATACACCGAGCGCAGTTTTTGCAAAGCTGCGACCATGCTGTCGCGGGAGGAATACTTCGCACCACCGGCATCCGCACGGAATTCGCGCTGACGGGAGAAGTAGTTCACCACGATAGAACCCAGCATTGTGAAGGCGATATCGCCCAGGATCGTCACGGCAAAGCGCACGATCTCACGGTATTTCTCGTCCACGTTGGCAGCCACAAGGCCGGCCAGGATTCGGGAGAAGAACATCGCAAAGGCATTCACGATACCCTGGATCAGAGTCATGGTCACCATGTCACCGTTGGCGATGTGGGCCACTTCGTGCGCCAGAACGCCGTCGACTTCTTTTTCATTCATTCTCTGCAAAAGTCCGGTGGAAACTGCAACCAGAGAATTCTTTTTGGAAGGACCTGTCGCGAAAGCGTTGATGTCCACGGATTCGTAGATACCAACCTCTGGCATTTTAGGAAGCTGAGCGCGTCTAGCGAACTCATGAACTTTGTTTACCAAGTTGCGCAGTTCCGGATTTGGATTGTTGGCGTCGATAATTTTCACGCCATGGAACATCTTCGCCATCCACTTGGACATGAACAGGGAGATGAACGCGCCACCCATACCCCAAACGGCACAGAAGGCCATCAGGAACGGAATATAAGAGTTAAGTCCCGCCATGCCCAGAAAGCGGCTGACGATAGACCAAACAATCCCGATCGTGACGATCACAAGGACGTTCGTTAGAACAAATAGACCAATACGTTTCAAAAATGCCATTTATGCACTCCTTCTAGAGTCATTTAATAATGATAACTCTAAAAGGAATGTCAATGCCATCACGTTGTGACAGGTTGTTTTTGATTTTTTTGACCGCTTCCGCCAGTGGGGGTGGTGCTAAAATGGAACTTGAGCAAATCCTTTTCGAGTTCAACACTTACGCGTCCACCGTCAACAAGACGGCCGAAAAGAAGTTCGTCCACCAAGGCTTTCTTCAGATTTTCGTCCACGCAACGAGCCAAAGGACGCGCTCCGTAAACCTTGTCATAGCCCTTTTTCATTAGCCACTTAATCACATCTTGAGAAACGTTCAGTTCCACTTTTTTCTCAAGCAAAGTCATTTTCAGCTCGTCCACAAATTTCTGAGTGATACGGATGACCATATCTTCAGAAAGATCGCGGAAGGCCACCACGGCATCCAGGCGGTTGATGAATTCTGGCGCAAACGCTTTTTTGATCGCATCCATGGACAAAGACCCACGGTTTTCATCGATCAAACCAATGGTGCCGCGGGATGTTTCAAGGGCGCCGGCGTTGGAAGTCATCACCAGAACCACGTTCTTGAAGTCAGCCACGCGACCATTGCTGTCGGTCAAGCGACCCGCATCCATCACTTGCAACAAAATATTGGTGATGTCCGGGTGCGCTTTTTCAATTTCGTCCAGCAACAGAACACAATAAGGATGTTTGTTCACGGCTTCCGTCAACAAACCACCTTCTTCATACCCCACGTATCCCGGAGGCGCGCCGACCATACGGGCGACGGCGTGCTTTTCCATGTACTCACTCATGTCAAAGCGTTCAAAGTGAACACCCATGATGGTCGCGAGCTGTCGGCAGACTTCCGTTTTACCGACACCCGTAGGGCCGGTGAACAGGAAGCTTCCGATAGGTTTGTTCGGACGGCCCAGGCCGCTGCGCGCGTACTTGATGTTCGCGACCAGGCGGTCGATGGCTTCGTCCTGACCAAAGATAAGGGCTTTCAGTTTTTTATCCAGATCACGCAACTGCGTTTTTTCACTGGAAGAAATGCTTGCCACCGGAAGGCCGGTCATTTTGGCAATGACTTCTTCGATTTCTGGGACGCCAATTTTGATGTCTTCCGCATTTTCATACTTCAGGCGGAAGTAAGCCCCGGCTTCGTCCAGAACATCGATGGCTTTGTCAGGAAGCAGTTTTCCGTGAATATGCTTCTGGGAAAGTTCCACAGAAGCCTGAATGGCTTCATCCGAGTAAGAGACCTGGTGGAACTCTTCATAGGATTTGCGCAAGCCTTTAAGGATTTTCACGCAGTCTTCTTTGGACGGTTCGTGGATGTCGATTTTTTGGAATCGGCGATTCAGCGCGCGGTCCTTTTCAAAGTACTGGCGGTATTCCGTGTGGGTGGTGGAGCCAATACAGCTGATATCTCCGCTGGCCAAGGCGGGCTTCAAAAGATTCGAAGCATCCATCGAACCCCCACTGGTCGCACCGGCACCCACAATTGTGTGGATCTCATCGATGAACAAGATGGCGTTCGGGTGTTTTTCGATTTCTTTGACGACGGCTTTCAGGCGTCCTTCGAAATCCCCACGGAATTTGGTGCCCGCAAGCAGGCCGCCCAGATCCAAAGAGTAAATAACGGCATTTTTCAGTTTTTCAGGAACTTGGTTTTGCACGATTTTTTGCGCCAAACCTTCCGCGATCGCGGTTTTACCCACGCCGGGTTCACCGATCAAAAGCGGATTGTTTTTGGTGCGACGGCAAAGGACCTGAATGGTTCTTTCAATGATGTCCTCACGGCCAATCAAAGGGTCTAACTTTCCTTGTTTGGCGCGTTCGTTCAAGTTCACGCAGAAACTTTCAAGCGGGGAGCCGCGGGTTTCATCTGCGCCTTCAGCTTGGTATTCTGCTGATCTTGGTGCGGAGGCCGAAGGGATGTCGTGATCTTTCCCGTCTTTGGTGATCCCGTGAGAGATAAAGTTGATGATGTCAAACTGGGTCAACCCTTGGCGAGCCAGTGCAAAAGCGGCGTGGGAATCTTGTTCATAGAACAAAGACACCAACAGGCTTCCTTCGGAAATCTGATTGCGTCCAGCGCTTTTCATTTGAATTGCCGCACGCTGAATCAGTCGATGGCAGGCGAGGGTGAACTCAGGGGTCCAGGATTCAAAGCCTCCATAGGATCCCAATTGTTCATCGGTAATTTGGGGGATGCCGACCTTCAGGTGATCGCGCAGATCCTGTTTTAGTTTCTGCACATTGACTGCACAGGCTTCCAGAATTTCCACCATCACGGGGGATTCGGACAGGATGAGGAGTATGTGCTCCAGAGTCACAAATTCGTGTCGGTTGCGTTTGGCGAGTTCCGTGGCTTCGGCGAGCTTGCGCTCAAGTTCTCGGCTCATCATGCTTCCTCCTCCAGTGTGCTCTTTAGGGGGTACTGATTGAGTTGCGCGAATTGGTTGACCTGCATCACCTTCATCTCGGCAATCTCAAGGCTGAAAACCCCTGCGACACCTGCACCCTTCTTATGAACATCTAACATTATTTCAGTGGCTTGCTCTTCTGTTTTCGCAAAAAAGCGACGCAATACAAGGACGACAAAGTCCATGGGCGTGTAGTCATCGTTGAGTAGGATCACCTTGTACATCTTCGGAGTGTCTAGTTTTGGGACAAGCTGGACGCCCGCTTCCCCCTCGGGAGATGCAAAAGGATAGTTGCTGTTGCTGTCTTTTTTATTGTTACCCATGTGTTTATTCTACCTTATGACTCAATTTGAGCACTCTTTCGTGTCTGGCAAGTCTAGCAGAGTGAAAAAAGCTGGCTATAGGTCGAGAGTACTGCGTGTCCCTTACATAATAAACATGAAACAAATTACCCAGTCTTATTCGAGACAGGACCTTGCAATAACAATTCACTTTTGACACACTTATGTGGGTAAACAGTTAGTAAAAGAACCATGGAGGTCTTTAAATGTTTTCAGTTAAAAGAAAATCTCAAAGCGGTTTCTCGCTTGTAGAGTTGATGGTCGTTGTTGCGATCATTGGTATCCTGGCGTCCATCGCCATTCCGTCTATCAACAAGTACATGGCGAAAGCTCGTCAGTCTGAGGCGAAGACAAATTTGTCTTCTCTTTACACTGCAGAGAAGGCTTTCTATGCTGAATACAATACGTTTGATAGCCGTTTCTCTGCGGTTGCTTACACTCCAGAAGGGCAGTTGAGATATAATATCGGATTCAATGCTGCTGGTACAATTGCGAATGCCGGTAATGGTTTCAATACAACAATTACCAATGCCAACTTTAAAGCCGCTGGTGCTGGTGCTGCTGCTTATTGCGGAGTAAATGGTGCCTTCCAAAATGGTTGTACAGTATTGCGTGGAGCGACTGGGGCGAATAACCCTGATATCGCAGCAGGTATCTGTACAGCAGGTGGTGGCTCTGCTCATCCTGCGGCTTGTACGACGGCAGCAGCAACGTTCCGAGCTGGAGCTGCTGCAGTAATTCAATCGGGTGCTGTAGGTGAAGACCACTGGTCCATTGATGACTCTAAAGTTATTAGAAATACTAGAAATGGTATCTTGTAATTCTACGAAGTATTCTTTTTTGTCTTTTAGGAAGATCCCAAGTCTTGTGCTTGGGATCTTTTCTTTTTCTCTTCTTGTGATTTCTTTGCGGAATTTTCCGCCTCAATCTCTAAATCAAGGTGCTTACATTGCCCCGCCGCCGATGCTTGAGCGGATGTCTTTCGGATATTCTGAAGTGATCGCCGAT
This sequence comes from Bdellovibrio bacteriovorus, assembly GCF_002208115.1. Taxonomy (NCBI): domain Bacteria; kingdom Pseudomonadati; phylum Bdellovibrionota; class Bdellovibrionia; order Bdellovibrionales; family Pseudobdellovibrionaceae; genus Bdellovibrio; species Bdellovibrio bacteriovorus. The sequence continues at coordinate 2,565,154 of NZ_CP020946.1, read as the reverse complement.
GTGCTATGGATACGAACGATTCAGGATCTGGATTATTGTGAAAAAAGTGTCGGGGAAAATATTTGTGTGGGAGACTCTTGGTTGTACAAGATGCTCGATACTATAACTGAGTTGTCTCCGAAGTTCCGAATTGCCTATGCGGCTGGTGGATTGGCTCTAACAGTTATTATTAGTGATATCGACGGCGCTACCAAGATTTTTGAGAAAGGGGTTAAGGAGCTTCCCCAAGATTGGCCAATTGCCTATCGTGCAGCTTATCATTACATGTATGAAGTAAAAGACAATAAAAGAGCAGCCGATCTTTTGGTTCAAGCAGGGAAGAATGGCGGCCCTCCTTGGTTTCTTACTCTAGCCGGTCGTTTGTATTCAGATGCAGGCAATCTAGAGCTTGCAGAGTCTGTCCTTCAGGACATGATCAACACCGAGCAAGATCCGGTTCTGATCAAGCGCCTTCAGGATAAAATCGAATCCATGAAGAAGGCAAAACCAACCAAATAATTCAGCGACTATCGCAAGCACAGCCTGGCCCAACGTGGCAGGTTTTGTAATTGGCAATACATGAATCTCCACAAGCTTTCCCTTTTCTGCAGATCTTGCAGCAGTGCTGAGCCGGAGACCTCAACGGTTGAGCTTCAGTAAGTTTCGCGATATTGAAAACAGTCGAAGAAGACGAAGCCATCTGTGCAGAACTGATAGAACAAACGCCAAAGATCAAAGTAAAAATCAGTATCACCCCACGCATACCACCTCCCGAGTAGTACTCATCGGAATAATGTAAACATTCTTTAGTTAACCCTATCTCCGCCCTTAGACGCTATGCGCACCCGAAAAGCCACCGTCAGCTCACGGAGAGGGCTTCCCTGCTGCCTGCAAGTTCCGCAGCGAAGCGAGGACTGTCCGAAGCGGGCAGCAGGGAAGCCCTCCCCGGGGCCGTGTCGCACAAGGTTTTTTCGAGGAAGCCTTGACGGGCGTGGTTTTGACACCCTATTTTGTCATATTCATCACGAAAAATAGCGCACAACGTTAGGTTCCATAAACTATGGCTGGCAAAAGAGATTACTACGAAATTCTGGGCGTCGAAAAAGGCGCTGATCAGGACACCATCAAAAAAGCTTATCGCAAACTGGCGATGCAGTTCCATCCGGACAAAAACCCCGGCAACAAAGAGGCCGAGGAAAAGTTCAAGGAAGCTGCAGGGGCTTATGAAGTTCTGAGCGACGCACAAAAACGCGCGCAGTACGATCGTTTTGGTCATGACGCCTTCACTCGTGGTGGTGGCGGTGGTGGCTTCACGGATGCAGAAGACATCTTCTCGCACTTCGGGGATATCTTTGGCGACTTCTTTGGTGGTGGCATGGGCGGCCAGCAAAGACAGCGCAGAAACCGCAATGAACCGCGCCGCGGCTCTGATTTGCGCTACGTGACCGAGATCACGTTGAAAGACGTTATCACGGGCATTGAAAAAGAAATCGAATTTGATACCGACAAAAACTGTGAAGAGTGCAAAGGCACCGGCGCCGAAAAAGGCTCGCAAGTCAGCACTTGCGGCACGTGTGGAGGTTCCGGCCAGGTCGTGCGCCAGCAGGGCTTTTTCGCGATGGCATCCACATGCCCAACCTGTCATGGTCAGGGCACAGTGATCAAAAATCCATGCAAGCCGTGCAAAGGCAAAGGCCGCGTGGCTGAACACCGCAAGATCCGTCTGAACATCCCGGCAGGGGTGGACACGGGCACACGTCTGCGTGTGGCGACGGAAGGTGAGGGCGGTTACATGGGGGGGCCTCCGGGTGACCTGTATGTTGAAATCCGCGTTAAACAACACAACAACTTCGAACGTCGCAACGAAGATCTTTTCGCCGAGCTGTCACTGCCTTACGTGCAGATGCTTCTGGGTGCAGAAATCGAAGTGCCGACCGTCACAGGCAAAGCCAAACTGGAAGTCCCTAAAGGCACTCACCATGGTGACAACGTGAAACTTGCGGGTGAAGGATTGCCTTCGCTCAGAGGCAACCGCCGCGGTGATATCTACTTCACTGTGAACGTGCAGTTCCCGGAAAAATTACATAAAGACGAAGAGAAGCTTTTGCGAGAAATTGCTAAGGCACGCGGTCTGAATGTGACCTCGGAAGGTGGCTTCTTCGGCAAGAAGAAATAGGATCCCGCAAAAAATTGCGGCCCCGGCGCAGAAGGGTTACGCCAGGGCCTAGAGGGGTCTTGTTTTTGTTTTGTTTTAAGAGAGGAGCGAGGTCACATCATGCCTTCAGCTGCCTCATAACACGAGTTAAAACCCTGTAAGATATTGAAATTATTCGTTAAATAATTGTCATAAAAAAGTGAGCCCACCGGCTTGACGAAATCAGGGTCGGACACACATTTAAATTGCTGAAAACAGCTAATTTTAAGGAGATTTAGGTATGGGTAAAATTATTGGTATCGACTTAGGAACGACGAACTCATGCGTCGCGATTATGGAAGGCGGAGAGCCTAAAGTACTCGTGAACGAAGAGGGCGCTCGTACCACTCCTTCAGTTGTCGCGTACACCAAAGATGGTGACCGCTTGGTTGGCCAAATTGCCAAACGTCAGGCTGTAACCAATCCTGAGAACACGATCTATTCTGCGAAACGTTTCATCGGCCGCAGATTTGAAGAGATTCAAGAAGAGATCAAACTGGTTCCTTACACTGTTGTTGCCAAAGGCAATGACTGTGCGTTCAAGGTTCAGGGCAAAACCGCTTCTCCAGAAGAGATCGGTGCTGCGGTTCTTGCGAAGCTGAAAAAAGTGGCAGAAGACTATTTGGGTGAACCCGTAACAGAAGCGGTTGTCACCGTTCCAGCTTACTTCAACGATGCGCAAAGACAGGCGACAAAAGACGCCGGTCGTATCGCTGGTTTGGAAGTAAAACGTATCATCAATGAGCCGACAGCGGCGGCATTGGCCTACGGCATGGATAAAAAGAAAGACGAAAAAATCGTTATCTACGACTTCGGTGGTGGTACGTTCGACGTTTCCATCCTTGAAGTGGGTGATGGTGTTGTTGAAGTTCGCGCAACCAACGGTGACACTCACCTGGGTGGTGATAACTTCGATACAGTGATCCTTGAGTGGTTGATTACGGAGTTCAAAAAAGATCAGGGTATTGATCTTAAGAACGACAAAATGGCTTTGCAGCGTCTGAAAGAGGCGGCTGAAAAAGCGAAGATCGAACTTTCTTCCGCTCAGGAAACAGAAATCAATCTTCCGTTCATCACGGCGGACCAGTCCGGTCCTAAGCACTTGCAGACTCGTCTGTCTCGCGCGAAGTTTGACCAGATGACTGAAGATCTTGTGAAACGCTCTATGGAACCTTGCCGTAAAGCTTTGGCCGATTCCGGTTTGAAAGCTTCTGAAATCGACGAGGTTGTCCTGGTGGGTGGTTCCACTCGTATCCCTGCGATCCAGAAAGCCGTTAAAGACTTCTTCGGTAAAGAGCCAAACCGCTCTGTGAATCCGGATGAAGTTGTGGCGATCGGTGCCGCAGTTCAGGGTGGCGTTCTTGCGGGTGACGTGAAAGACGTCCTTCTGCTGGACGTGACTCCACTAAGCCTGGGTATTGAGACCTTGGGTGGCGTGATGACGACTTTGATCGAAAGAAACACGGCGATTCCTTCCAAGAAATCCCAGGTGTTCTCGACTGCCGCTGACAATCAACCTGCTGTGGACATCCACGTCCTTCAGGGTGAGCGTAAAATGGCTGGCGATAACAAAACGCTGGGCCGTTTCGAACTGGTAGGCATCCCACCAGCTCCACGTGGTGTTCCGCAAGTTGAAGTGACATTCGACATCGACGCCAACGGTATCTTGCACGTATCTGCTAAAGACATGTCTTCCGGCAAGTCCCAGCAGATCAAGATCACGGCTCAGTCCGGTATGTCTGAGGACGAGATCAAACGTGCGGTCGCGGACGCTGAAGGTCACGCAGAGGAAGATAAACGCAAGGCCGAGGCGGCAACACAAAGAAACAACCTCGACAACCTGGTTTATCAGACTGAAAAACTGATCAAGGATTCCGGTGCTCAGTTGCCAGAATCTGAAGTGAAGTCTGCGAACGAAGCGGTTGCTGAAGCCAAGAAGATCCTTGAAAACAAGTCTGCCTCTGGCGATGAGTTGAAAGGGGCCTTCGAAAGACTTCAGAACCTGACGCACAAACTGACTTCCGAGCTTTACAAAAAGCAAGGGGCTCAGCCAGGTGCTGAAGGTCAGCAGGCTGACGCAGCTGACGGCGGCGATGCTTCTGCGAATAAAGGCGGCGACGATGTGATCGACGCTGACTACAAAGACGTAAACTAATCAGGGGTCATTCCTGAAACTAAAAGCCGGGTTGGAAACAGCCCGGCTTTTTTTATGTCCAAAACCCGGTTTTGTGATTTAATGACAGTATGGAATTCAAAGATCTGTTTTCTCAAGCCGTCGCAAAAAACTTCCGCCGCGGGGACGTGGTGTATCGTGCTGGTGAAACACCCCAGAATATTTATTTTGTCGAATCAGGCCTGGTGGGTCTGGGGTTGTGGGGCGAGTCGGGTAAGGACCATCTGGTGCGCCTGTTTCGTGAGGGCCAGATCTTTGGACATCGCAGCCTGTTTGCCAATGAACCCTATCATGCCACCGCCACGGTGATTGATGACAGCGTCCTTCGTGTTATGAGCAAAAACGAAATGCGCCAGCAGATGAAGGGCAACTGTGACCTCGCGGAAAAGCTTTTGGAGACTTTGGCGATTGAACTGCGCCGGGCCGAGGCCAAGCAACTGACGTTGAGTGAAAAAGACGCCCCGGCGCGTATTGCTGAAGCGGTGGTGTACTTAAAAGAACTTCATCCTGAATACTCGTGGACCCGGCAAGAGATCGCCGATTTCTGCGGGACCACCACGCCCACCGTGATCCGCACCCTGGCCCGCTTCGTGGAAGACGGGCTGATTGAGCAGCGTGGGCGGGAAATCATCATTCTCGACAAAAAGAAATTACTGGCGCAGGGGTAACTTCAAATACCGGGTGCCGTTTTCCTCCGCCGCCGGAAGCTGGCCCGCGCGGATATTCACCTGAATGCTTGGCAGAAGCAGTTTAGGGGCTGCCAGCGTGGCATCACGCTCTTGGCGAAACTTCACAAAGTCTTCCTTGCGGGTGTGACCTTTCAGTTGGATGTTCTGGTTTTTTTCTTCATTGACGGTTGTTTGATACATCAACGCCCGGCCATTGGGCTGATAGTCATGACCGACAAAAATCCGGGTGTTTTCCGGAAGGGAATAAATTTTTCCAGTGACCGAGTCGTAAAGATTTTCAGCACTTCCTGCCGGGAAGTCGCAGCGGCCCGTGCCGGAATCAGGCATAAACAGCGCATCCCCGGTAAAGATCGCATCCTCAATCAGATAAGACGCGCACGCCGGAGTGTGGCCCGGTGTGAACAGGGTTTTAATTTTCAACGATCCCGCCTGCAGGACTTCGCCTTCTTTTAGCAGGATGTCAAAGTCAGAACCGGATGTGTTCAGGTCGTTCATATTGAAGACCTTCTTAAACACCTTTTGCACTTCGGTGATGCGTTCGCCGATGGCGACCTTGATGTCCGGGAAGAAGTTTTTAAAAAGTTGAGAGCTGGACAGGTGATCCGCATGGGCATGGGTTTCCATGACATAGTGAGGATGCAGGTTCATCTCTTTCACAAACGCCACCACCGGATCCATTGATTTTGTTGAGAGTTTACCCGATGCCGGATCATAGTCCCATACGGGGTCAATCACCACGGCATCCCGTGTGTCCTGGTCATAAACCACATAGGTCAGCGTCGAAGTGACGCTGTCAAAGAAGTGCTGAATTTGCAGTTTCATGGAAAACCTCCTGCTGAAAGCCTGTCTCAGGTTTCTGGCTATGGTTCATTATAGAACAAAGACCGGCCCCTGAGTTATGTCCTGGGACATCAGAGAAGGTTTTTCTTTATGTCCCCGGGCATAACACCCAGACCGAGGATAGCCTTAGGATGAAGTCCTGTGAAGCCAAATAAGCGAGGACTGCTATGCGTGAAATAAGCTGTGAACAACTCAAAGAAAGAATGAACGAATTCCGTCTGGTGGATGTGCGCACCCCCGAAGAATACACCGGGGAGCTGGGGCATATTGCGGGCACCGAGCTGCGTCCGCTCGGCCCTGCACTGCTGGAATTTTTGAAAACCCTGAACCCGTCCGAGAACATTGTCTTTGTTTGTCGGAGTGGGGCAAGATCAGGACAGACCACACTTCTCAGTGAAGAGATGGGATTCACCAGCACCTACAACATGGTGGGTGGAATGCTACGCTGGAATGAAATGGGATATGCAGTGACTAAAGGAGCAGGAAAATGATGAACAGTATTTTGATGGCTTTGACGGGCGGCGCTTTGATCGGCCTTGCGGCCTCGTTGATGTTGATTCTGAACGGCCGGGTCACGGGTATCAGTGGCATTGTGAATGGATTTATCGGCGATGTTCGCAAGGATCTGTGGCGAGGTGCCTTTATCCTGGGGCTGTTGATCGGAGGACTGGCGTTGGGTGCTTTGCAGCCGGATATGTTCGTGAACACCTCAGGCCGATCCGTGGGCGTGGTTCTGATTGCCGGTTTGATCGTGGGCTTTGGCACGGTGATGGGCAGTGGGTGCACCAGTGGTCATGGTGTGTGCGGCATTGCGCGCTTTTCCGTGCGCTCGCTGGTGGCGACCGCGACATTCATGGTGATAGGAATGCTGACGGCCACACTCTTTAATGCATTGGTGGGAGGCTGATATGAATAAAACATCTATGAAACAGACTGCGGCGGCTTTTGTGGTGGGACTGATATTTGCGATCGGACTGGGAGTTTCGGGTATGACTCAGCCCCAGAAGGTCATCGGCTTTCTGCAGTTGGGTGAGGGCTGGGATCCGTCACTTATGTTTGTCATGATCGGCGCCATCCCGGTTCATATGCTGAGTTATCGTTGGATGAAAGGGCATCGCACACCTTTGTTGGACACTCAGTGGCATGTGCCGGTGTCTAAGGAAGTCACCCGGCCCCTGGTGGTCGGAAGTGCTTTGTTCGGTTTGGGCTGGGGCTTGGGCGGATTTTGCCCGGGGCCGGCACTGACTTCTGCTGGAGCCGGTCAGGAGATGGCGATCTACTTTGTGATTGCGATGCTTGCGGGAATGGGACTTTATCGTCTGTACGCCCGCTTCACTGTGAAAGGGTGAGGTGTTTTTTTATGGAACTGTTGGGTTATTTCGGTGCCAGTCTTGTCGGGATTTCTTTAGGCCTTCTGGGCGGAGGCGGTGCAATTCTGGCAGTTCCTTTGTTTGTATACTTCTTTTCGCTGCCGCCGTCTTTGGCCACGACTTATTCATTGTTTGTGGTGGGGGTGTCGAGCCTGATCGGCTTTGTCCGGAATTTTCGTCAAGGGCAGGTGGATCTCCGAGCAGGATTTTATTTTGCAGTGCCATCTTTTCTTGGGGTGTTGTTGGTGCGTCGCTGGTTGCTGCCGATAATTCCGGATCAGTGGGTTTGGGGACCGGTTCTATTTAACAAAGAAGTTGTGATCTTAAGCTCTTTTGCCGTGGTCATGGTGATGGCTGCCTTGGCGATGTTGCTGCCTCGTGCATCTGCAGTGAAGGATCCTGCCGCGCCAGGAGTGTTTGCTCTGAAAGCACTGGGTGTCGGGGCGGTGACGGGCTTTGTGGGGGCTGGTGGTGGATTTCTGATCGTGCCGTCCTTGGTGCGCATGTCGGGGCTTGGAATGAAAGTGGCCGTTGGTACATCTTTGGGGGTGATTGCCGCCAATTCACTGCTGGGTTTCTTTGGCGATCTTTGGGCCCGGACACCGATGGACTTCGGTTTGCTCTTGCGGGTCGGTGCTCTGGCCGTGGCGGGAATTTTTGTTGGCTCCTACTGGTCGCAGCATACATCCGAGGCCCGCTTAAAGCCGGCCTTCGGGATCTTTGTTTTGCTTTTGGGTGGAATTATCATTGTGCAACAGATGCTTAATTAACACTTTTAAATACTTTCCTGGGCGTTAACGTTTGACCTCATTCTCAGTTGATTTACGATTAAATCCATAAGAGGTGAGTATGCACAAAGATCTTTATCCCGTAGACGCAGAGGTGGCCAAAAACGCCCTGATCAATGAAGCAAAATACAAAGAAATGTATGAGCGTTCGATCAAGGACAATGAAACCTTCTGGGCCGAACAAGCCGAGCGACTGGATTGGATCAAAAAGTGGGACAAGGTCAAAGAAGTCAGCTTCAAAAAACCTGTCAGCATCAAGTGGTACCTGGGTGGAAAACTGAATGTGTCCGTCAACTGCGTGGACCGTCACCTAAAAACCCGCGGCGATAAAACCGCTTTGTTGTGGGAAGCGGACAATCCCTCCACCCCTTCTCGTAAAATCACATACAAAGAACTGCATCTGGAAGTGTGCCGTTTTGCCAATGTCCTGAAAAAAATGGGTGTAAAAAAAGGCGACGTGGTGACGATCTATATGCCGATGATTCCGGATACGGCCGTGGCGATGCTGGCTTGTGCGCGCATCGGGGCGGTTCATTCTGTGGTGTTTGCCGGATTCTCTCCGGATTCTATTTCTGATCGTATTTTGGACGGGCAGTGCAAGTTTGTGATCACCGGTGATGCCGGTTATCGCGGCAGCAAAGTGGTAGCACTAAAAGAAAACATCGACAAAGCACTTTTGAAAACACCGGATGTGCAGAAAGTTCTGGTGGTGAAATACGCAGGCAGCTCTGTCGACATGAAGCCGGGCCGCGATCTTTGGTATCACGAAGAAGTCAAAACCGTCAGCGACCAGTGCGAACCAGAGCCGATGGACGCGGAAGATCCCTTGTTTATTCTGTACACCTCCGGCTCCACCGGAAAACCCAAAGGCGTGATGCACACCACAGGGGGATATCTGGTTTATGCCAGCATGACCCATCAGTATGTCTTTGATTATCACGAAAATGACATTTACTGGTGCTCGGCCGACGTGGGTTGGGTGACGGGCCATAGCTACATTGTCTATGGACCCTTGGCGAATGGTGCGACCACTTTGTTCTTTGAAGGGGTGCCGAACTATCCGACACCATCGCGATTCTGGGAAGTGGTCGACAAACACAAAGTCACGATATTCTATACCTCGCCAACGGCGATTCGCTCCCTGATGCGTGAAGGGGAAGGTCCGGTCAAAGCAACCTCAAGAAAAACTCTGCGCCTGTTGGGTTCAGTCGGGGAGCCGATCAATCCTGAAGCCTGGGCGTGGTATCACGACGTGGTTGGAGAAGGACGCTGTCCTATCGTGGACACGTGGTGGCAGACAGAAACGGGTGGCATTTTGATCACTCCGCTTCCGGGCGCGATTGCGCAAAAGCCGGGGTCGGCAACGTTGCCGTTCTTTGGGGTGCAGCCGAAACTTCTGACCAACGAAGGTCAGGAAATTCAAGGACCGGGTGAAGGTGTGCTGGTGATTGCTGATTCCTGGCCGGGTCAGATGCGCACGGTGTATCGCAATCACGAACGTTTCGAAGACACTTACTTCTCGAACTATCCGGGATACTATTTCACGGGTGACGGCTGTCGCCGCGATCAGGACGGGTACTATTGGATCACGGGCCGTGTGGATGACGTGATCAACGTTTCCGGTCACCGTCTGGGGACGGCAGAAATTGAATCGGCGCTCGTGGCTCATCATAAAGTGGCGGAAGCCGCTGTGGTGGGGTATCCCCATGACATCAAAGGGCAGGGGATCTATGCCTTTGTGACTCTCAAGTCCGGTGAAACTGCCAGCGAGGATTTGCGTAAAGAGCTGATCCAGACCGTGCGTAAAGAGATCGGTCCTATTGCGACTCCGGATCTGATTCAGTGGGCGCCCCGCCTGCCAAAGACCCGTTCAGGCAAGATTATGCGCCGAATCCTGCGTAAAATCGCCGAGAACCACCCGGATCAACTGGGGGATACGACAACTTTGTCAGAGCCTGCGGTGGTCCAAGAACTGGTGGACAACCGAATGAACCGGTGATAGCTTGCGCGTCATGAACACACGTATGATGACCCTGATTTTGATGGTAGTTGCAGCGGCTTTCAGCCGTTTGATCCCTCATCCTTGGAACTTCACCGCGATTGGTGCGATGGCTTTGTTTGGTGGGGCTTATTTCCCGTCCAAAAAACAATCTTTGTTGATCCCGTTGGCAGCGCTGTTCATCAGCGATCTGGCTTTGGGTTTCCATAACACCATGTTGTTTGTGTACCTGGGCTTCACTTTGGTGGTGATGCTGGGTTGGGCTTTGCGCGATCAAAGAAGTGTTTTCAAAGTGGGCACTTCCGCTTTGGTGACAAGCTCGGTGTTCTTCCTGGTCTCTAACTTTGGTGTTTGGGCGATGGGCACAATGTACGCGCCGACTTTCAATGGTCTGGTGCAGTGCTTGGTTGCGGGCATCCCGTTCTTTGACAACCAGATTTACGGAGACTTGTTCTTCTCTGGTTTGTTGTTCGGTGGCTATGAAGCTGTAAAAAAATACGCGCCTGAATTCCTTGGCGCGACTGTAAAATAAGACAGTGAAACTGGGTCTCCATCGTCCGGTTCTGGACGGTAAAGTGAACTTCCCGTTGTGTCTGGCTCCGATGGTGGGCCTGACTCACGTGGCTTTGCGCGAAGTCATGCGCGACTATCTTCCGGCCGAGGCTTACACCATCTGGCCGACCGAGATGTTAAACTCCCGCCGTATTCCTGGCGAAAATCTTGAAAAGACCCCTGAAACCATGCGCGCGGCCCACGAGCCGGGCTTGGTGCCACAGATCCTGGGCAACGAGGAAGACGCCATCGCTGAAAGCGTGAAACGTCTGGTGGAGTGGGGCGCTGAAGCCATCGACATTAACATGGGCTGCCCGGTGCAAAAAGCACTGAAACACAATTACGGTGTGGCGCTGATGGGGGATCCGGCCTATGCCGCCGAAGTGGTGCGCATGACCGTCAAAAATTCCACGGTGCCGGTCAGTGTGAAATTGCGCGCGGTTGGCAGCACGAAAGAGTTCGACGAACTTTTGACGTTCGTGTCTGGGCTTCGTCAGTCGGGCGCCGCTTGGGTGTGCCTGCACCCAAGAACAGCAGCGCAAAAACGCCGTGGCAATGCTGACTGGGAGCAGATCAAACAACTTCATAAAGCGGTCGATTTCCCGGTCATTGGAAATGGCGACGTACAAACTTATGATGATGCCATCAACATGCTGAAAGAAACCGGCTGTGACATGGCGATGGCGGGCCGTGGCCTTGCCGCTCGTCCGTGGATGATGTGGCAGTTGGGTGAAGAACTGGGCTTTGCACCCCCTGCGGGGAAAGAAGGCCTGAAGGCTCCGCGCACGTCAGAAGAAGAGGGTGCAGAGTACGGCAAATGTTTACTCAAATTGATCGAGCGTTGTCGGTTCTATTTCGGGGACGACCTGGCGATGCGCAAAGTGCGCTTCTATGTTCGCACCACAAGTGTGTGGTTGCCATTTGGTAACACGTTGGTGGGAGTCTGTGCGAAAGCCCGCACTGTCGATGAAATGATCGAGGGTGTGACGAAATTCTTCGAAGGCCCCGTGGAGATGAGTCTGCGCACGGAGCTTCGGCAGTAATCTTATTCCTGCAGCAGAGGCATCAGTTTGCCTTCTTCATCCAATGCTTTTAAATCCGTGTAACCACCGATCAGTTTGCCATTGATCATGATGATAGGAACGGTTCTCCAGCCGGTTTCATTTTTGATTTTTTCAATTTCTTCAGGTTTGTCGGTCAGATCGATGATGTCAAAGGCGATGCCTTTGTCTTCCATGAAGTGAATCGCGCGATCGCAGTAGGGACATGGGTTTTTCTTGTAGATTAATACTTTTGCCATAATTCTTTTTGACATAGCTAAGAGGGGGAGACAAGGTTTCATCTAAGATGAACTGCCTGCTCTGTCATTCGCCTCATTCAGCGCCCTTCAAAGTGGATAAAAAGCCCGTTCGCAGCTATTTTCATTGCGCAGAGTGTGATTTGATCTTTATGGATCCCGCAGAGCGTCTTGGTCCGCAGGAAGAAAAACAGCGTTATGACCAGCACGAAAATCAGGGAGGTGCCGGGTATCTGGCATTCTTCGAGCCCCTTATTAACAGCATTGAAGAACACTTCAAGGCTGCCGGAGTGATGGGGTCCTCACTGACTTCTTTGGATTTTGGCTGTGGTCCGACGGCGATGCTTTCGCAGCTTTTGAATCTGCGTGGATTTAAAACTCACGATTATGATTTGTACTATCATCCGAATCAGGATGAATTGCGCAAAACCTATCACTTGGTGACGAGCACCGAAGTGTGGGAGCACTTGTATAATCCCCGTACCGAAATCGAACGCATGTTGCGCCTTTTGAAGCCGGGAGGACTGCTTGGAGTGATGACTTCCGGTCATCGCGGGGAAGCTGTCTTCCACGATTGGCACTATCGCCGAGATACGACTCACGTCGTATTTTTCTCAGAGCAGACCATGCAGTGGATTGCCCAGACCTATAAAATGCAGTTGATAAAAAGTCGAAGCCCATACTGGATTTTCCAGAAATTGTTCTAGCCTTAACGGGTGATACAAAAGCTGCCGACTCCAAATGAGAATTTTTTGATCACCTTTTGACCTAAGACCCATATTCCGAAGAGATAGGTGAGGAATATGAGTTGGGTCTTCACATAATTGTCATCTTCTTAACAGTTTTTGGGTCGAGTCCCGTCTGGGCCACTTCTGAGGTGGCGCTGGCCATGGCCTGCTTAAGACCGGCTGATTGTTCTGACCAGGTAAAAAAACTGCAGACTCAACTGCAGTGGAACTGTGAACTTGAAATCAAATCCCAAAACTGTGCGAAGCTAGCTGAGGAGCATCCTGACTGGGCGCCACTGATGCGCAAGTGTGATTTGCCGTCACAGTGCCAGCAGCAAAAAGAATATGCACAACAAAAAGCCCTGGCCTGTTTGCGTGGATATAAAAATGCGATGGTGGATCTGGGAGTTTCTTTAAAAGACATGACGGTTTCATTGGCCGGTCTGGTTGAAGATAGCTGGGAATCCATCAAGAAAAACAACCGCGAGCGGGCGGCGTTCCTCAAACAATGCAACACCTCTTTGTCCTGCAAAAAAGATCTGGTGAAAGACGATCACCGGTACAACAAACTTTCTGATGAAGAGGTCAACAAACTTCCGGCGACTTTTCTTTATGTGCAGGCCCAGGATATGAAAGCCTACATGGCCTCGTTGGAGCGCGTGCGCCCAAAACCCTATGTGCCGATTGCGGAGCGTGCTCGCGATGACACGACAATGACCCCGGAGCAGAGTCAAAAACTTGAAAGCCTGATGACCATTGCCGGCTCTAAAATCAAAGAGCAGTACGGCCGTTACATGTGTTACAACGCTTTGGCCCGGGAAGAGCTGGAGTGTTATGCAATCGGCTCCGTCGTGGACCCGACGCTGCTGGCCGGCTATTTCGTCAAAGGGGCGCGAGCGGCCACCGCTGCAGGCCGACTGCTAAAGGCTGAAAAAGAAGTTCATGCCGGCGCCGAAGTGGCGGCGGGATCTGCGAAGGTTTCCCGCAGTGAACTGACGGGTCGGTATATCAGTTATTCTCCGACCAGCGTGGAGCAGAACACCGCCTGGATCGCCCGGGCTGAAAAAGGGGCGGATGCCAAGGTCACTTTCCTGGATGTGGAAAACAGCCAGATGAAATATCTGAACGACAGTTTGAAAGACAAAAATCTTGTGACGGGGCTGACGAACTATCACAAGGAGTTGTTGTTTGATAACATCAAGGAGCTTGAAGCCGCAAATCCAGGGCTGGTCATTGATAAGTATTCTGATTTTAAATCCTCGCGCTTTGCCTTTTCCGGCAAGGTTCCGAAGGATATTGAAGAGCAGCTTGAAAAGGTTTTTGACAAGACGAATGCTGAATTCAACAAAAAGCTGAAAGAGTCCGACGCCCTGAAACCCGGAACCAAAACAGAAGACTGGTTTCGGGCGGGGATCGGGAATTCGGCCGATGAAGCCAATATGGCAGCCCGATACTCCCGACAACTCGACAAGAACGAAGTGCAAAGCTTCCGTAAAGATGGTCTGAAAACCACCATGCAGCAGAAAATCATGTCCCTTGAAAAACAACGCCAAGAGCTGCGCACGGAGGTCGCGGGCACCAGCATGGTGGATGGAAGGACCTTTGATCAGGACGTGTTTGATATCGTTCGTAAAGGCAAAGGCGACACGGCCCAAGTGCAGCAGGCTTTGAAGAATCGCTACGCTTTAAGCGACATCTCTACGGGGACGGTCAAGAAACTGCAGTCCTATGTGACTGCGACAGATGAGTTTTCTCCGGGGATTTACATCGCCAAACGCGAGATCGCACATCTGAATGCTGCCGAGCAGGGTGGTTTGTCGGTGGATATCATCGGGCTTGGTTCCGCCAACTTAAAAGGCACGGCCGAGGCGTTGGCGTCTTCATCCAATGTGAACAAGGCCCTTGAATCGACTCGGGCCGCGGAAAAAGCGGTCACCAAAAAATTCAATGATCAGAAAAAGCAGTTCGAGGACGTTCTGACCCGGGCGGTGCCAGCCGGTAAGCTGAAGTCCCTGTGTTCAGGGGATGACTGCGTGGCCGTGGCGGTGAAGCCGCTCAATCAGGCGGAAAAGCAAGATATCCTGAAGGGCCTGGCCAACACAGATTACTCGGGCACCTACCGTTTGGCATTTATTCCTGATGGCGTGAAGAACGTGTCTTCGCGCAATGCTTTGGCTAATCACGGGGAATCCGTTGAAAAAATCCTGCGTCAGTCCTTGGGCTCAGAGATGGAGCCAAGAAAACTTAAAGGGCTGACTTTCGGTGTGGACATGCGGACCCAGAATTTGAATGAGGGCAGTGTCAAATTGCTGATGGGCGAAGCCAACGGCGTCACTCTGACCGCCCACGAACGCAAACGCATCCAAGAGGCCTTTAAAGCAGCCATCCAAAAATTCAACGCCTCCAGCTCCACCAATTACAACGCCCTTCCTTAAAAGGTGCCTGGTTGAAAATTCTGGCTACAGCGCAATATCTTGTTTGAAATACATTTATCCTGACAACTCGGACTGAGCTATCGTGAAGGCTTGAGGAGTTGATGAAAAGACGGATGTTATTGTCCTTCCTTATTGTGAACATATTTTGCCCATTGGCAGGGGCCAAGGATCTCACGTGGATCCGGTGGGACGATCCGCCGATTTTTATTTTCTCCGGACCGTTCAAAGGGCAGGGAGTGTTGGACACCGTGGAGGGCGAACTTCGCAAGAAACTTCCCCAGTATCAGCACAAGACCTTGGAAGGCACGGTGCCTCGGGTTTTGAAGGAAGCTGAAGGTAAAAGCCAGATCTGCAACGCCGGGTGGCTGGATACGCCCGAGTGGTCCAAGCTGTTTTATTTCTCAACGCCCGTGTTTGTGATTCCCGCCAATGGAATCTTGCTGCCAAAAAGCCGACTGGACGAGGTTCGAAATTTGGCCCCTTATTCATTGCAAAAGTTTTTGGATTCAAAGAAATCCTGGAAGCTTGGGGTCGGTCGTCTTTACGGCGAGGGCATCGACGAAGTACTGATCAAGAACAACTATCAGAAAAATCCACAGGTGATCACCATTAGCACCAGCCTTCGGGTTCACAAGATGCTTCATTCCAATCGCATTCAGTACACATTGGGCTATCCGTTTGAGGCGGTTTATTACAACGAGCTTCTGAACAGTAAGAGCGATTTTGTAGTGCATATTCCGGTGACAGAAAACTCAGCCCGGGTGGAAGTGGTTGTGGCCTGCCCTAAAACCCCTTGGGGAGCCAAAGTCATTGCCGACGTGGATCGGGCCCTTCAAAACAAAGCCTTGCTGGAAAAATTTGAAAAAGGTGTGGATCGTTGGCTCAGTGCTGAGGACCGGGAAAAGCTGGCTCCGGCCCGTAAAGAATTTTATCGAAAGAACTATCCGTCGCTCAAGTGATCAACACCGCACAAGGCGTGCAGCTTGGCTTTGAACTCTGTTGGTTTTTTTAGAACCTTGATTTCGTCAAAGATCGCCTTGGCTTCCTGATTTTTCAGGGACAGGGCTTTGAGCCATTGTTTGGAGCGGGACACGGCAAAATAGTCGTTGATGTACAAAGTGCTCGATTCAAAGAACTGCGGCAGCAGGGGACGGGCGCGCTCCCAGCTCATGTCTTCGACGGGCTGCTGGTTCAGGCTTTGTTTGATCTGGCTGAAGATGAACGGATTGCTCATGACTCCGCGGCCGATCATATAGTCTTCACACTGGGTGACTTCCACGCAGCGGTTGAAGTCCGCGACATTCCAGATTTCACCGTTGGCGATAAGCTTTATTTTGGTCTTTTCTTTAATTTTTGGAATCCAGTCCCAGTAAGCCGGTGGTTTATAACCATCAGTTTTGGTGCGGCAGTGAACCGTCAGCCAGGTGGCATTGGCTTCTTCCACAGCCTGGGCAATTTCCAGACACTTGGTCGGATCATCAAAGCCCAAACGGATTTTTGCCGTCACGGGAACATCCGCGGGAACGGCCTTGCGAACGGTATCGACAATGTTAAACACACGATCGCAGGATTTTAAAAGACTGGCGCCGCCATCATGACGATTCACGGTTTTTGCCGGGCAGCCGAAATTAAGGTCCACACCCAAGGCGCCCAGTTTCACCGCGCGCTGGGCGTTCAAAGCCAAAGGTTCGGCCTGGCCTCCCAAAAGCTGCACAAAGACCGGCGTGCCCCAGCGGGTGCGCGATCCGGTTTTCAGTTCGGGGCAGTTTTTATAGAAAACACTTTCCGGATGCAGACGGTCGGTGACACGCAAGAATTCGGTCACGCACTGATCAATGCCTCCCAGGCGCGTGAGAGTATCACGCATCACCCAGTCGACAACGCCTTCCATCGGAGCCAGAAACAGTTTCATTCCTAAGCGCCGCCCAGTTTGGTCAGAAGATCAAAGTGCTTTTTTTCAACAGGCTGAATGGAAAGGCGGGAGCCTTTTTGCAAAACCAGCATGTCAGCAAGCTTCGTGTTGTCGCGCAGCTCAGGCAGGCTGATATAGTTTTTAAAGTGCGCCACGTATTCCACCTGCACGCAGAACCAGATGGGTTTTTCTTTGGTGGCTTTCGGGTCGAAGTATTCAGATTTTTTATCGAACTGCTCTTTGTCCGGCTCAGCAGCTTTGCTGATGCGAGCAATGCCCGCAATACCCGGAGGAGTCGCATTGGAATGATAGAACAGCACTTCGTCGCCGACTTGCATGTCTTTCATCATAAAGTTACGCGCCTGATAGTTGCGCACACCGGTCCACCAGGTGGTTTTGTCTTTCTTCAGTTGATCCAAAGAAAAGACGTCCGGTTCTGATTTCATCAGCCAGTACTTCATTTGGATTTCTCCTCTTTGATTTTTCCGGATTTGAAGAACCATTCGCCCGCTTGTTTGCGGAACAGGCTGACTTCGTGATGGATGAAGTCCTCATCATCAACGTTATAGTAGGCTTTGAATTCGACGGTTCCTTTGGTGTCTTTTTCTTCGGCGTGAATGATCTCAAGCTTCAGGAACTTCGCGCGTTCCGCCCACTCGCGGTTGGCCTCTTCGTCGATTTGATCCAGAGTCTGAGGATCTGTCGTATCCTGCAAGTACTCCATTTGATTCTTGGCAAAGGCGCTGTAGCGAGAGCGCATCAAAGCTTCCGCCGTCGGCGCCAAAGCTTTGCCAGAGTGATAAACACCACAACATTCAGAATAATTTTTCTCAGAACCACAAGGACATTTCATAGCCCGCGAAACTACCAGAATTCCCCCTAAAAGGTACCTGCTTACTTTTTCCGAAGCATTGCGTTATTTGGCTTGTGGGGGTGCCCTTCCAGAGGGGGGCTGCTATCGTTTTGGGGTGAGGTGAAATGATGGCTAAGTGGGCTTTGATTACGGGGGCAAGTTCGGGAATTGGCTGGGCGACGGCCGAGGCGCTGGCGGCGCAGGGGTTTGATATTTTTGTGACCGGACGACGCTATGAAAAACTGCAGGAGCTGGAAAAATCCATCAAAGCCCGTCACCCCAAAACTCAAGTGAAGCTGGCTTGTTTTGACGTGTCGGACCGTTTCGAGGTCAGTGAATTCGTCAAAGCTCACAAAGCCGAAATTGCCGAAGTCGAGATCCTCGTCAACAACGCGGGCCTGGCTCGCGGGGTGGAAAAAATGCAGGACGCCTCACTGGATGACTGGGAGATCATGATCGACACCAACATCAAAGGTCTGCTGTTCATGACCCGCGCCGTGGTGGAACACATGGTGAAAAAGAACTCCGGTCATATTATAAATTTAGGCTCGGTGGCGGGCCGCTGGACCTATCCAGGCGGCGGTGTTTATTGCGCCACCAAGTTTGCAGTGCGGGCGCTTTCCGAAGGATTGCGCATGGATTTACTGGGCACCAAGGTGCGTGTCACCAATATTGAACCGGGCATGGTGAACACCGAGTTTTCTGTGGTGCGACTGGGGGATCAGGCCAAGGCCGACAAGGTCTATGAAGGCATGACTCCGCTGTCGGCTCAGGATATCGCCGAGACAGTTGCTTGGTGTGCAGCCAGACCGGCTCATGTGAACATTCAAGAACTCGTGATTTATCCCACAGACCAGGCCCATGTCGGCCAGGTCGCTCGCAAAGGAGTGTAGTGATGGCAGAGGGCGGATTCAGAATCGAAAAAGACACCATGGGTGAAGTGAAGGTTCCCGCAGACAAGTTCTGGGGGGCTCAGACTCAAAGGTCCACGGAAAACTTCCGCATCGGGGGCGACAGGTTCCCGCGCGAGATGATCCGGGCCCTGGGCATCTTGAAAAAGTCCGCCGCCATCACCAACGAAAAATTAGGCCTGCTGGATCCGAAGAAAGCCACGGTCATCGTGAAGGCCGCCGATGAGGTGATCTCTGGCAAATTGGATGCACACTTCCCGCTGGTGGTGTGGCAAACGGGGTCGGGCACACAGACCAACATGAATGCCAATGAAGTTATCGCCAACCGCGCGATGGACATGATGGGCATCAAGCTTCCCAGCAAGGAAGTTCATCCCAATGATGATGTGAACAAAGGCCAGTCTTCGAATGATACGTTCCCAACGGCGATGCATATTGCGGTGGGCGAGCAGATTCATCACCGTCTGATTCCGATGCTGGAAAAGCTGCATAAAGCTCTGGAAAACAAACAAAAAGAATTCAAAGACATCGTTAAAATCGGTCGCACTCATTTGATGGATGCAACCCCCCTGACCCTGGGGCAGGAGTTTTCCGGTTACAGCACTCAGGTGAAGCATTCCATTCAGCGCGTGAAAAACACCCTGCCGCACCTGTATGAGCTGGCGTTGGGTGGGACGGCCGTGGGGACGGGTTTGAATACGCACCCGAAATTTGCCGTTGAAGCGGCTGCTGAAATCGCCCGCGAGACGGGGATTGCCTTTGTTTCTGCGGAAAACAAGTTTGAAGCACTGGCGTCTCATGATGCGTTGGTGGAAGTCAGCGGGGCGCTGAACTCGGTCGCGGTGTCCCTGATGAAAATTGCGAACGATATTCGTCTGCTGGGTTCCGGGCCGCGTTGCGGGATCGGGGAGCTTCACTTGCCGGAAAATGAGCCGGGAAGCTCCATCATGCCGGGCAAGGTGAATCCAACCCAGAGTGAAGCCATGACCATGGTCTGTGCCCAGGTGATGGGAAATCACGTGGCCGCCACAATTGGCGGAGCCACCGGGCATTTTGAGCTGAACGTCTTTAAGCCTGTTATCGTGTTCAACGTTTTGAATTCCGTGCGCCTGCTGGCAGATGCGGCAGAATCCTTCACTGATCACTGTGTGGTGGGTATTGAAGCCAACCGTAAACAGATTCAGAAGCATCTGGAGCACTCGTTGATGCTGGTGACGGCACTGAATCCTCATATTGGCTATGACAATGCAGCCAAAATTGCCAAAACTGCCCATAAAAACGGCACAACACTGCGCGAAGAAGCCATCAATCTTGGACTGCTCTCTGGCGAAGAATTTGATAAGATAGTAAAACCGGAACAGATGGTCGGCGTCCGCAACAGCGGGCAGAGCTGAAGCGGCGGCAGCCGCGTAAGCTGAAGCAGTACTGGAGTAACTTGCATGAATTCTCTTTTGGCAAAAGCGGACTGGATGAATCGTGACGACATCAGACCCTATGTCTTTGTTCGTCCCGAAAATCAGATCGCTCAGCCGGGCTCTGTGCACCGTAATGACTGGTTCACCCAGTCGCCGGTATTTAAGAATCCTCTGGATGTGAAAGAGCTGGCCTTTGCTGATCGCATTTATTCTTTGGAAGAGCGTGCCTTCGGGCCTTCAAATATGGCGATGCCTCGCTGGGTCTTTTATGACTGCGCGGTGATGCCGGGTTTTGTGGCGGGCTTTGCGGCTCGTCCGTCGGCTCTTTCTAAGGCGGCGCGTGAGGCGCTGGACCCCAAAAAGTTCCCGGCCAGCCTTTCTCCGATCAAATCCTCCGGGGTTTTAAAAGAAGTTGAGTCCCTGGACGACATGGACTGGGTCCCGTTGTCCCTGTTTATCATCATCCCGACAATGCATAAGGGCGAGTGGGTGGCGCACAATCTGTGCTCCGTGAACTCGTTATTGCCAAAGGAAGAGCAGTTCTACGGTCTGGGTTTCCTGTCCAAGGCCTTTGGTCTTTGGTATGCCAACGTGGAGCAATGCTCCGGGATGACCCAGTGGGGAAGTCCGGCTTTGAAGCTGCACTCGCATTATGGTCATTTAGAGGTAATTGGGGCTTACGCTCCGGTGCATTCTCATGCTAAAACTATTACTTACCGCGTACAGGTAAATACCCAGTGCTGGGAAAAGTTCTTTAACAAGGAACCGGACCTGGCCTTCCTGGAACACTACGGACCGACAGGCACGTTCATCGATCCGAAACAGGAAATGAGTATGTTGAACTTCCAGCAGCGCATTGAGCGCGGAGAGGGCCCTTTCTACCTGAGTGCAGGGGAGATTGCCCAAAAGAAGCTCGACGAACAATTGATGATTTATAGTTTGAAACAACAATACTAGATAGGAAGATACAAATGTCCATGAATACCCTGCCACCGGTCGCGAAGTCCTTTTTTGCGTTCTGTAAAAAATGTGATGCTGACAGATACCATGTAGTTCTGGCGCACACTTCGGCGACTTCCGCAAAGATCAAATGCGAGATCTGCGGTTCTCAGAAGACATATTCTCTTCCTAAAGCTCAAACTAAAACCGGCAAGCCTTTGACGGGTGCTGCGGCGAAAAAACGTGAGCAGACGATGAACTCCCGCAAATCCAGCCACCGCAATGAATACGACATGCTGATGGCCAACGATTCGGCAGCAACTGCGACTTACAACATGAAGGGCAAGTTCGAAAAGAACACCAAGCTGCAACACCCTAAGTTCGGCCTGGGCTTCATCAAAGACGCTTTGACCGATAAAATTGAAGTTGTGTTCGAAGACGAAGTTCGTACTTTGATCCACAACCGTCAGTAATTTTTTATAGAATCGAAAAATAATGGATTGGTTTAAGGGGCTCAACCCCGAGCAACAAAAGGCCGTGAAGCACAACTTCGGGCCTTTGTTGATTTTGGCGGGTGCCGGTTCAGGCAAGACAACGGTTCTGGTTTCCAGAACAGGACGACTGATTTCAGAGCGTGTGGCACAGGCTCAGGAAATCTGCGTGCTTACTTTCACCAACAAAGCCGCGCGCGAGTTGAAACATCGCGTGGGCGCAAAGCTGGGAAGCTCTGGAACGGGAATGTGGGCAGGGACCTTCCACTCGTTCGGACTGCAGATTTTGCGCCGGTTCCACAAACATGCGGGTCTTTCCCCGTATTTCGGCATTGTCGATCAAAGTGACTGCAATGCCATCGTCAAAGACCTGATCAAAGACATCAAAAACTCGGGCAAAGACAAGTTCGATGCCGACAAGATCCTGAACATGATCAATGACCGTCGCACGGGCATGGCTCCGCAGACGGAAGGCTTTGACGAATATCACGAGATGGTCGAAGTCCTGACACCGAAATTCACCAAACGCCTGGAGCATCTGGGGGTGGTGGACTTTGAAGGCCTTTTGATCAAACCCATCACGTTGTTTAAAGAAAATCCTGAAATCCTGGAAAAAGTGCAGGGCATGTTCACGCAAGTGATGGTCGATGAGTTCCAGGACACCAACCGTTTGCAGATGGATCTGATTGCGCAGATCGTGCAAAGCCACAACAACATCGCGGTGGTGGGTGACGATGACCAGTCGATCTATGGCTGGCGTGGGGCGGAAGTGAAGAACATCTTAAACTTCCCGCAGGAATTCACACCTTGTGAAGTGATCAAGCTTGAACGCAATTATCGTTCTTCCGCAGAAATTCTGGCGGTGGCGAATGCGGCGATTTCCAAGAATAAAAACCGTCACGGCAAGATCCTGCGCCCGCAGGTCGCGGAAGACACCGGCCAATTGCCGGAATTGTTCATTCTGGATCGTGAAGAGGACGAATGTGAATTCGTCGTCAGTGAAATCCTGAATTTCCAAAGACAGGGCTATACCTACAAGGACATGGCCGTGCTTTATCGTTCCAACACACAAGGCGGCTTGATTGAGTCCTCTTTGCGTCGTGCGAATGTGCCTTATCATATCTCGGGTGGCACTTCGATCTTTGACCGTCGCGAGATCAAGGATCTGATGGCTTACCTGAAGCAGGCATTGGCTCCGAATGAAGTGTCCCTTCGTCGTATCATCAATGTGCCTTCACGTGGGATTGGTGACACGTCCATCGAAAAACTGAGTGAGTTCGCTCTTAAAAAACGCATCAACTTCGTCGACGCCTGCCGATTCTGGCAAGAGGCAGGTGTGCAGGACAAGGCCGGCGCCGCCATTGATGATTTGATGATGTTCGTTGAAAACCTTCCGAAAAACATCCTCGATTTCCAGGTGGGGTCTTCACCGGGGGCGAAGATGGTTCAGATCTTCCAGGACATCGGATACCGCGAATACGTTTACGGAACCGCAGCGGATCCAACCAGTGCCGAGAAAAAATGGATGGTCGTTGAAATTTTGGGACGCATCCTGGATTCATTCCTGGGGCGTCGCTCTTATGACGTGGAAAGCATCAAGTCCTTTGTGGATTGCATGCTTTTGCGTGACGATCTGTCCGAAGAAGAACTGGAAAACAAAGTTCAACTGATGACCTTGCATGCCTCCAAGGGCCTTGAGTTCCCGGTGGTGATTTTAGCGGGCCTTGAAGAGGATCTGTTGCCGCACAAGAATCTGGGGTCTGACATCGATGAAGAACGTCGTTTGTTCTATGTGGGTGTCACGCGCGCGAAAAAGCGTCTGGTGATGTCACGCTGTCAGCAGCGCAAGAAGAACGGCGCGGTTCGCCCGGTGGCACCTTCCAGATTCCTGCTGGAGCTTCCTAAAGAGCTTTACACTGAATTCCCTCTGGGCGCTCGACCTGTGGTCGGGCAGGAACGTGAGGATTTAGTTGCAAGTTTCCTGTCGAAACTGGATAGTAAGCTGGGAACTGCCAAAAAATAGGAATTTTCTCACAATACTTGAATCCACTGACTTTTAAAATGAGCATCTGTCGCTTTCGTCTCGGAGAGCTAAGGATGCTCATTAAAATGCCGATCAAAAAACTGTAAAAGTTTTCTGAGAGGTTCCCATGAAACGTCCAACGCCCACCCAGTCAGAAAGCCCGTTCGGGTTTGATGAATTCTTTTTCTCCACCACCGACAAGCGGGGCGTGATCAGGTACGGAAACGACGTCTTTGTTCGCGTCAGTGTTTATCCCAAAGAATCCATGTTAGGGGCTCCGCACAGTTTGATTCGTCATCCAGA
Organism: Bdellovibrio bacteriovorus; assembly: GCF_002208115.1. Classification (NCBI taxonomy): domain Bacteria; kingdom Pseudomonadati; phylum Bdellovibrionota; class Bdellovibrionia; order Bdellovibrionales; family Pseudobdellovibrionaceae; genus Bdellovibrio; species Bdellovibrio bacteriovorus. Next base: position 2,541,263 of record NZ_CP020946.1, on the reverse strand, counting down.
CATGCCGCGTGCGGTGTTTAAAGAATTCTGGAACTTTCTAAATCAAGGGAAAGCCGTTGGTGCTTACGTCAAGAATCTGGCGGGTAATGGCAGTTACTATTGGGTCTATGCCTTTGCGTTTCCGATTGACGATGGATATCTGTCCGTTCGTTTTAAGCCTTCCTCTGAATTGTTCTCGGTCGTACAGGGGCTTTATGGTGAAGTCTTGGCTTATGAAAAAGAGCACACTCTGGAAGAGTCACATCAGTATCTGATGCTTAAGATCCAAGAGGCCGGTTTTCCTGACTATGAAAGCTTTATGATGAAAGCGGTCATGGAAGAGCTTAAAGCCCGGGCGGTACAAGTTCTTGAATCCGAATCGCATTCGTCAGGAGCGAAGGGTGCTGGGCAAATTACTGCAGTCACTAATTCCGCCACCCGCAAGTTGAATGACGTCTTTGAAAAGCTGCGGGACTTTCAAGGGGCCAATCAAAGCCTTGATAATGCCATGGGCCGACTGGATCAGGGCTTTCAGCAGTTGAAGTTTATTTCCATCAACATGAAAATTGCCGCAGCCAAATTCGGTGAGATAGCAGCAAGTCTGGGCGTTGTTTCCCACGAGTTTTCAGTGTTGTCAGGGACAATTGAAAAACACCTGGGCGGTCTGTCTGGTTTTGTTGAGGAGCTGTCAGGCGTGATTCAGAAGTGTGTTTTGCGTGCGGCGGCTTTGAATGTGCAGATGCTGATGGTGGACTTTTTCGTTCGCGAATCCATCGCGAAGCTGGCGTCGTCGGAAAATGCTTTCGACGAAATGCTGCAGAATCAAAAGGCCTTTTCCGATCTGTTTGCCCAGTACTGCCGAAACCTTGAAAAAGAGTTTTCCGAGCTTAAGAAAAGCCTGTCGGCGATTTCCTATGAGATGCTGGAAGTGGCCAAGTTCGTGACCGGCCTTGAGGTGGTTCGTCAGATGGGGGCGATTGAATCAGCCCGCACGACCGAAATCAAAAACAGCTTCACTCATTATCTGGAAGCCATGGATGATTTCATCCAGTTGCTGCGTGAAAGCACCGGTGAAATCGGCCGGGGGGTGACGTCGTTGACTTCAAATTCAGAGTTCATCGTGTCATCCATCCGCAATATCTCGGGCAACGTGGATCAGATCTTTGCTCTTGCATCCTCGCAAGAGCAGCAGAAAGCCAGCTAATCAGCCTTTCATGGCTTCTTTGAATTCCGGCGGCAGCGGGGCTTCAAGCGAGTGTTTGTAGCCATTGATCATCACGGTCATGCGTGCGGCATGCAGGAACATGCGTTTGGTTTGGTAAATATTCGCCATGCGTTCATTGTACTTGGGATCGCCGTAACGAGTGTCGCCCACGATGGCATGACGGATCAGGGCCGTGTGTTTGCGGATCTGGTGCTGGCGACCGGTGATCAGGCGCACTTCCACCAGGGAAAAATATTTGTTGGCCTCAAGCACTTTGTAAAGGGTGCGGGCTTCCACCCGGTCTTTTAAAAGTCCCTGAGGGTTTTTACGTCCCTCGGCCTTGTCGGAAATGGGAGTGTTCCATTCCTGCCAGTCGGTGCTGACCGGCATTTCACCCCGCAAAAGTGCGTAGTAGGTCTTTTCCACGCTGTGTTCCTGAAACTGCCCGGAAAGATTGGCGGCTGTTTCGGCATCCAGTCCCACCAGCAACAAACCGCTGGTTTCTTTGTCCAGACGATGCACCGGGTGAATGTCCTGATAGCTTCCCGGTGTTAGCTGTTTTTTTAGCAGTGTGCGAACGTCGGGGGGATCGTTATGAACGGAAACTCCTGAAGGTTTGTTGATGACCAGCCAGTGTTTGGATTTTTCAAGGATGGGGATTTGGATGGGAGCGGGCTGGCGGTTCATGGGATCTCCTTCAGAATTTTCTGCACCTCTTCCGTGGGCAGATCCTGAGTGGTCAGTGGACTTTCAAACAGGGCTCTTTCTTTACGGGAGATCGCCAGTGAATGCACGGAAATTAAAACAATCAGGTTGAACAGAAATCCGCCCCAGCTCAGAAACAGGAAAAAAGTTCCCATCAGCAGGATGTTCTTTTCATAGGACTTCAGATTTTGCTCTTCGGCGCCTTCAGTGAAGGTTTCAACTTCCGAGCGCGACTCGCGCCAGTAAAGACCGACTTTTTGCAGGTTTTTTTGAAGCTGTCGATACGCAGGGGATTTGACCTTTTTTCGGTGCATCCACAGGTGCAGTCCGGTGACGGAAGCCGAGGGGATCCAACCGATGACATAGGCGGCGGCAAGTTCGGGGGCCATAGAGGTCCTTTCAAGAACTTTGTAAGCTTATTCCTTTGGCTGATTCTTAGCAAGCCTGGGCCCGGGGGTTTGAGGCAGCAAAGGGTTGCGGGGCAAAATACAACAAGGGAGGTTTCTATGAATCCGAACATCAATGAGTTCCTGGACTTTCTGGATAAAGAAGACGACACGGATTATGGCGACTTCAAGCGCGAGGTGGACCTGCATTTAATGCAACTGGCAGAGTCCTTGCGTCCGCTAAGTAATGAACAAGTCCTGCAATTGCGCCGCATGCGCGAGCAATTACTCTGGTCCTATAAGGACGACATTGAAGAAATGCGCTCTCTGCTAAAGCAGGAGGTCAGTCACCTTGAGGATTTTGGACCTTCCTAGATTTTTCGCGCTGCGTGTTTCCAAGCGGAACACCCCCTTGTAGGCTTGAAGGACTGACGGAGGTCCTTCATGTCCACTTTGGCGCAACAGGAGTTTTGCATTACTCTCAGCGATTTGGCCTCGTTCATGGAGATTCCTCCAAATCAAATCAAAGCCAAGGCTGAAAAGACTCTGCAACGAAAGATCAAATCGCCGTGGCTGCTGCCGGAAGAAGCCCGTCAACTGTTGCTGGCAGAGGGGTACAAATATCCCCACAAAGTCATTTCCATTCAAATGCTGAAGGGTGGGGTGGCGAAGACCACATCCGTCCTGAATATGGGCCTGCGAGCCGCCATGTACGGGGCACGTGTTTTGTTTGTGGATCTGGATCAGCAGGCGAATCTGAGTTTCGCCTTGGGGGTGGAGGACGAATCCCTGCCGGTCTGGGTGGATATCGTTGAAAAAAAGAAGAGCATCGACGAGTGTGTGCGCTTTATCGAGCCGCATGTTGATTTGATTCCGTCCAGTCTGAACAATTCAGTCTTGGACCGGGTGTTGCTAAACTCCAATCGCAACTGGTCTTTGGCGGTGAAGGCTCCGCTGGAAAAAATCAAGCACCGCTATGACCTGATCCTGATCGATACTGCGCCGGCCTTGAGTGCCACGAACACGGCGGTGACCGTGGCTTCCGACGAGGTGATCTTGCCGGTGAATCCGGACAAGTTCGCCTTTATGGGCCTGCAAAAGAACTTGAGCGAACTGGAGGACATCCGCAGTGACTTCAGTCTGGAGTTCTCGCGTAAAGTTCTCTTTACCAAGTTCGATGGACGTGAGAAGTTCAGTCATGAGCTTTTACAAAAGTGCATAGAGTCTTTTGAAGACTCGCTGATGAAGGGTTATATTCGAACCTCAGCCGAGGTGAAGAACACCGTGCGCTCCGGTAAAAGCCTTTATGCCGGAAAGTCTCCGATCAAAGCCGACTATGATTTTGTAACCCGCGAAATGTTGGGATTTGTTTAAAAGGAAGTAAACATGCCAGAGATCAAACATTACGACGCAAAGAAGAAGCATCATCATCCAAAAAAACGCCGTCCTCACCACGAGGCTCAGGCTGAAATCGACGAAGCCGCCGAAATTCGCGGTGACGCCGAAGAAATCATCGACGAGGCTCATGCTACGATGAGCGAGGCCCAAGCAACGATGGAAGCCGCTGATGAAATCAACACCGAAGCGCAAAACGAAGGCGTAAAAGCGGATGAGTCCATGCGTGAAGCCAAAAAAATGGTTTCCGAAGGTGCCCCGGTTTATTCTGAAGACACCGTGGATTCTGACATTCATCATCCTGAAGAAAAGGTTCACTTGGAATTCTATGGCAGCGAAGTGATCCGTCAGAAAGCCCCGAAAGTGATGGAAATCGCCGACACCGTGGCTGATGAATGGAAGAAAGACGGGCAGTTTGAAGGTTTGCCAGTTGGAAACCCGATCGCCCAGATGGCAGCAGCAAAAGCTTTGCGCACGGCCAAGGATGTTGATAAGAAGCTTGAAGAAAAAGGCGTCTATGCCATGGCTAAAATGGGCATTGACCTTATCAAATCAAAAATCGAAAAAAGAAATCACTAAAGAATGTCCCGAGAAAAACGCATCCGTGAAATCCTGACCCAATCCCTGGCTCCTCAAGAGCTAGGGGTGGAAAACGAAAGCCACATGCATTCAGTGCCACCAAATAGCGAAACTCATTTCAAAGTTTTGGTGGTTTCTGACTCATTCGAAGGCAAGTCTCGTATCGACCGCCAACGCATGGTTAACGATCTATTGAAGTCGGAACTTCAATCAGGCCTGCATGCTCTCACGCAAAAGGCTCTAACGCCGACTGAATGGGCAACACAAAAAGACACTCTGAACTTTGTCTCCCCAGAATGCCTGGGCGGCAGCAAGCACGACAAAAAATAAGCACGCAGGTTCATCTGCGGAGCTGCCGGCGCGAACCGCCGCAGGCGGCGGCAACTGAGCCCGGACGGCGTGCCCCAGAGCTGCAAGCAGCCCCAGCCCGTCATCAAGGCCATCCCCGCATCCATCGGGTGCCAGTTCTATTCGTCGAATTGATTGAGTTTGGATTTAAGCTCGCCCAGAAGGCGTTTGACTTCCTGCAACTGCTCTTCGTCAGGGGACACCTTGTTGGCGGCCTCTTCTGTCAGAGTTTCCCATGTGTTGAGGGCGTGCTTCAGGTCAGAATTCAGGTTGCCGAACAGCGACTTTTTGGACGACGGCTCACGCTTCTCCGGCTTTTCCGGGGAATTCGGCGTGTCAGTATTCGAATTTTGCTGCCGCTCTAGGTTGTCGCCACTCATTAAATACTAATTTCTATCCGTAAATTCTAAGCTATTGCTTAATTTTTGTGCCGGAAACCCGGCTTTCTATCAGAAGCGCATCCTGCGCTAGGGGCGATAGTGTGATAAATGGAACTCCATTTGACAAGCGTTTTCGGGCTGGTAAATTACTTCGTTTATAGACGAAGTCAGGGCCGAAACCGGTCTTTTTAGGAGTGTGACGTCATGTCTCAAGAGATTATCTACACAATGAAGGGCGTAAGTAAAGTATATCCTCCACAAAGATATGTGTTGAAGGATATTTATCTTTCTTACTTCTATGGCGCCAAGATTGGTGTTTTGGGTCTGAACGGCTCTGGTAAATCCACTTTGCTCAGAATTATGGCAGGCGTGGACAAGGACTTCCTGGGTGAAGCCTTCCCTTCCAAGACAATGAAAGTCGGCTATTTCGAGCAGGAACCTCAGTTGGATGAAACACTGACGGTGAAAGAAAACATCTTCGCCGGTATGGGCGAGTTGCCGAAAGTAATGAAAGAATACAACGCGATCAACGACAAGTTCTCTGACCCGGATCTGGATCCGGACGAGATGAACAAGCTGATCGAAAAGCAGGGTGCTCTTCAGGAAAAACTGGAAGCCCTGGGTGCCTGGGACGTCGATCAAAAGATCGAAATCGTGATGGACGCTCTTCGTTGTCCAGATGGTGATTTGCCGGTGACGAACCTTTCCGGAGGTGAAAAACGCCGTGTGGCTTTGGCCCGTTTGATCATGTCTGAACCGGATATTCTGCTTTTGGACGAGCCGACGAATCACCTGGATGCGGAATCCGTGGCGTGGCTTGAACAATATCTTTCCAAGTTCCCGGGAACTGTGATCGCGGTGACGCACGATCGTTATTTCCTGGATAACGTGGCTGGCTGGATCCTTGAGCTGGATCGCGGTGAAGGCATCCCTTGGAAAGGCAACTACACTTCCTGGTTGGAACAAAAAGACAAGCGTCAGGCGAACGAAGCCAAAGATCAGGCCCGCAAGGCCCGTACCTTGGAAAAGGAATTGGATTGGATCCGTCAGGGCGCGAAAGCCCGTCAGGCAAAATCCAAAGCTCGTATCTCGAACTACGAAAACCTGTTGAAGGAGGCTTCTCCGGAAAAAATCCAGGAGATGTCCATCTATATCCCGCCAGGACCTCGTCTGGGCGATATCGTGGTGGAAGCCCACAACATCACCAAAGCCTACAACCACAAAGTTCTTTTGGATGACGTGAGCTTCACGATTCCAAAAGGGGCGATCGTGGGTGTGATCGGTCCGAACGGTGTGGGTAAATCCACGTTGTTCCGCATGATCACCGGCAAAGAGCAGCCTGATTCCGGCACATTCAAAGTCGGTGAAACAGTGAAGATCGCTTACGTTGACCAGACTCGTGAGACTCTGGATCCGAACAAGTCCATTTACGAGGAACTGTCCGGTGGTGCTGATGTGATCCAGTTGGGCACGCGTGAAATCAATGCGCGTCAGTACGTTTCCTGGTTCAACTTCTCGGGTTCTGACCAGCAGAAAAAAGTCGGTCAGTTGTCCGGTGGTGAACGCAACCGTGTGAATATGGCAAAAATCCTGAAGCAGGGTGCGAACTTGTTGCTTCTGGATGAGCCGACGAATGATCTGGACGTCAACACCATGCGTGCGCTGGAAGAAGCATTGTTGGAATTCGGTGGATCTGCCGTGGTGATCTCGCACGATCGTTGGTTCCTGGATCGTGTGTGCACGCACATCATGGCCTTTGAAGGTGATTCCAAGATTGAATTCTATCCTGGCAACTTCACCGAGTACGAAGAAGACCGCAAACGTCGTTTGGGCGAAAATGCCGGTCCAAAACGTGTTCGTTTCAAAATGGTGTAATAGCTGATGAAAAATCAGTGGGTGAGAGCAGGGTTATTCCTGCTCTTTCTTTTTGTCGCATCCAAGGTGGTACCGGCCGGTTCCATCGATCCCTGGGGGCTTTTCCGTCCCCAGAAGATTCTTTTCATGTTTTTTGCCCTGTCTGCGCTGCAGGTGATGGGGAAGGTGTTGTCTTCCTTTGTCGGTCATCGGGCCGGTACTTTGATGACTGGCTTTTTAGGGGGCTTGCTTTCAAGCACGGCCACCACCGTTCGTTTGGCTAAGGACAGTCATGACACGGAAGGGTCGCAAAGTGTTCGGATGGCAGCTTTGCACGCGGCGATTCTGGCCATGTTGCTGCAAGCGGTTGTGTTGGTGGGCGCTGGCAGTGTTGAAGCACTACGGGTCGTATCCTTGCATTTCCTGATTCTGTTCCTGATCACGATGGTGATGGCGGTGGTTTTGTGGCACAGGCAAAGTCGCCCCCGAGGTCTGACCACGGGCCCGGAAAAAGTTCTGGATGTCTGGGAGTCGCTGAAGCTGACGGTGTTTATTGTCCTGATTCTGGCGGCCAGCCGGGGAGCGCAAACCTGGCTGGGTAACGACGGCCTGATGGTTCTGACCTTTATTGTGTCGTTGTTCGAAGTTCACGGGTCTTTGATTTCCACAGCTCAGCTTTTGGCGGCGGATCAGGTCAGTCTTGCTCAATATGAAAAACTGGTAGAGATCTCTTTGCTTGCAAGTTTTGTTTCAAAGCTGTTTTTGATTGTGACCCTGTCCAGTGCGCCCTTTAAAAAACGGGCTGTCGTCAGCCTGATGCCGGCTGTGCTGTTTTTACTTCTGCACCTTTTGGGCTGGATTCACATTTAGTTCTGACACATGTACACGACGCGAATATCATAGATGGCATTTCCCGTGGCCGCGGTGTCCGTAGAGAACCCAAACCCCCCATTCGCATTGGCCGTGCATGATCCTGGGCATCCTGGATAAACTGATTCATTTGGGCCTAGTGCGGCTAGATTATTTTCTGTACCCGAAATAACGCTTTTGGAAATGTAGCCAACGCAAGTCGCATTTGGGACTCCGTCGGTGCATTCTGCGGCAATCCAGTTGTGAACATTGTATGCCGCCACTGTTGTTCCCGTCTGAGTCACGTAAGAGCAAACGGTCATTCGTCCGATGGGAGCACTGGTTCCGATCTTTACCGCGCCGTTGACTTCCAGCTTGGCCGTCGGGTTGGTTGTGCCGATGCCGACATTGCCGTTGTGGTTGATGACCATTTTCTCGGAAGCCCCTGAGGCACCATTTGTGGTGGTGTGGAAGGTGATCTTCGCACCACCGGCCGAAGTGGTATGAGCTTCCGTCGCATAGAAGTTCACGGCGGCATTTCCACCGTTTTGATATTGAGTGCCGTTGTAAGCAAAGGCTGTCAGGCTGGTGATGGCTTGGCCGCTGGAGACCGCAACTGGAGAAGCAAGGGTTCCAGCACTTTGATACCCTGAGAATGTCGCAATTTCCACCGTACTTGCGACAAGAGCTGAAATGCGTCCGCCGACATCAGTGCCTTCACCCAGGGCCTGAACACCCGCACGATGGGGGTGAACCGCAGAAGATGGCACCCGGGTCGCGATTTGCAAAGGGACTGTCGGGGCGGTTGTGCCAATACCGATGTTTCCCGCACCTGTGATACGCATGCGTTCGGCATCGGTACCAGCAGAGGCGGTGAAGAATCTTAAGTTTCCGTTCACGGCTGTGGCAAAGTCGGTTTCAGCCGAAGAAGAAATGCGTGCGCTATAGGCGTGTGCGGTATTGTCCCAACCGCGGAACGCCAAAGTTCCGATAGTGTCGTTGGCCAAAAGTGGATTGCGGGTCGCGGTTGTGCCGCGGGAACGAGTCAGACTGATTTGCGGCAGGGCTGTTTCGGAATTTACGCCTTCCAGATAGATGTCGTCACCATAGTCCGTACCATCACCCACGATATGCAGTCGGCGGGTCGGGGAGGTGGTGCCGACACCAATCATTCCGTCACTGGCCAGGCGCAGTTTTTCAGTTCCGTTCACACTGAAGCCCAGTATGTTGGTGCCCGGGAACATTCCCGAGGTGCTGTATCCACCGAAGGAATATGTCGGATTGGCAGCATTGAAAGATCCGCCACCCAAGCGCATCAAAGGCCCGAAAGAGCCATTCAAAGTCAGGGAGGTGGCGCTTAAATCCATGGCCAGATTTCCTCCGGAAGTGAATTTCATGATTCCGCCGTTATTGGAAATGCCTGTGGATGGGCTGCTGGAGAAGCTTATCGAAGGCGCATTCCAGGCACCATCCGCCAGGTAGATCTTTCCGGCGCTGGTGATATTGTAAGACGCCATATTTAGATTGGCGGTCGCGGTGTGATTTCCCAGATTGTCGCCCACGGACGGCAGCAGTGCCGCCGGGACTTTTCCAGTGCCATCCAGCTCAACCAGATTTCCTGCAGCAGTCCCGAAATCCTTGGTGGAAGCCGTGCCCAAGCCCGATACCTGCGTGTTGCTGATGGCAATATCCGAACACGAGAAGGTGTCGGTGATCGCACTCCAGTTCAAAGTCTTATTGGCCGTAGCGCAGGCCGCCGGCATCTGGGCATTGCCGGTCACGGTGGAGCGAAGCTGTCCGAATCCAAAATACTGATTGTTCCACTTGGTATTGTCGTAAACCAGAACTTGTCCCAATAGCGGTGTCGCAGAAGCCACCGCCGTGCCTTGGATCTTTTCAACTTTGGTGTTGCTGAGCCCCGCCGTTGAAGTCACATCGCCAGCGACATTCGGAATGTCTGTGGCCGTGGCGTTGGAAGCCGCTGTGACAAGGCCTTTGGCGCTGACAGTCACCCGGTTGTAAGTGCCGGCAGTCACGCCGGAGTCATTCAAAGAAATGACCGGAGCGGTTCCGCCCGAACTTGCAATCGGAGCCGAGGCCGTCACACCCGTGACAGTGCCTCCGCTGGAAGTGACGGTTGTCCAGGAAAGCTTTCCGGCCCCGTCGGTTTTTAAAAGTTGTCCGTTCGTGCCGTCGGCGGCAGGCAGTTCATAGCTGCTGTTTCCCGAAAGAGCAGGGGCTTTCAGCTCCACATAGTTAGCTCCGCTGTACAGACGCACGCCGCTGGAGGTCTGAATCAGACCACTGGTGTTGATGGCGGTGGAACCCCCGATGGTGCCGGAAGTGATCGCGCTGCCAGAAACTTTTCCGGCAGTGGATATTGTCGCCAGTTTACTGTCGGCAATGGCCGCGGTGGCCGAGATGTCTTCATTCAAAATGGTCCCGTTCAGAATTTTACCCGTGGTCACGGCATCATCCTGAATCTTGGCGGTTGCAACCGTATTATCGTTCAATGTGACTGTGGCCGCCGGACTGCCAGAAGAGGAAACTGCCCCCGTCAAAGAGGTGATAGCTCCCGCAGTTCCGGAGTTGTCATCGGCCGGGGCCCAGTTGGTCCCGTCAAATTTCAAAACTTTTCCGGAAACCAAGCCGGTATTTACAACCGGGGTTCCTTTGATGCGATCCACAGAAGTCGCACTTTGCGTGCCAGAAACATCCCCCGTTAAATTGCCAGTGAAGCCCGCAGAGCTGCCTGCAATGTTTCCGGAAACATTAGCGCCCGTCACCACGGGCGCTGTGCATTCGAAAGTTCCAGCCGGAGCAATATGGCGAAGGTAAGTCCCGGCACCACACACCGGCAAAGAGGCTTTAGCCACAAAGTCGCTGGCTACGTTGGAGCCCAGTTTCAAAGCGCTTTGCGCCAGTTTGGCGTGACCGGCATAGGGAACAGAGCGGATTTCATTGTCTGGGGTGATCAGCTTCCAGCCTGTGCCGTCATGGAACTGCACACGCAAAAGGCGTTTGTCATCGGCAACCGGAGTGTAAGAGCCACCGCCCTCACAAGGAATAGCGACCGAGTTGTCAAAACTGTCCAGTAATTTAAAGCCCGGTGCTGCGGGGTAGTTCTTCGTGCCTGTGCCAATAGGCACATCGAAGACGCCAGAGGAATTGCGCATGTCAATGGCGCTGGAAGTTTCACGGTAAAGCACGCAGGAGCCAGTGGGGTTGGTGATCGAAAACTCGAATTGAACTCCGTTGACTTCAAGGGCTTCGCCTTGAGAGTTTCTTATGCGTCCCTGATAGGTGAGTGAGCCTGGTGTGGCCAAAGCCCACGACGAAAGAAAAAGAACTGTGATTCCGGTGACGTACAGTTTTCCCATGGAATACTTATCGGCTCATTGTGGGCACGGATTCAGGAAATTTTAATAATTCTTTGCAAGGCGAGGGGGTTTAGAGTCTTAAATCGAGACAACTAAAGGACGGTCTTGGCCAGCGGCATCTTCAGAACCACCAGAGTGCCACTCGGGGCAGAGGAGCTGGTTTCCTCACTTGAGAAGATCTCAATCGTCCCATCCATCATCTGCAGGTACTCGCGCACCAGCGGCATGCCATAGCCAGTGCCTTTTTCGCCTTGAGTTCCCGGGCGGGTGGTCTGGGAATTCAGGTTGAAGATATTGGCCAGGATCTCTTTGGGAATGCCGATTCCATAATCGCGGATCTCGATGATCACTTCGGTTTCCGTCGGGTAGGCGCTCAGGTCTATCCGTTCGCCGGGGTGAGAGAACTTGATGGCGTTATTGATAAGGTTCTGCAGCACCACGCTGCTCAGGATGGTTTTTTCACCATTGATAGGCATGCGGTCGCGGGAGATATCCAACTGCATTTTGATGCCTTTTTGCTGGGCCGTGGCGACGGTGTTTTCGTAAACCTCGTTCAGCACCATGGTCAGATTCAAAGGCTTCAGCGGCATGGCAGCTTTTCCGTCTTTCACGGACTTTAGATGGCGCACCTGCGCCAGCAGATTGACGATGTCATCCACCGCACGTTCGATTTTGTCCAGCTCCTGGGCGCCGGACAGGTTTTCCTCCCGGTCTTCTTTGGCTTTGACCAGATTGTAGGTCATAGATGACAGGGTGTTGGCGATATCGTGAATCAGAACACGCAGCAGGTTTTCCACGTCGAGGTTTTTCTCCTCAAGGTTCTTCATCAGGCTCTTTTCCCCACGGATGTAGTAGTGGGTGTTAAAGGCCGAGAACAGCAGGAAGACCACGACATTGAAGAGCTTTTCACGGTTATAGTCGCCATATTCAGCAATGACGTTGGGGCCGAACCCTTGAGCCTGTGCGTACCAGAAGAACCCCAGGATCACAAGGACTGCCAGATACCCACCGATGGCCCCCGGAACTCCCACCAGGATGCCACAGACCAAGGGGATGGCCGTCAGCCAGAAGATACCCGGCGCCTCAACACCGCCCGACAGGTAAAGCAAATAGGCCAGGATCAGGGAGGACATCGTGCCCATGATACAGGCAGAGATCAGATAGTTTTTCAGCAGTCTTAGGCACACTTGTGGAACAATCAGCAGCACCACCCAGATCGGGATCAGGGCTGAGTTGTAGTCCGGGACCTTATATTGGAAGTTGAATTTAATTATATAGAGAAGCGAAACGGCGAGGGTAAGAAAATAGATGACCTTGAAATAGGTCAGTCTTTTCTTATAGGCATCCTCAGATGTAAAAGTCAGGTCTCGCATGGTGCTTTTTATTCCTGGTTGCTTCCTTAATGCAATATCGGCGCAGATGCAAAAGGTCTGAGGTTATTTCAGCAATGTAATCTTGTTTATCTGAAATTTGTTCGTACTAGAGTGAGACAAGGGGGCGCAAAGTCTCGTAGTGCGCTTTGAGCTCTACGAACTGCGGGGCATTTCCACCATGGTCGGGATGCAGAATCATCGCGGCCTGACGGAATGCCTTTTTCAATTCGCTTGCGGTGAAGCCGGCCGGAAGGTCATAGATCCAGCTTTTCAGAAACTCGTAAGCCTGTTGTTGTGACGGGGAAAAGTTATGAGCTTTGCGTTGTGGACGAACTTTAGGGGCCGGATATTGTCCACGTGGGGAGTTGAATTCTTTGCGACCAACCTGCCCCATCAGGAAGGCAAGGTGGGAGGGGTCGGCATTCAAAAGGCTTTCTTCCGAGGCGTTCACGAAGGATTCGGAACCCATTTTCTCTCTGAGAATTTGCTTAAAGCTTGCCTGAAAACTCATGCCTTTCTTATCGGTATAAGGGGTAAAAGGCTCAGTCCAGAAGGTCGTTTCCCAGTGAAAAACGGACTTTTTTAGAGGGGAAAAGGGGGCTTTCCCTAGGGGACACTAAGCTCATTCGAGATAAACAAGACTAAAAACCTAACGGAGGAATTTCGAATGGCAAAAGCAAAAGCTACTAAAAAAGCTACAACTAAGAAAGCAGCTCCTAAAAAAGCAGCAGCAAAAAAAGCAGCTCCAAAAGCAGCTAAAAAAGCCGCTCCTAAAGCAGCAGCTAAAAAAGCAGCTCCAAAAAAAGCAGCAGCTCCTAAAAAAGCAAAAACTGCTCGTAAACCAAACGCAGCTTTCATGAAAGCGTTGACTCCATCTGCAGCTTTGGCAGCAGTTGTTGGTGCTTCTCCACTTCCACGTACTGAAGTTGTTAAAAAACTTTGGGCTTACATCAAGAAGAACAACCTTCAAGACACTAAGAACAAAAGAAACATCAATGCTGACGCTAAATTGAAAGAAGTTTTCGGCGGCAAAACTCAAGTTTCTATGTTCGACATGACTAAACTAGTTTCCAAACACCTTAAGTAGTAGGTCGTTTGAAACGGGGAAAAAAGCCTAGGATTGCTCCTAGGCTTTTTTTTTGCCTTCGTTTCGGGGCTGGTGAAAAAGGCCCATCTCCTGCGTTGTCGGGCGGCCTTCTCGCTCCGACGTACCATGGGTACGCCTCCGCTGCGAGGGCAGCCCTCCGCCTTGTATATGGACCTTTTTGACCAGCCCCTCGTCCCGTCGTGTACTGTGGGCTTCCGCTTCGCGGGGTCGCCTTTTGGGCTCGACTTCGTCGTTGCGGGTATGGGCTTCCGCTTTGTGGGTCGCTTGGGCTTCGCCGCCCCCCTTGGTAGGGGTGGTGCTTGGCTTTTGGGGTGGTGGTTTATTAGCTCGATTTTAGAGGGGAAACGGCTGCTTTTATCAAAGGTGGGCTTGGATTTTCCCTGGTGGGAGTTGGGGTTTTGGTCTGTTCAAGGGTGGGGGGCTGTGCTATACCATCCTCTATGGGAATTAAGCCGCTTTCTTTGGAAGAAATCAAAAAGATGACTGTTGCCTGCCGTATTGCGGCCGACACACTCACTTACCTGGATAAATATATCAAAATTGGTATGACCACGAACGAGATCGATCAGCTTTGCTTCGATTTTATGGCGACCAAAGGTGCCAAGTCGGCATGTCTGGGGTATCATGGCTATCCTAAATACACTTGTACTTCCATCAATGAAGTTGTCTGCCATGGCGTTCCTGATGACAAAACCATCTTGAAAGACGGGGACATTATCAATGTCGACGTGACGGCTTGGATTGATGGTTTCTTTGGAGACACTTCCAAGATGTACATGATCGGTAACGTTTCTGATGAAGCCAAGGACCTGGTGGAAACCGCCCGTATGGCGCGTGATATCGGTATCGAAGCCATTCGTCCGAATGGTTATACCGGGGACATCGGTTTTGAAACGAACAAGCTTGTGACCCGCAAGGGTTATGTCGCCGTGAAAGAGATCGGTGGTCACGGTGTGGGCCGCAAGTTCCATGAAGAGCCGTTTGTTCCATCCTATGGCAAAAAAGGCAAAGGCGAGCGCCTGGTGCCGTTCCACTGTATCACCGTCGAACCGATGGTGAACCAAGGGACTGACGAAATCATCGAATTCGACATTCCAGGAAGCAGTATTAAGTACTATCATACTGCAGATAGTCTACTGTCCGCACAATTTGAACATACAGTTCTTGTGACGGATACTGGCTATGAAATCTTAACGCTGCCTTAAGCGGCGAAAGCCGGCAGAGCTGGAGTGCCGGTAGGCACGTAAGCTGAAGCAGATTTGAATTTAGAAACATAACAAGACAAGGACTTCAATCAAATGTCATTGACTACGACGAACGGAAAAACCGCTATGAAGAAAAATGCTAAAATGAAAGCTCCTACAGCAACTAAAGCTGCTGCTAAAACTCCAGTTGTTGACTACAGAGTCAGCAAAGAAGCGATGGAAAACCCAGAGGTTTTCGCAAAGCTTGCTAAATGGGGTCGTGAAGAAATCAAGATTGCCGAAACTGAAATGCCAGGTTTGATGGCTCTTCGTAAAGAGTACAAAAAACAGCAGCCTTTGAAAGGCGCTCGTATCGCGGGTTGCCTCCACATGACTATCCAGACTGCGGTTCTGATCGAAACGCTTGTAGAGCTTGGCGCGGAAATCCGCTGGTCTTCTTGCAATATCTTCTCCACTCAGGATCACGCAGCAGCGGCTATCGCGGCAGCGGGCATTCCAGTGTTTGCCTGGAAAGGTCTGACTGAACAGGAATTCAACTGGTGTATCGAACAAACTATCGTGGGTTGGGGCAAAGAAGGCTTCAACATGATCCTGGACGACGGTGGTGATTTGACGAACATGATGCACGAGCCTCGTTTCGCCAAAGAAATGAAGAAAATCATCGGTATCTCTGAAGAGACAACCACCGGTGTTCACAATCTGGAAGTCCTGGTAAAACAGGGTAAACTGAAAGTTCCGGCGATCAACATCAATGACTCTGTGACCAAATCCAAGTTCGACAACCTGTACGGTTGCCGCGAATCTTTGGCTGACGGTATCAAACGAGCAACGGACGTGATGGTTGCCGGTAAGATCTGCGTTGTTGCAGGTTACGGCGATGTGGGTAAAGGTTCTGCGCACTCTTTGCGTGGTCTGGGTGCCCGCGTTCTTGTGACTGAAATCGATCCAATCTGCGCGCTTCAGGCGGCAATGGAAGGTTTCGAAGTGACAACGATGGAAGATGCTGCTCCATTGGGTGACATCTTCGTAACAGCAACTGGCTGCTGCGATATCATCACTGACAAGCACTTCATGAAAATGAAAAACAACGCGATCGTGTGCAACATCGGTCACTTCGATATCGAAATCGACATGGCTTGGTTGAACAAGAACTCCAAAATGCGTGAAGTGAAACCACAAGTGGACATCCACACATTGAAAAACGGCAAACAGGTGATCATCCTGGCTAAAGGCCGTTTGGTGAATTTGGGTTGCGCTACGGGCCACCCAAGCTTCGTTATGTCCAACTCCTTCACCAATCAGGTGTTGGCGCAAATGGAACTTTTCAACAACTGTGACAAGTACCAGGACATCGCCGTTTACCGCTTGCCTAAGCACTTGGACGAAAAAGTGGCGGCATTGCACTTGGATAAATTGGGTGTGAAGTTGACGAAACTTTCTTCCAAACAAGCCAAGTACCTGCACATGAGTCCTCAAGGCCCGTTCAAGCCTGAGCACTACCGTTACTAATCAACCCGTAAGGGAAGAGGGGTTGTCTGGGGTTAGAAACTCTCGGACAGTGTCGAGGGCTCCTGCCCTCGATCCTTCGGACTTCGCGAAAATTGGCCATCATGGCCAATTTTTCCTCGCGCTTGGGAGCCCATCGTGGCTCCCTTTTTTTTGCCTTTGTTCGTTCTTCTTTTTTATTGCCGACATAACTTGCGCTGTGGAACTCGGTTTCTAACCCCAGACAGCCCCTCTTCCCTTGCTGGTGACCAGCTTGGTTGTGTGGGCTTGTGGCGTGCGATAGATGGGGGAGTAGAGTAGAATTTTTTTGTGTTGTTAAGAATTTTTGTGGTGTTTTGAAATTGGAATTTATTGAAGATCTTGAGATTTCAGAATCGAAATCAAAATAATTTAACTGGTTTGTTCCTTAGGTTTATTTAATCCGGGCCCGATACATTCCCCCATTAAGGGGAAATCATGAACGTACGAAGTTTGAATTTTAAAGTGTCTATGATTGTTGGGATCCTTGTGATTTGTTCTGCTCTGATTGCGGTGATGAGCTGGCGCAGTCTTGGGAATCTGAATTTTACTTTGACTCATATTACGAACATCACGGTGCCTCGAATTGATCGGGATCACATGATGAAGGAAGTCTTCCTTACTCAAGTCATTAATGAAAGAAACTTTGCTTTGAATCCGGCTGGAAGTCCAGCCCGGGATGCGGCTCGGAAGTATATCGCTGAACGCCACAAGGAAATGGCCGGGATTCTGGAGCAGCGAAAAACGCTGGCGGATGAAGCCGGGCTTAAGCGTATTGCAGAATTTGAAGCCGTCTATAAGGAATGGACTGAGCTGAATCAGCAAGTCACAGAGCTTTATGATCAAGGGCACGACAAAGAGGCCTTGAGCATTCTGGTCACCAAAGGCCGTGATGTTCGCGTGCGTGGAACTGAAATTGTCGACGGCATGGTAAAGAGCAATAACGAGCGCATGCAGGCTGAACAAAAGGCGGCGGAAGTCGCCTATGCTCAGTCCCGCAATCTTTTGGTGGGCACGGTGCTGGGTGCATTGTTGTTCGGGATTGCCTGTGCGTTCCTGGTGCTGCGCTCTTTGAGTGTCAGCATCAACCGCGTGATTTCGGATTTGACGGAAAACTCCACGCAAGTGTCCGGGGCTTCCCAGCAGATCTCGGTTTCTTCAGAACAATTGGCGGAAGCGTCCTCGGAACAGGCGGCGTCTTTGGAAGAAACTGTGGCAACACTGGAAGAACTGACTTCCATGATCAAGATCAACGCGGACAACGCACGCGAGGCCGCTCGTTTGTCTGGCGAAACCAGTCAGGTTGCCAGCCGGGGTGATAAAGAGATTCATTCCCTGATGGAATCCATGCAGGCGATTTCCCAGGACTCCAAGCGTATTGAAGAGATTATCAATGTCATCGACGACATTGCCTTCCAGACAAATCTGCTGGCCTTGAACGCCGCCGTGGAAGCGGCCCGTGCCGGAGAGCAGGGGAAAGGTTTTGCGGTTGTGGCCGAGGCGGTTCGCAACCTGGCTCAGCGCAGTTCTTCTGCGGCCAAGGATATCACTGAGTTGATCAAGGGCAGTGTTGAGAAAATTGACCGCGGAGCCAATCAGGCCCAACAAAGCGGTAAAGTCCTGGGCGAAATTGTGCAGTCCGCTCAGAAGGTTTCAAGTCTGAACGCCGAAATTGCCGGCGCCAGCGAAGAACAATCCAACGGGGTTACTCAGATCAGCAAAGCGATGAACCAATTGGATCAGGTGACACAGGTGAACGCCGCGACTTCGGAAGAAGCGGCCGCCGCTTCCCAGGAGCTGTCAGCGCAAGCCCAGCAACTGGATAAAGTCGTGGACCTGTTGACCTACACCATCAAAGGCGTGCGTCGTGAAATCACAGCCGCTGTGAGCAGTGGGCAGTCCAAATCCAAAGCAATCGACATCAAGTCCGCCAAGAAGCGCCCAGCGCCGGTCGCCGCAGCCCCACGCAAAGCCCCCGCAACCGATTCCATGGACGACTGGGGCAAAGTAGGAACCACCGACGGCTTCTAAAAAAGGTGCCTGGTGACTTTTTACATCTACGCCGCAGCATGAGCGGCGTAGGCGTTGTTATCTGCCTTCGCCGTGATAGGGTTTTAAGATATTCAGGAGGACTTATGAAGGTTCTTGGTTTTATCTTAACCCTGTTCATCGCGGCATCCGCATTCGGTCGTCTTTCGGACGGCAAAGCCACATTCACCGTGAAAGACGGAAAAATTGTCGGCGCCATTCAAAAAGGTTTTCATTTCAATAAAGAAGCTCCTGCTGCCTTTGTTATGAAGGGCGCGGAGATCGCGCCTCTTGTTAAAGAAGAGTCTCAATTGATCTTCGCCATGCCAGCAAAAGAAAATGAGCCATTCGAACTTGGCTTCTATGTCTGCGACGACAAGAAAACCGTCTGTGAAGAGCATAAAATCACTTACATGCTTTCCGCGGGAAAATTAAAGTCAGCAAGCGAAGTCAAAAAAGCCGACCTTGCCAAGCCGGAAGTGAAAGCTTCCACGGGCAAAGTTCACAAGAACCACCACGGCTTTATCGAAAATGATCTGGAAGCTGCCAAAGTTTTGGCGGCAAAGTCCAAAAAAAATCTGCTGGTTGATTACGGCGCCCCTTGGTGTCCGGCCTGTGTTCGTCTTGAAACCGAAGTGTTTGGTACCAAGGCTTTTAAAAGCGTCACGAAAGATTTCGTTCTTGTTGCTTTGAATGCTGACATGACCGTCAATAAATCGTTCGGGAAGCAGTACAATATTAAAGCTATTCCCACAGTGTTGATCTTAAAACCCGACGGCACCGAGCTTTATCGTGCCCTGGATTTTGCGCCCGCCGATATTTACGCCCAACGTATCAAAGACGCGAAAAAGAACCTGCAGTCCGCTGCGGATCTTGAAAAACTGGCACAGGCCGGAGATCAAAAGGCCATCGAAACCCTGGCCGAGAATGCCTACAACGCTCTGGATATGGAAAGTTCAGTAAAGTGGTATCGCCAGATTGATTCCCAGTCGGATCGTTTTGCCTCGGCCGAAACTTCAATGGCTGCAAAGAAGGCCCGTGCTGACAAGAAGACGGACGAGTATTTTGCCATCCTGAAAAAATGGGCCGATCTGAAGCCGCAAAGTTTCACCGGCGTGACAGCCACCAACGAATGGGCCGAGTTTCTGCAGAATGAAAAGAAAGAACTTCCGGCTGATTTGAAAGAACGTCTGAAGGCCAACTGTGAGTTCCTGCAGAATCTGACAAAATCCAAAGCCGACACCGTCAAATGGGTGGCGGCCTGGGATGTCAGTCCGATGGCACCGGTAGAGCGGGCGGAAGCCCTTTCCATGTGGAAAACATCTGCCGAAGCTCTGGGGCAAAAAGAAGAAGTCGTAAAAATTCAAAAAGAACTGCAGGAAGAAGTGCGTTCTTTGAAGCTTTCGGAAAAAAGACCGGGCGAAGTGATGGCGACGTTGTATTACTTCCGCCAGGCCGGACTTCCCGAAATCGAGGAATCCTGGCTGCTGAAACTTGAAAAGGCTGATCCCAACAGCTACGTGCCGCACATGAAGCTTGCAAACTACTACGTGCGTAACAAGGCTTACGAAAAAGCCCTGCCGCAGGCCAAGCTGGCAGTGGAGTTGGGTGAAGATCTTCGTCTTCATAACCTGCAAACTTTGGCTGAGATCCAGAAAGAACTAAAACAAAAGGACGAAGCCAAAAAGACCATCGAGATCGCTTTGGCTCATCCGGAAGTGAAAGAGGAGCGCTTCAAGGAAGTTCTAAAATCCCTGGAGCAGTTGAAGAAAGACCTTTAATCCTTCAAAAGGAAAGTGGCCTTCCCCAGGCTCTTTCCATTCACAAAGATCTCGACAACATGCGAGCCCGGGTAAAGGACTCGCGTGGTCACCGGGCGGAAGGAATGCTTTTTCGTGAACTCCATCCGCTTTTTGGCTTTCAGCTCTTTATTGGCAAGCTTGAACACTTTGGCTGAATTTGTGCCGTTGGCCTTTTTATAGTGAATCGCATAGTCCACGACAACTGTTGCATCTTTTGAACTTGTCAGAGCAAACGACATTTCAAGGTGGCCGCCGGTTTTCACGGTCTTTGGCTTCAACGTCAGATCATGCAGCTTCACGGTGGCTTCGGTGTGATAACCCAAAAGCTTTAAGGCCTCCGGGTTTCCGGCCTTTACTTGCGTTCTCAGAGCATGACGGGTGATCCAGTCGATTTTGGCTTTATGCTCTTTCGGAGACTCTTTCTGCCAGCGCTTCAGAGTTTTGATCACCACCTCGGGATGAGTTTTGGTGATGTCATTCAGATGATTGGCCACGGACTTGCGCACGTAAAGCTCTTCATCGTATTTCAGCTCTTCCAATAGTTTTAATGTCGGAGCCGGGTCTTTGATAAATTCGCGCAGCAGCTCGCCCCACGGCAGGCGGGGGCGGGAGCCTTCCGAAACCCAGCGGCGCACGTGATGGCTTTCATCCCGTGTCCAGGCCATCAACTGTTTCAGGGTTTCTTCCTGACGGTGGATCAGGAAGGGACGCACAGCCCATTCGGCGGTGAATTTCTGGGTCAGCGTGTGCAGACCCTTCATGGATTCATCAAAATGTTCCAGGCCATAAGCTTGGACAAACTCAGTGAAAGCCCAAAGATCAAAGCCTGCCAGCGGCTCAACACCGGGTTTGGGCTTCGTTACGGCTTTAAGTAAAATGTTTAAGGCTTTGGTGTAGTCTTCGGGAAGATGAGACTGCAAGCGTCCGCGGATCAACTGAACACGAGGTTTCATCTCCAGCGCGGACAGCTCACGGCTGAGCTTTTGAAAGCTCATGCTATCAAAAGCAGGGTGGTGATATTGCACATGTTCGGCCATACGGCGCACCAGTGCTTCGTTGATCCAGTTTTTAAAGGCCGATTCGTTTTCAGCGGTTTTCTTCTGCGGCATAAGGCAGCCCTTCCGTCTGATCCGAATTTATTTGGTCGGATCAAACCACAGCTTCTTATCGTCGAAGGGAACCGTTGTTGGCAACATGGGATTGTCGATTCTGAACAGTTTTCTGTTCTTAAGATTCAGATCGGCAATAACTTTGCCATAGGCTTTGTTGAACATCCGGTCAAATTCACCGGTTTGGATCAGCTTTTCCAAACCCTCTTTGGTTCGGAGTGCGAGCTTTTTTCCCTCTGCTGTCTGCGGAAACCAGAAATAAGTCGGCAGGGGATAATACAACAAAAGATTTTCTTCGATCATCAACTGAGGCAGGCGTTCTTTGCGTGCATGATATTCTTCGAGCACCTCAGTTACGCCGCGGGGAAAGGCCGTGGTGTGAGCGCTGAATACCAGATTTTCAAAGATACGATCATAGTAAACTTCTTCCAGCACGCGGAATCCGGCGCTTTCAAGAATGGCATTGTCCCCCCATCCTTCGCCCTGGCGCATGGGGATTTTTTTTAGCTGATCCAGTGTGGTGATCTTGGCAAAAGTGGCCTTGTCTTTTTTATTGATCAGCAAAACGCGATAAGAAATCAGGCTTTTGTCGATGGGGATGCGCACGGTCTCAAGCTGACGCTCGCGTTTGATGGATGTTTCGCGGATCATGACAGTCAGCTTTTGCGAGTTCGACAAAAGCTCGCGCATCTGACGGTCTTCCGTCATGCGCACGCTGGGCTTTAAAACATAGGGCCCATATTTATCTTTGGTGATTTCCAACGCCGCCTTTAAGAGATCCCAGTGGTAGGCGTAACGACGATCCATTTCAGATTCCGGCGGATGGTAAATGTAAACCATCTCGGCAGCAATGCCGGCCACAGGAAGAAACAGACATAGCAAAAACAGCAGACTTTTGCGCATCATTCAGCTCCTGCACAAGAAAGTAGGGGCCTTTGATTTTCGAGTCAAAAGAAATGAGCATGCGTCCGCTGCCTTAAGATCCGCAGTGGACGCATGTTTGGGCGTTATTTCGTGAAGTGCATTTTATCGGTATAGTGGCGCAGTTCCTGGATGCTTTCGCGGATGTCTTCCAGGGCACGGTGCTTATTGGCCTTCTGGTACACGTATTTGAACTTATTGTTGATGATGACCTTCCAGGAAGACACATCCACCATGCGGTAGTGCAGGCGACCGGCAAATTCCGGCATGTACTTGTTGATGAAAAGGCGGTCTTGCATGATGGAATTCCCCGCAAGTACCGGCTTGTCCTTTGGATCCGGGAAGTGCTTCTTCACCATGTCCACAAGTTTGGCTTCCACCTGATCCGGATCCATTCCGGTAGGCACCTTAGCGGTCAGGCCGGATTTCCTGTGATGTTCCGTGTTCCAGGCGTCCATGCTGTCCAGATATTTCTGGGGCTGCTTCACCACGGTTTCAAATGTTTCGAGTTCCTTGAAGTTCAGATCCGTGACGATGGCCGCCACTTCGATGATCACTTCCTTCTCGACATCAAGACCGGTCATCTCCATGTCGATCCAAAAGAGCTTGTTCATGAGAGTTCCTATTCTAGGGCGCCACAGGCCCGGATGCTCTCTATGATGAGGGATTTGGGTGGGGGAGACAAGGCCTTTAGGCCTTCTTTTGCTCCATCCCAGTTTTTAGGGCACGTTCCACGGTGGAAATGAGGGAGTTTTCATCCCACGGCTTGTCAATAAAGGCATACACGCCCAATCTTTGAGCTTCCAGCACCATGTCCTTCTGACCATAGCCGGTGTGAATGATAAAAGGGATCTGCAGGCCGTTTTCACGCATCCACTTCAGAACTTCCAGGCCGGATTTCTTTGGCATCTTTTCATCAGAAAGAACCGCGTCGAATTGTTGGGTTTTCAGCAGATCAATGCCTTCGATGCCGTTGTTGGCGCGGTGGATTTCAGACGTGCTGCCTTCAAGGATGGCCGTCAGGACTTCCAGAAGTTCAAATTCGTCATCGATAATAAGCAGGCGACCCTTGGGGGCTGCGGATACTGTGTTAATCATGGGATCATTATGCCAAAGAAGTGCGGCCAGGTCATCGCGCTCTATGGTCAATTTTTTTTAATCGAACCCCCTGAAAAGGGGATTCGATGATTCCACAATCTTACTTGGACTTTGAAGAGTTGATGATCTTGTATTCACCGGCTTTTGAAATCGCCGCTTGAATCTGATCTTGAGAAATCGTTGAACCGGCTTTAGGTGAGACAATCACTTTGCCGACAGTAACATCGCATTTTTCCAGGCCGTCCATTTTGCACACCTGAGCCTTGATGGATTTGGCGCAGGAAGCACAGTGCATGCCTTCAACGTCATAGGTGATGGATTCAGCCACAGCGGCTTGGGACAGTAGCAGGGCAGTTACAGCCAAAAGTTTCTTCATTTTGGGGTCTCCTTGATGGTGCAAAGACCTTATACCCTTCAAAACTGCCCGGCTAGGGCTTTATTTGCCCAAAAAGAGGGCATAGGACGCCATGATATTAAGTTTTTTTAAAAATAATGTTGTCAGGGGTGTCCGACTTGGCTATAAAAGATTCTCCGAAACGCCACTGGGGTGGTAGTTAAGTTGGTTATAACGTCCGCCTGTCACGCGGAAGGCCGCGGGTTCGAGTCCCGTCCACCCCGCCATTTTTCTAAATGGCCGATCCCCACGAAGTAGGAAAAAGGAAAACGGAAGTCATATTGAAGACTTCCGTTTTTTATTTGTGGGTTCGATAGTACCAAACCTAACATCTCCCGTTTTTCATCAGAAGTCATAGAATCAAAGAGCGTTGATGCCTTGGAAGCCAAGTCCATCAAGGGAAGTACGTTTTTTTGCTCCCCTTGGTCTTGGAGTTCTAGAGTGGTTAATTGATTCTGAAGTGACGCCTTCTCATCCTGCCATTGTTTTGATTTGAGTTCCCACATATCTGAGGTGATTTTGCCGTCCAAATAGTGGTCATAGGCTAGTGATAGTCGTCCTTCTATTTCCCTGAAACGTTTCTTTAGTAGGCTCAGTTGTGCCTGGCTCTCTTTGAATTGCGCAGCCGAGGACTGTTTCAGCTCGTTTTCGGTCCATTCGATGATCTCACGAGGTATCTTGATTCTTCTAAGTGCGTTTTTGAAGCCCTCATCTAGTTCGGCTTCGCGAAGATATACAACATTGTCGCAAATGAGCTTCCCATTGGTGCATCGGTAGTATGTATAGCGCCCCTTTTTTACCTCCCCGGTGATAGAACATCCACAATGGGCACAGGTGACGGTGCCACGGTAGGTAAGGAGGCGCTTTGTCTGATGGGGTTTCTTAACATAGCCCATTATTTCTTGGACTCTATCGAAAAGGTCTTTTGAGATGATAGGGGGATGAGTGGCCTTGTATAGGGTTCCTTTGCGTAGGAAGTAGCCATAGTAAAATGGATTGGTCAGAACTCGAGACATTGCTGATTTCGATAGCTCAACCTTTGCTCTTTTGGAGCGCAAGCCCAAACGGTGCATTTCTTTTTTAAGCCTTAGTAGTGAGTATTGTCCGGTGGCGGCCAGGTCGTAGGCTTTCTTTATTAGAACGCTTTCTTCGGGGTGAATGATGATGGTGTGATCCTCAAGGCGATTCTTGTACCCAAGAGGGGCTGGCCCTGGCCAGCCCCCTTGTGCAGCTTTCTGATCAGAACCCTTTTTTACTTCCTCTGAAAGGTTGTTGACGTGATAATTGGCCACGGCCAGATCAATATCATGGTGAAGCTTGTCGTGAGACTTAGAGTCTTTTGAGTGAATCTTCCCCTGTTTTACGAAATGCAGGCGAAGATGATTGGCATTCGTTTGTAAGGACACCGAGTCGTGAAAGTTGCGATACATTCGGTCAACCTTTTCGACTAGGACGTCCTTGATGTCCAGATTCTCTTCTAGGAAATCCAACATCCTTCGAAATTGCTTTCGGCCAGCTTGCTTGGCAGTTTCCGCCTCTTCAAAAAATCGGACAATTTCAAAGCCATTCTTTTTTGCGTAGTCTTGAAGAAGCTTTTTCTGTGCTGGAATTGAAAAGCCTTCGCGCTCTTGTTCTTTTGATGAAACTCTTGCGTAAGCGACTGCTTTTTTAATCATGATCTTTACCCTCGCTAAAGTCCGTATCTAGAAATAGGCGATATTTATTGATGGGATGACGGATATGTTTTAGCCGCCCGCTGTTGGCCCATCGTCGAATAGTCTCAGGATGAACTTTGAACTTCTTCGCCAACTGGCTGACCGTCAGCCAATGTCCAGCATTGTGTGCAATGTTACCTAAGGTTGATGATTGTTCTATACCCATTTAAAACCTCCTTTGTAAAATGAAACCTTCCTATAGGAAGGGGTTTGGGTAAAATTGTATGGCCCCCACAAGTTGGAAACTTGCGGAGTTTTGTCTAAAAAGGATCAAGTGCAGGTGAATTTCGCCCCGGCTGAAGAAAAACTATCGGACTTTCGTCACAAAAGAGCCGTGCGGGGAGAGTATCCAGTTCTAAGTGAAACCTTATGCTGCTTTAGCAGTACACTGGCTGACTTATGGGGTCGGCTAGTGAAGGTCGCTAGTCGTATCGCTATTGCCCTCTAAAAAGGCTTGTATTCCACGTTTAAAGATTTCAGAGGGGTGGGTAGGCCATGGGGATATCTTTAAAACCTGGACGAAGTCGCGGTCGAAGTTCCGATTCTGATCCATAGCCTTGCGAGCTGCAAAGAAGCCATCTCTTTGTAAGATGGATTGAAACTCCTGTATCTTTTTCTTCTGGCTGTCACTGATAAGAGTTGGCGTCGGTGCAACGTAAACTCCTTCCAGATGCGAGAAGAAGGATTTGCTCTTTAGGTATTGAGGAAGATCGTATAAGGATTGAGTCGGTAGCTTTTTTCGGGCTAGGCGTAGTTCAATTCTCGAATGTGATGAGGAAAGTTTGTCTTTCTTGCTTTTGTCGTAGATGACCAGAATCTCGCTGCCTTTTCCGATGTAAATGCCTGTTCTTTCTCCTTTTTTATCCTCGTATCGGGTGCCGGTACTCTTCTGTTTTATATTGATTTGCTGGATTAGCTGATTGAAGGGCGTGTTGAAATCGATATTCAAATCAAGTCTAGTGACTTTAGCCGTTTGAATGCTCGTTAGCGGGAGGATGCTCTGGATGAACTCAACGTAGTCCGTCCAGCTTTTGAATCGATTGGGATTTGAGATTAACCCCGTGATCATTTCGTGGGTGGGGTCTAGCAAAAGATGAATAAACATCTTTTCAGATCCAACTCTAAGTGTAGGTTTTTTGTCTAAACGAGTCATTTTGACCTCGAGATTGTTGTTGCGAGCAGTGTTTAAGACATCTGAGGCTAGAGGCGACTCCTGAAGTGAAGCGTTGAGCTTATCAATACCTGCCCCTGCGAGGGGGAGGGGGACTGCATTTGACGAAGGTTTCCGCGTTAATATCCTGGACGAAGTCCGTTGGCATAGTTCGAAGAACGATACGAGGGCGCTTTTACAGGTGCATGCTTTATCTGATGTGCACATTGTGCAAGGTATTACGACTTTCATGAAGGCTAACTTAGTTCTTGCTCGTATCAAGCGTGAGCCGTAACTATTCACGGCAAAGGGTTCGGTCTGGCGGTTTCTCATGAATAGAAAAAATAGAAGAAAAGATAAGTTTTCACATTGGCCCAAAGAGATGGAATTGGTTTCCCGAATGGCTATCGAGTTATCCAAGCTGGGAATAGAGTTGAGTCCACATCAGCGACGGGCAGTGGTCAGTTCTGTTCGTATTAGGACCAACTTTTTGAGTCTTCAAAATAGTGGCCTAGATAAGAGAAGTGTCAGAAAAGATCTTCAATTTAGAATGGTTACGTTGAGCCGGTCCGCCGAGCAACTGGAGCGAGATCAGAATCCTTACGAGTTCATTGAAGATGATTTTATCAAACGGCAGTTATTCCTGGCTGTGCTAGAGAAAGCGTTCTTGATCCAGGAGGAAAAAATCAAAAGTAACATACGGGACGCTCAGGCTATAGATTTTCATCTTTGGGTTTTGCATCAGATTTTAGTGGAAAACGGTCTTTTGAAGCCAACGCATGTTTTAACCGCGATTTTGAAGAAGGTTGGATATTGGAGGGGCTTCGGGGAGTCTCTTAAGGTTGGCACTGTTCAGAATAGAATTTCCAGGGCAAAAAAGTTGGTTGATAAGGCTATAAAGAAGAAAGCCTGTCATATGCCCAAGGTGATATCTGAATGGCCGAGATGGAACTCCGAGGACTTTGTTTCTAAGCTTTCGCAAGGGTGCCCGAAATGCGCTAAGATTTGGGATAAGATTTTGGGGCGTGTGGCGCATGAAGTAGCGCCATGGGATCTGGCGATTGCTGAATTAAAAGAAGAAATCCCTTATTTCTCGGAGGCTATTGGAGTTGTTGCCGACTCTTTGGGCGGGGAGGGGGAGGCTGCTATGCCATTGCCCAAGCTGCTGGACTATCTCCCCCACAGATATCAAGGAGCAATAATGCACCTATTTGTATCCAAACTTTTTGTATGACTTCTCTATGGCTTCTACCCAGTCCCATAGATTTTCGTTTCCGAAAAGGTCCCGAAGATAGAAGTAAGAGTTTAGGCCGTTCTGGGCTTGTACGAAGACTTGTCTGTCGACCTTCTTAAATGAGTGAACTGTTCGTTTGCCACTTAAGCTATTGTACGAATATGGCCCTGTATACTCATAGAATGGGAATTTATTTGGGTCATTCGCTAAGTAGGTATCATCAACGACACCTTCTTGATCGGTTTTGTGGATAAAGATGGTCGTGGCCCTTGGGGAGTTGCTGGATACGATGAAACCATTGTCGAGGACCTGAAGGACCTTTAGAGATTTCGCCCACTCCCTGTCGCTTTCCAGGTACACCTTTGCAATTTTGACATCAGGGTAGATGCACTTTTTGTCCGGTACTATGGAGGTTTCATAAGTAAAATTTGCGACCCCGATACTGGGGCAAAGCTCTTTGCCGTTCAGGCGTTCGTTGAAGGTCTTCTTCTCAGATTGGTATAGGGGATCTGAGGTTAG